>NZ_JASPIX010000001.1:0-432296 GCF_030229735.1 Corynebacterium sp. MSK074
GGTACCCGCGATGGTCGCCTTCATGCACACCGGCACAAGACTTACCGCGGGCTACAGATACACCACGTTAGGGGACGTAACCTCTACAATTGACAGTGAAAAAGACACGGCCGGACGGTTCCCAGAGGTTTGAGTGCCCGGCACTGTTAGGCAAGGTTACCTGTCCGCTTCGGGCCGGTGACACGAAAGCCCGACGCGCGGCTTCAAAGAATACTGCTGGGGCCTAGCCGCCGCTACTGTTGACCACAGGCGTGCTGGACAAGGTGAATACCTGTGGCAAAATCTACTCCCAATCGTCCGTGCTGGTGAGTGTTCACGAGCCCGACCGCTTTCACAAGTACGCGCAGCAAGGCCCGCCCGTCTACACCAGTGGGTAGGACGAGCTCTACCGCAAGCCGCGAACTTGGTCGAGGCTCGCAACCATAGCCTAAAAAGTATGGTTGCTATCGGAAAAGGTGAACGCACTAAGCGCTACATGCGCGGTGTCGGCGCCTACATGCTGCTTGTCGGTTTAGCGGTCGCCCAGAGAAATGCTATGAACTATCTGTGCAAGCAAGCAGACGACCAGGCTAGTTTGCGTCCGCCTCGGGGTAGGCGCCCGCGCAACGGGTATGCCTGCGAAGACATTCTCGATATTGCTGGTGCGAAGGTCCCGCCGCAGATTGGTGAGGCAGTAAAAGAGGTCACGAGCCTTACTGGACTTATTCCAGGAGGCCGTGGCCTAGAAGTCGTGAGCGGGTGCCGGAAAGGCGAGTAAGGCCGGTAAAAATGAGGATATTCAGGCCAAAACCGCTCAGTACGGGTACGAAAATAGCGAAACCCTCGACAATTCTGGTTAAAAGTCGAGGGGTTCGTTTATGCTTACGAGTTGTACAAATAACCGCAGGTCAGATGTACAAAAATGCCCCAATATCTAGCAGTCGTAGTACATCTCAAATTCCTGCGGGGTAGGACGCAGGCGAACCGGATTGATCTCGTTCTCGTACTTGTAGTTGATGTAGGTCTCGATGAGATCCTCGGTGAAGACATCGCCTTCGGTGAGGAAGTCCATGTCCTCCTGCAGGGCCTTGAGGGAAGCCTCGAGGGAGGTCGGTGCCTGTGGGATGGACTCAGCCTCTGCTGGAGGCAGCTCGTAGAGGTCCTTATCAACTGGAGCGTGCGGCTCGATGCGGTTCTTTACGCCGTCGATGCCGGCCATCATCATGGCGGCAAAGCCCAAGTATGGGTTGCCGGATGGGTCCGGTGCGCGGAACTCGATGCGCTTGGCCTTCGGGTTGGAACCGGTAATCGGGATACGGATGGCGGCAGAGCGGTTGCGCTGGGAGTACACCAGGTTGATCGGTGCCTCGAAGCCTGGGACCAGGCGGTGGTAGGAGTTCAGCGTCGGGTTAGTGAACGCAAGAACGGCGCCAGCGTGGTGAAGGATACCGCCGATGTAGTAGCGGGCGATATCGGAAAGGCCTGCGTAGCCAGCCTCGTCGTGGAAGAGAGGCTTGCCGTCCTTCCACAGGGACATGTGGGCGTGCATGCCAGAACCATTATCGCCAGCCAGCGGCTTAGGCATGAAGGTTGCGGTTTTGCCCCACTGTGCCGCGGTCTGCTTAATCACGTACTTGAAAGTCTGAATGTCATCGCCCGCGTGCAACATGGAGTTGAAGCGGTAGTTGATCTCATTCTGGCCGGCGCCGACCTCGTGGTGGAAGCGCTCGATTTGGAATCCAACCTTTTGCAGGTTCTCCACCATGGCGTCGCGCACCTCACCGTGCTTGTCATACGGCGCGGTGGGGAAGTAGCCGCCCTTCAGGCGGGTCTTGTAGCCGGTGTTCGGGGTGCCGTCGAAGTTGGTCTCGCTATCACGGTTCCACCAACCTTCATCGGAATCCACCTCGTAGAAGCCGTGCTGGACGTCGGTGCCAAAGCGCACGGAGTCAAAGAGGTAGAACTCTGCCTCAGCACCAAAGTTACAAGTATCGGCGATGCCGGTGGACTGCAGGTACTCTTCCGCCTTGCGCGCGATGTTGCGCGGGTCGCGGGAGAAAGGCTCAAAGGTAAATGGGTCGTGGACGAAGAATTTGATGTTCAGGGTCTTGGCCGTGCGGAACGGATCGATATGCGCGGTGGCCGGATCCGGCAGCAGGGTCATATCGGACTCATCAATGGTGGTGAATCCGCGGATTGAGGAGCCGTCGAAGGCAAGGCCATTTTCGGCATCTTCTACGGTGAACTCATCTGCTGGGATGGAAAAGTGGTGCTCGGTGCCTGGGACGTCCGTAAAGCGGATATCGACGAACTTTACATCCTCGTCCTTAATAAATTGGACGATGTCCTGCACTGTCTCGAAAGACACGTTTGTCTCCTCGTTGTTGACCGGTGAATTGTCTCTCTATAGCCTACTAGGTTCCCACCGTTGGCATCGCGATTCCCCTCGTTTCACATCTCACTTTGTGCCCGCTAGATTGGTGAGCATGGCAGATAAGCGTACGTGGCTCGACGGGCCGAATATTCCGGGCGAATACGATGACATGGAAGGACCCGGCCGCTGGCCGGGCGAAAAGCTCGGTCTTCCCGAGTCTGGACCTGGATCTTTGGCTTCGGTAGGCCGCCGCGCCGGCGCCGTGGCCATTGACTGGATCGTGTGCATGCTCATTGCCAACCTGATCCACATGTTCACCACGGAATTGGGCGGTGTAGCCTTCTTGGGCTACGCCCTGTGGGTCATCATGGGCATCGTGTGTGGTTGGCTCTTTGCCCGTACCCCCGGCATGCTGCTGCTGGGGATGGGCGTGGCGCGTCTCGATGTCCCCGGTGCCCGCGTGGGTCTGTGGCGCGCCGTACTGCGTACGCTGCTTACCGGCGTGCTCTTTCCAGCAGCCATGGTTGATGCGGACGGTCGCGGTATGCATGACCGCGCCACCGGCACCATCGTCATTCGCTCCTAAGGTGCCCGACTTTTCTGGGCATAAGAAAATCCCTGCTACGCCGTCGACGGTGTAGCAGGGATTAGCTTTAGGCGCTTATTTATTCTTCTTGCGCTGCTGGGCGCGGCGCATGCGGCGGTTCATGCCGGCCATGTTCTGCGCCTGGTGGGGCATTGGGCCCTTGGGCATGCCCGGGGTGGTACCCGGCATGGAGTCCATGGCCTCGATGCGGCGGATGTTGTCGTAGGTTTCGTTCTTATTGAAGTTGCGCGGCAGCTTCATGACCTTATTGCGCAGCTTGGATACGGGAACCTCGTCCTCGCCGTTCCCCACGAAGATCTCGTAGATAGGAACGCCGCCGGCGATCTTGTCTACACGCTTCTTAAGCTGGTTCAAGGTGGGGCGTACGCGGTTCTTATTGCCCTCGCAAACGAAGATGACGCCGGCGTTGCCGATGACGCGGTGGATAAGATCCTGTTGGCGGGTAGCGGCCACACCGGTCTTTACGGACCACACGATGCCCACGGTATTGCGCAGCTGCTGCTCTAGCGCCCAGCCGGCAGCGCCCGGCTGGTCTTCCACGCGCTTGTACATATCGCGCTCAAGGCGGCGGGTAAAGAGGAACATGGCGAGCAACGCGCCAATGCCCAAGCCGAGGATGAGCATGAACCACTGGCCGCTAAAAAGCAGGCCAATGAGGAAGAAGAGCAATCCCATGCCCAGGAAGGCACCCAGCATGATGGGGATAAGCGCCTTATCCTGCTTGCGCTGCATATTGAATGCTTGCCACATCTGGGACCAGGTTTGCTTACGCTGCTGGCGCTTGGCCGCGCGTTCTTGCTTCTTTGCAGCCTTTAGTGCTGCCTTGTCATCTTTCGCCATGGCTCCTACTTTAAAGGTCAACGGGCATAAATGTTAAAACGGCCCACGCGAAAAGCGCAGGCCGTTATGAAAACGTTCGGTTTAGCGGATGGTGGCCGCCGCCGAATTCGCATTAGCCGGGGTCTTGGCCATGCGGGTGGTCACTGGAGTCTCTTCCGAGGGGCCGTACTTCTCCAGCAAGGTGGAGGCCTCTTGGGCGGTGGCACCCTGGGAGGTCTCGGCCAGGTGCTTGAGATTTTCCGGCAGCTCGAAGCCGCGCTTTTCCATGGCCTGCACGTAGAGGCGGCCGGCGCGGTAGGACGAGCGCACCAGCGGGCCGGACATGACGCCGCCGAAGCCGAGCTCCTTGGCCAGCTTGGAGTGGGCGACGAATTCCTCTGGGCGCACCCAGCGCTCAATCGGGTGGAAGCGCGGGCCGGGGCGCAGGTACTGGGTGATGGTGATGATATCGCAGCCGGCAGAGCGCAGGTCACGCAATGCTTCCTCGACCTCATCCTCGGTCTCGCCCATGCCCAAAATCAGGTTGGACTTGGTAATCAGACCATAGTCGTGGGCCTGGCGGATTACGTCCAGGGAGCGCTCGTAGCGGAAGGCCGGGCGGATGCGCTTAAAGATGCGCGGCACGGTCTCCAGGTTATGGGCGAAGACCTCTGGCTTAGCCTCGAAGACCTCTTCCAAAAGGTCCGGCTTGCCGGAGAAATCCGGGGTGAGGTTTTCCACGCCGGTATGCGGGTTAAGCTCGTGAATCTTGCGCACGACCTCGGCATAGAGCCAGGCGCCTTCATCCGGAAGATCGTCGCGGGTAACGCCGGTAATGGTGGTGTAGTTAAGGTCCATTTCCCGGATATTTTCGGCCACGCGGCGCGGCTCGTCGCGGTCGAGTTCTTCCGGCTTGCCGGTGGCAATATCGCAGAAGTCGCAGCGGCGGGTGCACTTATCGCCACCGATAAGGAACGTAGCCTCGCGGGATTCCCAGCACTCGTGGATATTCGGGCAGCCTGCCTCTTGGCACACGGTGTGCAGGGAGGCGCCGGCCACGCGGGACTTCATGTCCTCGTAGCCCGGGCCGGTGCGGACCTGGTTGCGTATCCAGCGTGGCTTTTGTTCGATGGGTGACTCCGCATTCTTCTTTTCAATGCGGAGCATCTTGCGTCCTTCAGGCTTTACAGTCACAAAAACTCACTTTATCGGTTGATGGTGGTGATGGCTAATAGCTCTTCTAGGTATATGTCGCCGCAGTCACATCCTATTCCGCGCCAGCCCCGAACGAGGGCTAGTGCCGCGCTTGCCGACGCCTCTCCCGTGCCCTTTCATTGGCCAGCTTCGTGGGATCCGGGGCTGAGCCGAAGGTGTGGTCGGCAACGATGAGGCGGCCCGAGAGGGCGTCGTCCAGCGCTTGCAACAGCGGCTGGGTGGCGTCCTCGAGGCTGACTTGGTGGCCCAGTTCTAAGGACAGAGTGGTCACGTCGGCGTCGTCGATGCCGCAGGCCACGATGTGGTCGTAGTATTCCAGCGTATTGCAGCAATTGAGCGCCAAGCCGTGCATGGTCACCCCGCGGGTAATACGGATGCCCAGCGCGGCGATCTTGCGGTCGCGCTTCGGGGCAGCCGGATCCTTGGCCTGGGTGGTGGAGGGGACCCATACACCCGAGCGGCCGTCGATGCGCCCTGCGGTGGTCACCCCCATCTGGCGAACCGTCTGGATGGTGGCTTCCTCCAAGCGGCGGACATAGTCGACGACGTCGACAGGCTCTGCCAGCTTGATAATGGGGTAGATGACCAACTGGCCCTCGCCATGCCAGGTAATGCGCCCGCCGCGGTCCACGGTGATAACGGGCAGGCCATTATCCGGCATATCCTCTGGCTGGGTGCGCTTGCCGGCGGTATAGATATTGGGATGCTCGACCACGAGCACCACGTCGCCCTGCTCGCCCTTGGCGCGGGCGGCCGCTACCTCGGCCTGGTAATCCCACGCCTCCTGGTAGTCCATCCGGCCCAGGAAACGGACCTCTAGTGGCTTATCGGAGGCGCGGATAGAGCGCTCGGCGGGGAAGAAAGGATCGCGTGGTGCAGTCATAGCCTCAAAGTTTCCTCTGGTGCGGTGGGCAAAGCAAAGCGGGAGGATGCGCGTGGCACACCCTCCCGCGTGGGGCCGAATTAGTCTAGGCCGTTGGCGGATGCGTAGGCGGCGGCATCCATGAGCTCGCCGGCCTCATCTACCTCGACCTCGAAGAGCCAGCCCTCACCGAACGGGTCGTTGTTGATGACCGCGTAGTCATCGTGCACGGCCTCGTTGACGGCCTTGACGGTGCCGGTGACAGGGGAATAGAGGTCAGAGACGGACTTGGTGGATTCGACTTCGCCGCAGGACTCGCCGGCGGTGACGGTATCGCCCACCTCCGGTAGCTCGGCAAAGACAACCTCGCCCAGGCGATCGGCAGCGACGGAGGTAATGCCGATGCGCACGGTAGCGCCTGCGACGGCGTCAGCGGTGGCGTTGACCCACTCGTGGTCTTCGGAGTAGGAGAAATCTTGTGGAAGGGTAGCCATGGTGATGTAGTCCTTTCGGGCTGGTTGAGAAAGTGTTTACTTATCGCGCTTGTAGAACGGCAACGCGGTTACTTCAAAAGGATAGCGCTTGCCGCGGATCTCTACCTCGACTTCGGCGCCGGGCTCGAGTTCAGCGCTGGTTTCCAGCAGCGCGATGGCCACTGGGTGTCCCAGGGTGGGGGAAGGCTGGCCGGAGGTGACGGTTCCGACCTTCTTGTCTCCCACGAATACTTCGGCTCCGGCGCGCGCGGCGCGGCGCTGCGTGGAGGTGAGACCGGTGATCGCTACCTGTGGGCCTTCGGCAGCGCGCTGGCGGATGACCTCGGCGCCGACGAAATCGGCCTCCTTCTTGGCAAAGGCACGCGCCATGCCCGCCTCTACCGGGGTGATATCGCGAGAGAGCTCGTTGCCGTAGAGCGGCATGCCGGCCTCGAGGCGCAGGGAATCGCGGGCGGCAAGACCGCACGGCTTGAGGTCGTATTCCGCGCCGGCCTTGAGCAGTTCTTCCCACAGCTGTGGGGCATCGGAGTTATACACGATGAGCTCGAAGCCATCCTCACCGGTGTAGCCGGTGCGCGCGATAATGGCGAAGGTGCGCGCTACCTTGCCCATGGTGGCAGCGTAGTAGCCGAGGTTATATACCTCGTCCTGCTTATTGTCTTCTACCAGCGGGACGAGGATTTCTGCGGCCTTAGGGCCCTGGACGGCGATCATCGCGACGTCACGGGACTCGTTCTTCAGGGAAACATCGAAGCCCTCGGCGCGCTTATTGAGCTCGTCCCATACGGTATCGGCGTTGCCGGCATTCGGGACGACGAGGAATTTGTCCTCTTCAAAGCGGTAGGTAATAAGGTCATCGATGATGCCGCCGTCCTCAGCGGTAATCATGGAGTACTTGGCCTTGCCCACCTTGAGGGGCTCAAAGTTGGAGATGAAGGCATAGGACAAGAACTTGCCGGCGTCGGCGCCGTTGACCCAGATTTCGCCCATGTGGGATAGGTCAAAGAGGCCAGCGGTGCTGCGCACCGCGCGGTGCTCTTCCAGCTCATTCTGGTACTTCAAGGGCATATTCCACGGGCCGAAGGCCGTGAAGGTGGCGCCGAGCTTGTCGTGCTCGGCATGAAGCGGGGAGGTGAGTAGTTCGGTCATGGTTACTCCTCAGAATCGTCGATGTCGAAAGCTTCTGGTGGTGGGCAGCTACAGACCAGGTTGCGGTCGCCGTAGGCCTCGTCGATGCGGCGCACCGGCGGGAAGTACTTGTAGCTGTGGCGCAGGGATTTCACGGGCCACGCTGCCTTTTCGCGGCTGAAGGCGAACTCCCACGCATCGGCACCGACGGACTCCGCGGTAAATGGTGCGTGGTGGATAACGGAGCCTTCGTAGGACACCTCGCCGTCGATGATCTCTTGGATCTCGGCGCGGATGGTGCGCATAGCCTCGATGAAGCGGTCCAGCTCGGCCAAGTCTTCAGACTCGGTGGGCTCGACCATGAGGGTGCCGGCCACCGGGAAGGCGAGGGTCGGGGCATGGAAACCAAAGTCCACGAGGCGCTTGGCTACGTCAGCGGCGGTGACGCCGGAGGCGTCGGTAAGCGCGCGCAGATCAAGGATGCATTCGTGCGCCACCAAGCCAGCGTTGCCGGTGTAGAGCACCGGGAAGGAATCTTCCAAGGACTTGGCCAGGTAGTTCGCACCCAAGATCGCGTGGGCGGAGGCCTGGGCCAGTCCCTGCGCACCGGTCATAGCTAGGTACGCCCAGGAAATCGGCAGCACACCAGCCGAGCCGTACTTGGTATTGGTAATTGGCACGCCCTGGCCTACCGGGGTAGCGGTGGTGGCATCCAGCTGCGGATCCGCGGCGTTGGTGGGCAGGAAGGGGATGAGGTGCTCGGCTACTGCGACCGGACCCACGCCCGGGCCGCCACCGCCATGCGGAATGGTAAATGTCTTGTGCAGGTTGAGGTGGGAAACATCGCCGCCGAATTGGCCTGGGCGGGCCCAGCCGGTCAGCGCGTTCATATTCGCACCGTCGATGTAGACCTGGCCGCCCACCGCGTGGACCTTATCGCATACGTCGCGAACCTCGGGGTCAAAGACACCGTGGGTGGACGGGTAGGTCACCATGATGCCGGCGATGTGGTTGCCGTGCTTGGCAATCTTGTCATCCAAATCTGCCAGGTCTATAGAGCCATCCTCGGCGGTCTTGACCACAACAACGCGCAGGTTAGCCAGCGTTGCCGAGGCCGCATTGGTACCGTGCGCGGAAGCTGGGATGAGCACTACATCGCGCTCGTTATCGCCATTGGCTACGTGGTAGCGGCGGATGGCCAATAGACCCGCCAGCTCGCCCTGGGAGCCGGCATTGGGCTGGATGGAGACCTTGGCGTAGCCGGTGACCTCGGCCAGCCAGCCTTCAATTTCGTCTACCAAGGCGCGCCAGCCGGCGGTCGTTTCCTCTGGTGCGTAGGGGTGGATGCCCGCAAACTCCGGCCAGGAGATGGGTTCCATGGCGGCGGTGGGGTTGAGCTTCATCGTGCAGGAGCCCAGCGGAATCATGGTGCGGTCGAGCGCCAAGTCCTTATCGGCTAGCTTGCGCAGGTAGCGCAGCATCTGGGTCTCGGAGTGGATGCGATTGAAGATCTCGTGCTGCAGTGGCTCCTCGCCGCGCTGCAGGTTCTCCGGCAGAGCAAAGTCGGCCTCAGCAGCTTTGGCGCCGAAGGCCTGGGCGAGCTTGGCGACGTCCTCCTTGGTCGCCGACTCACCAAAGGACACCGATACCTTGTCCTCGCCGATGGTACGCACGAGGTAGCCCTCCTTCTGGAGGTCAGCCTTGATGGTGGCGGCGTCTACGCCGGCGACAGTAACGGTATCGAAGAAGTCCTCGGACACGAGTTGCTTCCCGGCATCCTTGAGGGACTGTGCAAAGGAGGAAGCGAGCGCGTGGACGCGCTGGGCAATGGCCTTGAGGCCTTGCGGGCCGTGGTAGACGGCGTACATGGAGGCGACATTGGCCAGCAGCGCCTGCGCAGTACAAATATTGGAGGTAGCGCGTTCACGGCGAATATGCTGCTCGCGGGTCTGCAGCGCTAGGCGGTAAGCGGGGCGACCATCCGCGTCCTTGGACACGCCTACGATGCGGCCAGGCATCTGGCGCTTCAGCTTTTCCGTGACTGCCATGTACGCAGCGTGCGGGCCGCCGAAGAAGAGCGGAACGCCAAAGCGCTGGGAAGAACCGAGCACAATATCGGCGCCCAGCGAGCCAGGTTCCTCCAGCAGGAGCAGCGAAAGCGGGTCGGTGGCCACGGTCGCCAGAGCGCCGCGGGTGTGCAGCTCCTCGATGATGGTGGAGGGGTCAAAGATATCGCCCTCGGTACCGGTGTAGGCGATTACTGCGCCGATGAGATCCTCGCCCACGAGGCCTTCGCGCAGGTCTACGATCTCTACCTCGAGGTCAATCGCGCGGGCGCGCTCCGCGGCGACGGTAAGCACCTGCGGGTGCAGGCGAGAATCCAGTACCACGCGGCGACCCTTCTTTACCGCGCGGGACATAAGCCCCACGGCTTCCGCGGTGGCGGAGGCCTCATCCAGCAAGGATGCATTCGCGATGGGCAGGCCGGTCAGGGACTCAATCATGGTCTGGAAGTTCAGCAGCGCTTCCAGACGACCCTGGGAGATCTCTGGCTGATACGGGGTGTAGGCGGTGTACCATCCCGCATCTTCCAATAAACCGCGGCGGATGACCGCGGGGGTGAGGGTGTCAGAAAAGCCTTGTCCGTAGAAGGACTTCAGCACGGTGTTTTGGTTGGCGTACTCCCGCAATGTAGCCTGCGCCTCATCTTCCGAGAGTGCCTCAGGAAGCTGAGGCAGTTCTGCGGCGCGGATCTTTGACGGAATGGCGGCATCGACCAGCGCGTCCACGCTGTCGTAGCCTACCTTCGCAAGCATGGTGGCCTGCTCCGCAGAATCCGGCCCTAGATGGCGGGAGATGAATTCCATGTCAGTGAGACTCCTTAATAGGGGGACAGTGGCTGTAACCGCCCCAATTATATGTTTAACAATGGGTGAACCGTTCCCCCTTTGGAAACTTTTATGCAGCCCGTCACTGTATAGATCTGCGCCCAGTGCGCTCACCATGGGCTTAGGGGCAAGGCACCCTCAACACCTCGAATAAAAGGGGATGGATTAGTCCGGTGATTTTGGATCCATCACCCCCACTTGGCACCCCAGACATAGCTAAAGCCTCTTAGCCCTGCGGTGGGGCTAAGAGGCTTTAAGCGGCGATAGAACCTTTAGACTTCGAGGTCTGCCTGGAAGTCTGCGGTCTGCAGGCGGTCCTTGATGGTGGTGATGAAGCGGCCTGCGTCCGCACCGTCAACTACCTGGTGATCGTAGGTGAATGGCAGGTAGCACATCTGGCGGATGGCGATGGCGTCCTGGCCATTCTCGTTGACAACGACCGGGCGCTTTTCAATAGCTGCGGTGCCCAGGATGCCGGCCTGTGGCGGAACCAAGATCGGGGTATCGAGCATGGCACCCTCGGAACCGATGTTGGTCACGGTGAAGGTAGCACCGGTGAGATCGTTCGGCTTCAGCTTGTTATTGCGGGCCTTATCAGCCAGCTCTGCAATCTGCTGAGCGATCTGCGGCAGAGTCATGTCCTGTGCCTTGTGGATGACCGGGGTGAGCAGGCCCTTCGGGGTGTCAACGGCGATAGCGATGTTGACGTCCGAGTGGTAGGTCATCTCCTTGGTCTCTGGGTTGTAGGACGCATTGACGTTCGGGTGGGAGACCAGAGCCTCGGCGGTAGCCTTCACGATGAATGGCAGGAAGGACAGGTTGGCACCGTGCTTGTCGATGAACGCCTGCTTGTTCTTCTTGCGCATATCCCAGATGGCAGTCATGTCGACTTCCTGGACGTGGGTCAGCTGCGCGGAAATCTGCAGCGCCTCGACCATCTTGGCGGCGGTGATTTCGCGGATGCGGTTGACCTTCTGGGTGGTGCCGATGAGCTCCTGCTTGGCCGGATCCACGGACTTGGTGGACCAACGTGCGCGTGGGGAGTTATCGGACTGTGCGCCAGACTTGGCAGGTGCATCGCCCTCGCCAGCAGCGGCGAGCACGTCCTGCTTGCGGATGCGGCCGCCCACGCCGGTGCCCTCAACAGTGTTGAGGTCTACGCCGTGCTTTTCAGCCAGCTTGCGTACCAGTGGGGTGACATAAGGAACGTTGTCGCCATTGTTGACCTTGGCAGAGGTGTTCAGGGAGGAATCCTGCTTGGATTCCTTCTTTTCCTCAGCCTTCGGTTCTGGCTTCTTGTCTTCCTTTTCTTCGGCCTTTGGCTCTTCCTTCTTTTCTTCCTGTGGCTCTGGCTTGGCCTCGGAGGAGGATGCGGTGGCGTTTTCGTCGCCGATGCGGGCGATGACTTCGCCGACCTCGATGGTGTCGTCCTCGTCTGCGAGGATTTCTACCAGGGTGCCTGCTACTGGGGAAGGAATTTCGGTGTCGACCTTGTCGGTGGAGACCTCGAGCAGTGGCTCGTCTACCTCGACGGTGTCGCCTACGGACTTCAGCCACTGCGTGATGGTGCCCTCGGTGACGGATTCGCCGAGTTCTGGCATTTCCACGTCGGCTGCGTCACCGGAGCCGCCGTTGGAGGAGTCAGCCTTTGGCTCTTCCTTTTCTTCGGCCTTTGGCTCTTCCTTCTTTTCTTCCTGTGGCTCTGGCTTGGCCTCGGAGGAGGATGCGGTGGCGTTTTCGTCGCCGATGCGGGCGATGACTTCGCCGACCTCGATGGTGTCGTCCTCGTCTGCGAGGATTTCTACCAGGGTGCCTGCTACTGGGGAAGGAATTTCGGTGTCGACCTTGTCGGTGGAGACCTCGAGCAGTGGCTCGTCTACCTCGACGGTGTCGCCTACGGACTTCAGCCACTGCGTGATGGTGCCCTCGGTGACGGATTCGCCGAGTTCTGGCATTTCCACGTCGGCTGCGTCGCCGGAGCCGCCGTTGGAGGAGTCAGCCTTCGGCTCTTCCTTCTTTTCTTCTGCTTCTTCCTCGCCCTTGTCAGCGGAGGAGTCGTTGGATGCGGAGCCTGCCTCATCCTCGTCACCGATGATGGCGATGACCTCGCCGACCTCGATGGTGTCATCCTCGTCAGCCTTAATTTCAATAATGGTGCCGGCTACGGGGGAGGGGATTTCGGTATCGACCTTGTCAGTGGAGACCTCGAGCAATGGTTCGTCGACCTCGACGGTGTCGCCTACGGACTTGAGCCACTGCGTGATGGTGCCTTCGGTTACGGATTCGCCCAGCTCGGGCATCTCAACGGAGTTCGCCATGAGTTATAAGACTCCTCGAAAGTTGGAAGTGTTCTATCGCTACCCGACAATCTTACAGCGTGATGCTCACCCTCGTGCAGATGTGGGGTTAGTAACTACCCTCCTTCCGGGTAAGCTAGGGAATTATGTTCAACCCTTTCCGCCGCAACAAGTCCAGATCGTCACTGCGACCACCCCGCGGACCGGGGGAGACCATCCGCCCGGAAGACGCGCAGGATCTGCAACAATGGGCCGCCGGAAAGGTATATGTAGAGGCCTTTGTGGAACCGGAAACTGTAGTCAATGAGATGTCCGTTGTCGTTGTGGATGAACACGGCGATTTTATCCGGCGCCGTATTGGCGGGCCGAAAGGAATTGATGCGGTGGCCGAACTTTTGAGCTGCGATATTTATGACGTGGAAGAAACCGGCTATCCGCAGCGCATGCGCGATCGCATGGAAAGGCAGCGCATCTTGCGCAAAAGGGAAGAACAAAGGCAACGCCGCGCCCGATTTGAGCGCGGCGAAAATCCCGATACAGGGCGAGAGCTAAGCTAGGTCAGCATCCTCGCGTAAATAAATTTGAGACCCGTTGCGGCGGAATTCGGCGGATTTTTCCTGCATACCTTCCTGTGGTGCTGGGCCGTGGGCTGCCGCACGGACCTGCTCGCCCAGCGTCGGCATGCCGAGCTCGGCCATTTGCCCGCCGAACATCTCGCGGATGTCTTGGCTAATGCGCATGGAGCAGAACTTCGGCCCACACATGGAACAAAAGTGTGCGGTCTTTGCTGGCTCAGCAGGCAACGTTTCATCGTGATAGGCCTGCGCGGTCTCTGGGTCGAGGGAGAGCGCAAATTGGTCATTCCAGCGGAATTCAAAGCGGGCCTTGCTCATGGCATCGTCCCAAGCGCGGGCGCCTGGATGTCCCTTGGCAACGTCCGCTGAGTGCGCCGCAATCTTATAAGTAATGACACCAGTTTTTACATCATCGCGGTTGGGCAGTCCCAAGTGCTCCTTCGGTGTGACATAGCACAACATGGCTGTACCACCCATTGCGATATGGGCGGCACCGATGGCGGAAGTGATGTGATCATAGCCAGGGGCGATATCGGTAACTAGAGGGCCGAGGGTATAGAAGGGGGCATCTGAAGCCCAGTCCTGTTCGAGTTCGTTATTTTCTTGAATCATGTTGAGCGGCACGTGTCCGGGGCCTTCCACCATGACTTGGACGTCATACTCCCAGGCGCGGCGGGTAAGTTCGCCAATAGTCTTTAGCTCTGCAAATTGGGCAGCGTCGTTGGCATCGGCAAGGCTGCCGGGGCGCAGGCCGTCGCCAAGCGAAAATGCAACATCGTATTGAGCGAAAATCTCGCATAGCTCATCGAAGTGCTCGTACAGAAATGACTCTTTGTGGTGAGCAAGGCACCATCCCGCCATGATGGAGCCACCGCGGCTGACAATGCCGGTCACGCGATTGCTTGCTAGCGGTACATACGCCAAGAGCACACCGGCGTGAATGGTCATATAGTCCACACCCTGTTCGCATTGCTCGATGACGGTATCGCGGAAGATTTCCCAGGTCAGATCCTCTGCCACGCCATTGACCTTTTCCAATGCTTGGTAAATAGGCACGGTGCCAATGGGAACTGGGGAATTGCGGAGGATCCACTCGCGGGTGGTGTGGATATCGTCACCAGTGGAAAGATCCATCACGGTGTCCGCGCCCCACTGGGTAGCCCAGCGCAGTTTGGACACTTCTTCCTCGATGGAGGAGGTAACCGCGGAGTTACCAATATTGGCGTTGATTTTGGTGAGAAATTTTCGCCCAATGATCATGGGCTCAGACTCGGGGTGGTTGACATTATTAGGGATAATGGCGCGGCCGCGAGCTACCTCAGCACGAACGAATTCCGGATCGCAATGCTCACGTAGTGCTACGAATTCCATCTCGCGGGTGATGATTCCTTGGCGGGCGTAGTGCATTTGGGTTACGCGGCGCCCGGGCTGAGCCTTAAGCGGCGTGCGCTTAGAACCTTTCCATTCTTGGGAAGACGCCCCGCGGCGCTGTGCGGCACGTCCATCGTCGGCCAGATCGCGGCCGCGACCGGCGTATTCTTTGGTATCTCCGCGCTCGCTAATCCACTCGCTGCGCAAGGCCGGTAGCCCCACTTCAGGTGCGCATTCTGGCCCACGCGTGCGGTAGACGCGGAAGGGCTCATTGGGGCCTTGCGGGGAATCATCTAGTTGGATTTCGGTCTCTGGAACTTCTAGACCGTCGTGGTGAATGGGGGAATAGGAATGCTTAGGGTGGTTTTCTGGGGCAGCCGTCATGGCAAGCGCTCCTCTCTTCCTTCGTAGGTATTAACCAAACAGGTTCGAACGGTCTATGCGCAGCTTTAGCGCACTCTCAGCCCGTGCTCGGGCACCCGTGGGGACGCAAATCACCCTATAACAATCGTCTCGCGTAGCGCAGGGCTTTCGCCGTTTGGGTGGAGACGCATTTGTCGAGGTGAGGTAGTAGGAGCCTTAGTGGCATCCTTCGACAGGAAACTTCCAGGATCTTTCCATCCATATCCAATATCGGTATTCCATACTTAATTCATGCGTTTGAGAGAGCGCATGCGAGAGAGATAGAGAGAACCCCTCCCGTTTCCAGAGGGCGGCTGCTTTAGCCGATAGATGGAAATACCTTGTAGAGAGACGTCAGCGGCCCTCGGACCACATTCGGTTCGAGGGCCGTAGGCGTTTTCCTGTGTTTAGCAGATGGTGGCGCCGGCAGCGGCCAACTCTTGCAACGCGGCTTTGCCGCGGGCTTCGTCCACTGGGGAGCAATACTCACGCAGTACGCGGACGGTAAAGCCCTCCCTAAGTGCGTCGGCGGCTGTGGCGCGCACGCAGTGATCGGTGGCAATGCCCACGATATCCACGGCGTCAATGTGGCGCTCGCGCAACCAGTCAGCGAGCAAGGTGCCGTTCGCAGCGCCCTCGAATCCGGAGTAGGCGGCGGTGTATTCGCCCTTGCGGAAGTAGGCTTGCGCCGGCCCGATGGCCTCATGCATGGCTGCGCCGTGGGACTCGGCTACGCAGTGCACCGGCCAAGAATCGACAAAATCCGGGTCCTTTGAAAAGTGAGAACCCGGATCGATATGCCAATCCTGCGTGGCTACGACGGTTTCGTAGTCCTGTTGCAGGGAGGCGATTTTTGCAGCAACCTCATTGCCCCGCTCAGTGCCTAAGGCGCCGCCGGGGCAGAAGTCATGTTGTACGTCAACGATGATTAAAGCAGGCTTCATGCCTCTAGGATTCTAAACGTACTAAGCCTGTTGTGGTGCTACTTTGATTCAGCAATCTCGCGCAGGGCGGCAATTACCGTGCGGGTGGGTACGCCGGTGCCCATCTTCGGGGTGTATCCATAAGCGCCCGTGGTGTTGAAGGAAGGGCCTGCCACGTCGATATGAGCCCATTCGATTCCCTCGCCCACGAAGTGCTGGAGGTAGGTGCCGGCGTATTCCATGCCGCCCTCACGCTTGGCGTTGATATTGCGGATATCGGCGCTGGCAGACTTCACGGATTCCTCGTGCTCTTCTAGCAAAGGCATGGCCCAAGCCTTCTCGCCCACCTCGCGGCCAATCTCGGCCATGCGATCGCGGAATTCTTCCGAGCCCATCACGCCGGCGGTGCGCTCACCCAGGGCGACCATCTGGGCACCGGTCAAGGTCGCGGTTTCGATGAGGAAATCGGGGTTGTCCTCGCTGGCGCGCGCAATGGCGTCGGCAAGCACGAGGCGTCCCTCCGCGTCAGTGTTGAGAACCTCGGAGGTAATGCCGCCGTAGTGGGTGATGACGTCACCCGGGCGGGTAGCATCGCTGCCCGGCATGTTTTCCGCCAGTGGCAGGGTAGCGGTGATGCCCACCTTCAGGTTCAGCTTTGCTGCGGCGATGATGGCTGCGGCCATTGCAGCGGAACCACCCATGTCAGAAATCATGTCCCACATCTTGGCGCCCGGCTTCAGGGAAATTCCGCCGGTATCAAAGGTAATGCCCTTGCCCACCAAAGCGACGTGTCGCTTGGCTTTCTTCGGCTTCCAGCTCAAGCGGACCAAGCGCGGCGGGCGGGCGGATCCGCGGCCGACGGCCATGATGCCACCAAAGCCCTGCTTTTCCAGCGCCTTTTCATCCAAGACCTCTACCTCAAGGCCGGCCTCTGCCGCTTGGGCAGACAGGAACGCCGCGTAGGTTTCTGGATAGAGCAGATTGGAAGGGGTATTGACGAGGTCGCGGGCGATGAGGACGGACTCGGCGGTAATTTTGGCGCTGTCGAACTCCTTTTGAGCGGACTTCTCCGCCACCACGGTGTAGGTGGTGGTCTCCGTTGCCGACTCGGAGCGCAGGCCAGAATACTTATAGCCGCCGAGGATAAGGCCTTCTACCACTGGGGTGATTCCAAAATCGCCCAGGGAGGTGGCTACGGCCCCCACCTTGGTGATAGAGCGGGCGGCTTGGCCGGCAGCGCGGCGCAGCGTCTCATCGTCAACTTCTTCCGCATCGCCCAAGCCAACGGCGATGATGGATGCTACGCCCGCCTTGGATGGGGCCGGCACGCGCGTGACCTCACCGGCCTTGCCAGAGGCCCCTACGGCCACCAGTGCTTCATAAGTGGAGCGCAGCGCCGCGCCCCCAAGCAGATCGGTGCCTGGCAGCTCTAGGCCGCCTTCGCCCTCGAAAGCGGCGATAAGTAGAGCTTCCGCCTTCTTAGGAACCTTCTTTCCCAGCTTTACCTGGGGAAAGTGGCCGCGTGCTGGTAGATCGGACTGTGCCATTTGTCTCCTCCTTTGTGGAAAGGCTTATCAATCTTCCCACCACTGTACCGCGCGGCGATGAACTTATTCCTGCCTCGCTATAGATAAAGGGGTAGATTGTGGGCATGCTTGATTACACGATTACTCGTACCGATAACCCCACGTCCGCGGAAGAATTGAGCGATATCCTCGCCAACCCCGGCTTTGGCAAGCACTTTACAGACCACATGGTCACCATTGACTGGACCGAAGAAAAGGGGTGGCACAATGCTCAGGTGCGTCCGTACGGTCCGATGAGTATGGACCCGGCCAGCAACGTATTCCATTATGGCCAGGCGATCTTTGAGGGCATCAAGGCCTACCGACAGCCGGATGGTTCTATCGCTACTTTCCGGCCGGACCACAATGCGCAGCGCTTAATCAACTCCGCTGAGCGCCTGGCTATGCCGGAGCTTCCGCAGGAGGAGTTTATTGAGTCCCTGCGCCAATTGGTTGAGGTGGATAAGGACTGGGTACCAGAAGCCGGCGGGGAAGCAGCGCTGTACCTGCGCCCGTTTATGATCTCCACCGAGGTCTCCTTGGGCGTTCACCCCGCCAATTCCTACCGCTATGTGCTCATTGCCTCCCCAGCGGGTTCCTACTTCAGCGGCGGAATCAAGCCGGTTTCGGTGTGGCTATCCACTGACTACGTGCGCGCAGCCCCTGGCGGCACCGGCGCGGCCAAGTTTGCGGGCAACTATGCAGGCTCGCTCTTGGCGCAGGCCCAGGCAGATGAAAAGGGGTGTGACCAGGTGGTCTGGTTGGATGCCATTGAGCGCCGCTACATCGAGGAGATGGGCGGAATGAACCTGATGTTTGTGTATGGCTCTGGTGATAGCGCGGAGATTGTTACACCAGAACTATCGGGCTCTTTGCTGCCCGGCATTACCCGCGAATCCCTATTGCAGGTAGCACAGGATGTGGGCTACAAGGTCACCGAGCGCCGCATTACTGCCGAAGAGTGGCAGCGCGATGCCGAATCCGGCGCTATGTCAGAGGCCTTTGCTTGTGGCACTGCCGCGGTTATTACGCCGGTGGGTCACGTGTTGGGAGACTCTGCCGACTTCCAGGTCAATGGCAATGAAGCGGGGGAGATCACCATGGCCCTGCGCGAGCGCCTCACCGGTATCCAGCGCGGCGCAGTGGAGGATACCCACGGTTGGCTCCATACCCTAGTGAAGTAGTCCCCGGTTAGGCGTCCGCAGCGATCTCCACTCCGGTCAGCAACATTGGCAGCGCCGCGAGCGCGCCTAGTGCAGGTTGTGGCTCCATTCCCAGTTCAAGCAGGGGGTGGAGCCCTAGCTTTTCCAGTGCCAACTTATGCGCAGGGGCAGTGGACAGCGTGGTGGCGAAAAGCCATTCTTTCACGCCGGGGTTATCGCGCTCGGCAAGGAGCGCGGCGGTGGCGGTCAAGGGGGCATCGATAAGCAGGGGCGTACGGCGCTCCGCGGCTCGGGCAATGAACCCCACCGTGGCTGCTAGCACCGTGGACTGGCACGATTCAACCAGCTCCATGCCTTCGAGGTTACGGGCGCGAAACATAGCGTCCCGGACAGCGCAGACCTCGCGCTTCCAGTCTTCCACGCTGCGCTGCTTGCCGACGATCACTACCGGCTCCGTCTGCGTCATAGTTGCCATTACCACGGCCGGTACTCGGGCGAGCTCTTCGCCGCCGGGAATCAGTAGGTCAGCCCCGGCATCAATTTCCGCATCCGCTGTTGCGGCTCCAAGGCTGTAGGCCTGGGAATAATCCGTCACGGTGACTACATTCAGCCCGGCCTCGGCGCGACGCGCAGCGGTCTCAGCGGCCGAAAGCGAGGTCTCTTGATCCGCGAAAATCACGGCCCGTACGCGCCGCGGCTCATGGGCAGGTGCCGCGCCTTGGCAAGCAGCCAGCCATTGAGCGGCGTCGGTCAGGCGCCCCCAAGGGGCGAGCTGCGCGTCCTGTGCGGTATGTGCCTGCTTATCGGGCTGCGGAATGGCCATGAGTAGTCCCCCCTAAACGTCAGCACCGAGCTCCACGCGGGGGCGCGGGATGCGCCACTTGCGCGGCTGGCTGGCGCGAGAATACGCATAAAAACCAAGACTAAAGCCGGCTTCGGTGGTGCCAGGGAACTTGGCGCGCACGGCATTATTGCAGCGGCGGGCCAAAATGACGCCCTCGATGGCGAAGATTACGAGGATAACCATCGCTACCGCGTTGATGATTGTTGCAATGCTGGGTACCGCGTAGGTCAAGAACATGACCACGATGAGCACCAAGGCCATCGGCATGACCCAGTTGCTCAGGCTGCGGCGGGCATCCACCCAATCGCGCACATAGGCGCGCACTTCACCCTGGTCGCGGGCGGGGAGGAAGCGCGGATCGCCTTCTGCCATGCGGGCCTGCTGCTCGCGGTTGGCCTGCTGGCGCTCTTGGCGCTCCTTCTTCTTATATTCCTTCCACTCGTCCTTGCTCATGGACTTCTTCATGTCCTTGCGGTGCTGGTAGCGCTGCGCATCGGACATGCCATTGGGATCGCGCTTTACGCCGCGCGCAATCTCTTGCTCTGCGCGCTTTGGCGTAGGACGACCCTTCGGTGGGGTGTAGCCCTTGCGCTGGGGCTCTTCCTGAACTTTGGCCTGAGCTTTGTCCTGTACAGGGGCGGGTTCAGTGGAGGTCTTGTCATCTTTTTGCCACGGGAGTTTCACGCTCCTCACACTACAAGGTTTAGGTGTGAATAGGGGAATAGGCCCGGCCCAGATGGTGTTGTAGGTATGGGCTACCTTTTCCCACCTGAACTAACCGGGTAGGGTAGTGGCAACGAATCCAATACTTATTGAGGAGAAGTGATGACCGCTCCAGCTTCCGCAACCGGCGTCATTCTGACTGAAGCAGCAGCCGCAAAGGCAAAGGCGCTGCTTGATCAGGAAGGCCGCGACGATCTCTCTCTGCGCATTGCCGTCCAGCCTGGTGGCTGCGCTGGCCTGCGCTACCAGCTCTACTTTGATGACCGTACCTTGGACGGTGACAAGGTTGATCAGGTAGGCGGCGTAAACCTCGTTGTGGACAAGATGTCCGTTCCCTACCTGACCGGTGCCAAGATTGACTTCGCTGACACCATCGAGTCCCAGGGTTTCACCATTGATAACCCAAATGCCACCGGCTCTTGCGCTTGTGGCGATTCCTTCAACTAAATAGAAGGACAAAAAGAGGGTGGGTGCCACTGGCACCCACCCTCTTTTTGCGTGTGGAAGGCTCTTAGAGCTTGACAGGGTAGTCGCGCTGCTCGATCTGCGGATCGATGCGCTTTTCCACAAAGATGCCGTGCCAGATCATAAAGGACAGCACGGTCCACAAGCGGCGGGAGTGATCGGAAACGCCATCGCGGTGTTCCTTGAGCATCTCAAGAACTTCCTTCTTATTGAAGATGTCCTCGGTCTGGGATTCATTGATGGTGTCCTGGGCCCAGCCGTATAGCTCATCGCCGGCCAGCCAGTGGCGCATCGGCACTGGGAAGCCCAACTTCTTGCGGTGTAGAACATGCGCCGGGACGATCTGCTCCATGGCCTTGCGCAGGGCGTATTTGGTGGTGCCGTGCGAGATCTTCAGGTCATAAGGGATGGATTCGGCAACCTTGAAGACTTCCTTGTCCAAGAATGGCACGCGCAGCTCCAGCGAGTTGGCCATATTGATCTTATCGGCCTTGACCAGGATGTCACCGCGCATCCAAGTGAATAGATCCAAATGCTGCATGCGGGCAACCGGATCAAAGTCCTTGGACTGGGCGTAGATGGGGGCGGTAACCTCGCGGTGGTCCCATTCGCGCTTTGCCCACGGGATAACGCGCTGCATCTGGTCAAAGTTGAAGGAACGAGCGTTGCCGTAGTAGCGCTCTTCCATCGTCATCGAGCCGCGATTAAGCAGGGACTTGCCCTTCATGCCCTCCGGTAGAACCTGGGAGAGCTTGCCCAGTCCGCGACGAAGCGGCGACGGGATCTTCTCAAACGGCGCGAGGGATAGTGGTTCCTTGTAGATGGTGTAGCCACCAAAGAGCTCGTCCGCGCCCTCGCCGGAAAGAACTACCTTGACATGTTTGCGGGCTTCCTGCGCCACAAAGTACAGCGGAACCAGCGAGGGGTCAGCCACCGGATTGTCCAGGTACCACATGATCTTCGGGATGGACTCGGCATATTCTTCAGGAGAAACAATCTTGACGATGTGCTCCACGCCAATAGCCTCTGCGGACTCTGCCGCGACATCGACCTCAGAATAGCCCTCGCGCTCGAAGCCGGTGGTAAAGGTTAGTAGATCTGGGTTGTGGCGCTTGGCCAGAGTGGCAATAGCGGTGGAGTCAATGCCGCCGGATAGGAAGGAACCCACGGTGACGTCGGCACGCATGTGCTTAGCGACGGAATCTTCGAGCGCCTCTGCAATGCGGTTAAATAGCTGTTGCTCTTCGCCTTGCTTAACCTGCTGCACAGGGAAGCGAGGCTTGAAGTAGCGCTCGGCGACAACGTCTTCGCCTGGACGAAGGGTAACAGTGCAGCCGGATTCTACGCGGCGAATATTCGCGTGGAGGGATTCTGGTTCCGGGACGTACTGCAGGTCGACGTAGTGTTCAATGGCGCGTCGGTCAAGGTTGAGCTCTAGACCAATCTCGTCTGCCATTTCAAGGATGCACTTCATCTCCGAAGCGAAAACGGTGCCCGCCTCGGTAGTGGCGTAATACAGCGGCTTGATGCCAAATTGGTCGCGAGCGGCAAACATCGTCTTGGTGTGGGTGTCCCAGATGACGATGCCGAACATGCCGCGCAGATGGTTGACTACGTCCTTGCCCCAGTGGTGGTAGCCCACCACGATGGGCTCGCCATCGCCCTCGGTGTGGAAGGTGTAGCCGAGGCCTTTGAGCTCCTCGCGTAGCTCTACGTAGTTGTAGATTTCGCCGTTAAACGTCATGGCGTAGCGGTCGGGCTGGTCCTCCGGACCCCAGCGGAGAGGCTGGTGGGAATGCTCCAGGTCGATAATGGACAGACGATTGAAGCCGAACGCGGCATCGCCGTCATGCCACGTGCCGGCCGCATCTGGGCCGCGGTGGCGCATGCAGGGCAGGGAACGTTCCAGCGCGTCAACGTACTTATCTACGTTGCCTGTGGCGGCGAGCATGCCAAGAAGTCCGCACATGTAAAGATTGCTCCTTATATATAAGCGTCTATTGCTAGTCACCCACTTTACGGCTAGAGAGCGTGAAACCAGAACACGCCACGGCTTAAGGAAACCTGCCGACTACCTTGGAATTAGCTTCCCCGATAGGGGTGCGAACTTTCGGATGATGGTTCCACGGTGTTCCTGTGAATTGTCACACACGGAGTCTATGGCTACTGGGGGTGCGGTTGGAACATTGTGCAGGTGGGGCGGTAACCTACCAGAAAGGGAATATGAAATGAGCGCACTAGGTGCCCTTTTGTGCCTTTAAACAGGCTGGGAATCTGGCAATTATCCTCTATTCTGATTGGGTAAGAGTGCTCTGTGAGTATTCGAGAAGTTTTGTGTGGACAGAAAGGCAGAACACACGTGGGACAGCGTAATAAGCGCACCTTTGCCCGTAAGGCGGGCGTAGCTGGCGCACTTGCCCTGGGTGGACTCGCTCTGGCAGGTTGTGACGTTCAGGCGCCAACTGCTGTAGAGAACCTCCTGGGATTCGGTTGGCCGAAGGGCATTACCCCTGAGGCGGAGGCCATGTACAACTTCTGGATTTGGGTCTGGGTTGCCGCATGGATCGTTGGTTTTATTATGTGGGGCCTGTTCCTCACTGCAATCTTCCGCTGGAGCGCGAAGAAGGCAAAGAAGGACGGCAAGGGCGAGTTCCCGCGCCAGATTCAGTACAACGTTCCGCTGGAGATGGTTCTGACCATCGTCCCGATCCTTATCATCATGGGCCTGTTCTTCTTCACTGTTCAGACTCAGCAGAAGGTTACCGCCTTGGATAAGGATCCGAAGGTTGTCGTCGACGTCACCGCGTTCCAGTGGAACTGGAAGTTCGGTTATGCCGAGAACCATGTCAATGGTGAGAACTACGACGGTGCCGATAAGGAGCGTCAGGCTGAGGCAGAGAAGACCGCTCACGACCCTGAAGGTGTGGACAACCCGAACCCAATCCACGGCAAGTCCATGGGCGATCTTTCCTACCTGAACTACAATAAGATTGAGACCGTCGGTACCACCGAAGAGGTTCCGGTTCTGGTTCTTCCTTCCGATACCGCGATTGAATTCCGTCTCGCTTCGGGCGACGTGTCCCACGCATTCTGGGTACCGGAGTTCTTGTTCAAGCGTGACGTCTACGCACACCCTGAGGCAAACGCTCAGGAGCGTAGCTTCCAGGTAGAAAAGATTGAGAAGCAGGGCGCATTCGTTGGCCGTTGTGCTGAGATGTGCGGTACCTACCACTCGATGATGAACTTTGAAATCCGCGTTGTCTCTCCGGAGGACTTCAACACCTACCTGAAGTTCCGCGAGGACAACCCAGAAGCCACCAACGCGGAAGCTCTGGAAGAAATCGGCCAGGACCCATATGCGGTAACCACCCACCCGTTCTCCGGTGAGCGTGATACCGCTAAGGGCGACAACTACGTGAACACCGCGGCATAAGAGATAAGGACACAACACAATGCGTGCAACATCGAAAGTCTTTTACTCAATCGCGACGTACCTTCTTGTCTCGCTGATTGTCTACATCTTCGGCGTCACCTTCGTTAAGGATGACGGCTACCTCTACGGTGCCGAGTGGGTCGGCATCGTGGGAATGTTCCTCGCCTTCCTGCTGTGCATGATGCTAGGTGCCTACCTCCACTTCACTGATGACCGCAGTGACGTCCTGCCAGAAGATTGGGAAGAAGCGGAAACCGAAGATGCTGCCGGTATCTTGGGCTTCTTCTCCCCAAGCTCCATCTGGCCGCTGGCCATGGCCGGCGCAATCGGCATCCTTGGCTTGGGTGTCATCTTCCTTTACTTCTGGCTGATTGCCCTCGGCGCTGTTTGCCTCATCGCGGCCTGCACCGGCCTGTCCCTGCAGTACGGCCTGCCGAAGGAAAAGCACTAATTCCTCGATATAAAGGAATCCCTGCCTAAAACTTCTCCGCCCTCCTAGTCGTCATGGCTAGGAGGGCTTTGGCGATCCAGCGTCGTTCGCGCCGTCAGAAAGTTCCCGAAAGTTCCAAAAAGATTTACCGGTGGGGGAGGGGTAACTGACTATTCCGCATGTACGCGATAGCGTTTCTTCTGCATTCTGCCACGTAGGAGTAGATTTTTGCGGGGGTCGTTCGAAAGTTGTAAAGCTGGGCGTTTAGGGGGCTCGCGGAATGTGATTTATCTCTCCAGACAATGGGGTCTGGCACTCCGATAGGAATATCGATAAGTGGGGGCGTCGGGTGTCTGAGATACTTCGGAATTTCAGGGCGGGGCCCGACGTGTGGTGTCACCTGCGTCAATGGGGCGTCGTAAAGCAGGGCGAAAAGTTCCCGATTGGAAAAATAAAGTTTTTCACGTATTCGCGCTGAACGTTTACTGGATAAAGCATCAAAAACGAATAGAGATAACGGGGGGAATCGAGGTGACTTCAGCGCCCGGAACAGCCATAATAGCCACTGTGACGAGCGTAGTTTCTAACCAAGGTATGACAGCACCACGTGCTGCCTCACTGAACCGACCCAATATGGTCAGTGTGGGCACCATCGTGTTCCTGTCTCAGGAATTGATGTTCTTTGCCGGACTGTTCGCGATGTGGTTTACCTCGCGAGCAAACGGTCAGGAAGGCGATTGGGCGGAGCACACCGCTCATATCAACCTGCCCATGGGTTTCCTCATTACGGCAGTGCTGATTTCTTCTTCTGTGACCTCGCAGTTCGGTGTGTTTGCCGCAGAAAGGGGTGACGTTTACAAGCTTCGACTCTGGTACACCGTGACGCTAGTACTGGGCGTTGTGTTCCTGGGCATCATGGCGTTCGAGTGGACCGAGTTGATTCACGCAGGTGTGACTATCCAGGCCAGCGTCTTTGGCTCGGTGTTCTACATCATCACCGGCTTCCACGCTGCGCACGTGACCGCGGGTTTGATTTCTTTTGCAATCATTCTCGCGCGCGTTGCTAAGTCCAAGTTCACGCCGGCACAGGCGACCGCAGCAATGGCAGTGTCCTACTACTGGCACTTCGTTGACGTTGTGTGGATCGGCGTTTTCACCGTTATTTACTTGGTTCAGTAGCACTGGCCAAGATCCCCAAACAGTCCTCCCGTGTTCGAGTTATCTAAAGGAAAATGATGGATAACAATTCGCAGTCCGTGGCAGTGGAGCAGACCACTGCGGCGGCTAAGAAGACCCGCCGTCGCCGCAAGGCGAAGCGCACCCTTGCCGGTGGCTTCGCTTTGGCGATTGGCCTGTCCGGTGCGGGCGTCTTGGCTTCTGCCTTGACCCCGGACGCACAGGTCGCCACGGCGGAAAAAGATGACCAAGCCCTCGTCCAAGAGGGTAAGGACATCTATGACACCGCTTGTATCACCTGCCACGGTGCCAATCTGCAGGGCATCGAAGGTCGCGGTCCGTCCCTCGTTGGTGTCGGTGCTGGTTCCGTGTACTTCCAGGTGCACTCCGGCCGTATGCCGATGATGTCTAACGACGCACAGGCAGAGCGCAAGGCTCCCCGCTACACTGAGCAGCAGACTCTGGCGTTGGCTGCATATGTTGCAGCCAACGGCGGCGGCGCTGACATTGTCTACAACGATGACGGAAGCGTTGCCCAAGAATCGCTGCGTGGTGCTAACTATAACGGCGAAATCCAGGCAGAAGACATAGCGAAGGGCTCCGAGCTCTTCCGCATGAACTGCGCATCCTGCCACAACTTCACCGGCCAGGGCGGCGCACTATCTTCCGGTAAGTTCGCTCCGGAGCTGGCTCCGGCAAGTGAGCAGGAGATCTACCAGGCTATGCTGACCGGCCCGCAGAACATGCCTAAGTTCTCTGACCGCCAGCTGACCGCAGACGAGAAGAAGGACATTATTGCCTACCTCAAGTCTGCAAAGGAAACTCCTTCCCCAGCAGGTTGGGACCTTGGTGGTCTCGGCCCAGTAGCGGAAGGCCTGGCAATGTGGATCATCGGCATTAGCGCCCTGTGCGCTGCCGCTATGTGGATTGGATCGCGCTCATGAGCAATGTGAAGAAGAATTACACTAACGCTGAGCTCGACAAGATGAGCAACGATGAACTCGCTGCTCTTGGTACCGAGCTCGACGACGTCACCGTTGCGTTCCGCAAGGAGCGTTTCCCAGTCGAAGGCGACCCAGCAGAAAAGCGCGCTGGACGTAACGTTGCTATCTGGTTGTTCCTGTCCGTCATCGGCGGCCTTGGATTCCTTGGCGTTTACCTGTTCTGGCCGTGGCAGTACAAGCAGCTGGGGGAGGAGGGCCACATTTGGCACACTCTCTACACTCCGTTGCTAGGTATTACTGCAGCCCTCGCAATTTGTGGCTTGGGCATCGCCATCGTCCAGTACGTTAAGAAGATTCTCCCGGAGGAGATCTCCGTTCAGCGTCGTCACGATGGTCCTTCCGAAGAGGTTGACCGCCGTACCCTGACCGCCCTTCTGAACGATTCTTGGAAGACCTCGACTCTTGGTCGCCGCAAGACCGTTCAGGGTCTGCTGGGCGGCGCCGGCGTTCTGTTCGGTCTAACCGTGATTGCTCCGCTTGGTGGCGCAATCAAGAACCCTTGGAAGGTTCGCCACAATATGAACTATGCCGGCGACGGCACCCTGTGGACTTCCGGTTGGACCCTGCACAATGAAGGTGTCAAGCTTTACCTGGCCCGCGACACCGGTACTATTGCCGAGAAGCACTCTGGCGAAACCGGTGAGCACTACAGCACCAAGGGTGTTACCCGCTTGGTTCGTGTGCGCCCGGAGGATCTGGCGGCAGGCGGCATGGAGACCGTCTTCCCGCTGGCAGAAGAAGACGTTAACGATGGCGACAAGTACGATGCCGAGCGCGATGTCTACGAGCACCACATGCACTCGATTCACGGCAACCGCAATGCGGTCATGCTGATTCGCCTGCGTCACAACGACGCTCAGAAGGCAATCGAGCGCGAAGGTCAGGAAGACTTCCACCACGGCGATTACTACGCCTACTCCAAGATCTGTACCCACATCGGTTGCCCGACCTCTCTGTATGAGGCGCAGACCAACCGAATCCTGTGCCCGTGCCACCAGTCGCAGTTCGACGCTTTGCAGTACGGTAAGCCGGTCTTCGGCCCGGCTGCCCGCGCACTGCCACAGCTGCCTATCACGGTGGATGACGAGGGCTACCTCGTTGCACAGGGCAACTTCATTGAGCCTGTCGGCCCGGCATTCTGGGAGCGTAAGTCATAATGAGCAATAAACTCGCCCAAATGGGCAACAACATGGATGAGCGCTATAGCGCCGCCGGCGTGTTGAGGACTCAGCTGAACAAGGTCTTTCCGACCCACTGGTCCTTCATGCTTGGTGAGATGGCGCTATACAGCTTCATCATTCTTGTACTGACCGGTATCTACCTGGCGCTGTTCTTCGACCCGTCCATCACCAAGGTCATTTACGACGGCACCTATGCACCGCTTAATGGTGTAGAAATGTCCCGCGCATACGCCACCGCGCTGGATATCTCTTTTGAAGTTCGTGGTGGCTTGTTCGTGCGCCAGATGCACCACTGGGCAGCTCTGCTGTTCATGATGTCCATGGTTGCGCACATGCTGCGTATCTTCTTCACTGGCGCGTTCCGTCGTCCGCGTGAAGCAAACTGGATTATCGGTTGCGCACTTATCCTGCTGGGCATGATCGAGGGCTTCCTTGGTTACTCCCTGCCGGATGACCTGCTTTCCGGTGTTGGTCTGCGAATCATGTCCGCCATCATCCTGGGTCTGCCGATTATCGGCACCTGGCTGCACTGGGCAATCTTTAGCGGTGACTTCCCGTCCGACCTGATGCTGGATCGTTTCTACATCCTGCACGTTCTGGTTATTCCGGGCATCATCCTTGGCCTGATTGCAGCCCACCTGATTATGGTTTGGTTCCAGAAGCACACCCAGTTCCCTGGACCGGGCCGTGCGGAGAACAACGTCGTTGGCGTCCGCATTATGCCGGTCTTCGCCACCAAGGCTATTGGTATGGGCATGATGGTTGCTGGCGTACTGGCGCTGATGTCTGGTCTGCTGACCATCAACGCCATCTGGACACTTGGACCTTATAACCCATCCCAGGTTTCCGCTGGTTCTCAGCCGGATATTTACATGCTGTGGACTGATGGTGTTGCCCGTGTCATGCCGGCTTGGGAACTCTACATTGGCAACTACACCATTCCTTCCGCGTTCTGGGTAGCTCTGCTGTGTGGCCTCATGGTCGTCCTGCTAATGGCGTACCCGTTCTTGGAGAAGAAGTTCACCGGTGACGATGCACACCACAACCTGCTGCAGCGTCCGCGCGATGTTCCTACCCGCTCCGCTATCGGCGCTGCTGCCATCGTGTTCTTCCTGCTGGTCACCCTGTCCGGTGGTAACGACCACGTGGCACACTTCTTCCAGATTTCGCTGAACGCTATGACCTGGGTTGGTCGTATTGGCCTCATCGTGCTTCCTCCGATTGCGTACTTCATGACCTACCGCATTTGCGTTGGTTTGCAGCGCTCTGACCGGGAGGTTCTCGAGCACGGTATTGAAACCGGCGTTATCAAGCAGATGCCGAATGGTGCCTTCATCGAGGTTCACCAGCCGCTCGGCCCGGTTGATGCCGAAGGCCACCCGGTTCCGCTCGAGTATGCAGGCGCTCAGGTGCCGAAGCAGCTGAACCACCTCGGACTCGCTGACTCCGAGACCCAGGGCACCTTCAGCCCTGATGATTCGGCCCTCATGCACCGAGTGCACGAAATCCACTCGGATAACCACGACGAGGAAGCGGAGATGTTCCGCCGCCTCAACGAGGCTAACCGCCGTGAGGACGAGGAAAACGGCCGCATTTAGCCGCTTTTCCTGAGGATTACTCGAAACGCGCTCACAGAACCGCCCTTGCTCCTGCTGAAGGAGCAAGGGCGGTTTGCGTATGTACAGATAGATTCCGACCCCAGTCCTCATCCTTCTGGCTGCTACAGGAGTTGTTGAAGGGGAGCTGTTGCGTGCCTGTGAGTATTTATGAATCTAGAAGCATCTGAAGAACTGCTGAAGCTTGTTGTGCAGCCGGTTTAGTACATGTTCTGGTGCGCGGATTGTCGATAGTTTGCGGTTTTGTCGTGCTTTACAGTTTCAGGAGCCTAGTGCGTGGGCTCAGGTGGGTGTGAATGCCGAAAGGCTTTATTGTCTAGAGGTACGCTGCGCTCGTCGTTTGAGTGCCTTTGGGGCTTCAAGAAACGGTTTGGCTAAAACGACCGCAAGGAAAGGTGGCAAAGCGGGGCGCCGTCGTGATGAAAGCGAGGCTCTAGACGTGCGTTAAAGGAGTGACATCGTGGGGGAGGAGGGACTGTCAAAATTGCGTAGTGTTGAAAGTCACAAATTAGAAAAGTCTTAATTGTTAAGCTAACTCTTAGCGAGGACACTTCTTGGTCGGATGTCCAGCATCCGCTGTCATTTGTGCAGCTTATGGTCTCGAGGCGGTGGATTCTGGCGGGTGCTAACATCCATATGGAGGTTAAATCTCGGCAAGGTCAACGGAAGGTAACGAAGCGATAACAAACGTTATTTTGGTGTCGCGAATGGACATTGCTTGTGATGATTTCGTAACCTATTCGAGACATTGAGTTACCGCCCGAAAAGGTGCTCAATCTAAACAGAAGAATTACAGCGCCGCATCTGGCCCTTCCTACTGAGGGGCCGAGTGGAGGAAATCCTAAAGGAACGGATTCCCAACGAACGCTAGTCCCCCAGGGTCAGAGCTTCCTTTATTAGGGAAGTAGGCGCGCAGGAAGATTTGGAGTTTTACTCATGGCACAGCACCGTCGTCAGGGCATTAAGAACACCCGTCGCATCGCATCTACTGCAGCACTGGCTGCAACCGCAGCAGTCGTCGCACCGGGCGTCGCACAGGCAGCAGAGGTCGTCGTACCTAATACCGACTACCGCTTTGAGGTAGCAGGCCTGGAAAACGTCCCGAACATTGACCAGGTTCCGAACATTGACCGCTACGTTCCGTCCCTGGGTCAGGTTTCTAACCAGCAGAACACCAACTACGCAGCAGCTGGCCACAAGCAAGCCGCCCCGGCACAGCAGACCGTTGGCCAGAAGGCACTGGCAGCAGCCCGCTCCGTCATCGGTTCTCCGTACGTATACGGCGCCGCTGGCCCGAACGCTTTCGACTGCTCCGGTCTGACCAGCTGGGCATACGCTCAGGCTGGCAAGGAGATCCCGCGTACCTCTCAGGCACAGGCTGCCGCCGGTACCCCGGTATCCCTGGATCAGCTGCAGCCGGGTGACATCATCGCTTACTACGGTGGCGCTTCCCACGTTGGTATCTACACCGGCCACGGCACCATCATCGACGCCCTTAACTCCGGCGTGCCGGTTCAGGAGCGCGACCTGAACTACATGCCGATTCACTCCGCAGTTCGCTTCTAAGAAGCGGCGGATCTTGCCCTCCCCTTCGCGGGGAGGGCTTTGTCGTGCATCAGGGGGTAAAACCCGCTATAGTTAGTACGATTTTTAAAATTTCTTAGTCTAGGGGTCCTTACGTGTCTAAACGAGTACTTCCTGCAGCTGCACTTGCAGCGGCTCTTGCTGTTACGTCGGTTTCTGGGATTTCGCAGGTTGTTGCGCAGGAGGCCGCTCCACAACAGGAGAGTGCCACCGAAAATGTAGACGCCTTGGTGGAGCGCGTAGGAGAAGTTGCGCGCAAAGTTTCTGCCAAGAACGAAGAAGTAAAAGAGCTCGAGGTCAAGCTTGAGGAGAAGCAGGCTGAGGTTGCTGAATCCGAGCAGGCCGCCGCTGAGGCACAAACGCGGGCGGACGATGCGAAGGGGGATGTTTCCACCCAGCAGGACCGTGTCAATGGCATCGCACAGTCGCGCTACCGCGGTGATTCCCGTTCGGCAGTGTCTGGAGCTTTGGCTGCAGAAGATCCCTCCGATGCCGTAGAGCGCATGGGCTACCTCGGCGCGCTTTCCCGCAAGGCCCAGCGCACTCTTGATGCAAAGGCTAATGCCGCTTCCATGGCGGAAGAGCAAAAGCATAAGGCTGCCGATGCCGCCGCGAAGGTGCGCGAGGAAAAGAAGGCGCTGGAAGAGCAGCGCGAGGAGCTTCTCAAGGAAAAGGAGGAGTTGGAAAAGCAGCAAAAGGACATCGAGAAGCAGGTGGACGCTCTCGATGAGCAGCAGCGCGAGGCCTGGGAAGGCCAATTCGGCGGATCTGATAAGCCGGATATGGATCTGGGGGAGGTAGCTGATGGTGCTGTCTCGGCTGCCTTGTCGAAGCTGGGCGCCCCATATGGCTGGGGTGCGGCTGGACCCGACCAGTTCGACTGCTCTGGATTGATGTTCTGGGCGTATCAGCAGATTGGTAAGTCCATTCCGCGTACGTCGCAGGCTCAGATTGCAGGTGGCACATCGGTACCGTTGGAAGACCTACAGCCGGGCGATATCGTGGGTTATTACCCTGGCGTAACTCACGTCGGCATGTATATCGGTAATGGTCAGGTAGTCCATGCCTCTACCTATGGCGTGCCCGTTCAGGTGGTGCCGTTGAAATCTATGCCGATTACCGGAACGGCGCGGTACTAAGTGGCCCGCGTTCTGCTGGTAACTAATGACTTTCCGCCCAAGATTGGCGGGATTCAGTCTTACCTGCGCGATTTCGTAGCAACCTTAGATCCGCGCGATGTCGTAGTCTTTGCCTCAACCCAGGAATCACCGGCGGAATTCGATGCCGCGGTGGACTACAAGGTCATCCGCTGGCCTCGCCGTGTGATGTTGCCGACGCTTGCCACGGTTCGTCGGATGCAGGAGATCATCCGCACAGAAAATATTGACATCGTCTGGTTTGGTGCAGCCGCGCCCCTTGCTTTGATGGGCAAGGCTGCAAAAGAGGCGGGGGCGACCCGTGTAGTAGCTACGACGCACGGGCACGAAGTGGGGTGGTCAATGGTGCCCGTTGCTCGGCAGTGCCTGCGCCGCATTGGTGACTATGCTGATGTGATTACCTATATCTCCGACTACACCCTGCGTCGGTTGCGTCGACCATTTGGACCGAACCCGTGCTGGGAGCACCTGCCTTCCGGAGTGAGTGTGGAGGGCCTTTCTCCAGCCACGCCGGAGCAACGTGCAGCGGCAAAGGCAGAGTTCGGAGTCAGCGGGCCGACCATCGTCTGCATTTCGCGGTTCGTTCCACGCAAGGGGCAGGATCAGCTTCTACGCGCTATGCCTCTCGTGTGTGAAGAATTTCCGGATGCACAGCTCCTACTTATTGGGCGCGGACGCTACCGCGCGGCTTTAGAACAATTGGCGGAAATCTACTGTCCAGACTCAGTGATTCAGGAAGCGGAAAGCATTGAGACTGCTTTGCACGCAGCGGATGTTTTTGCCATGCCGGCACGCACCCGTGGCGGAGGGCTAGACGTCGAGGGCTTGGGCATCGTCTATTTGGAGGCGCAGGCGTGCGGCTTGCCAGTTGTTGCCGGAGACTCCGGTGGTGCACCAGAGACGGTGACAGGGGAGACGGGGGTCGTCGTCAAGGGCGGATCTGTGCCGGAACTAGCTGGAGCGTTGAAAGCTCTCTTGGCCGACCCGCAGCGTAGGCTTCACATGGGGCAGGCGGGGCGTCGCCATGTAGAAGAGAATTGGACGTGGCGGATAATGGGGCAGCGATTGCGGCAGCTGATGTCTTGATGTGACCCTAACCCGGTTGTCGGTATATTCTGTTATGCATGCTTAAGAAGAACTCCGCCGATCTGACTATCGGCTTCGACGTCGGTGGCACCAACGTGCGCGGCGGAGTGATCACTCGGGAGGGTGAGATCCTCGCGAGCCGCACGGTTCCCACTTCCATGGACGTCGAGCAGCTGGAAGCGGACATTGTGGGCATCGTCGATGAGCTGCGCGCCGACTATGAGGTGGACGCCGTCGGCCTCGCCTTGGCGGGATTTTTGGATCCTACGTGTGAGGTAGTGCGCTTCGCCCCGCACCTTCCCTGGCGGCACGCCAACGTCCGAGAATCGCTTTCGCAGAAGCTCGGTATGCACGTGCGTTTGGAGCATGATGCCAATTCCGCCGCGTGGGGTGAGTGGTGCTTTGGAGCTGGCCGCGGAGCAGAGGATTGGGTTTTCTTTGCGGTAGGAACAGGAATTGGCGCGACGTTGATGACGCATGACACCATCTACCGCGGTGCGTTTGGTACCGCCCCAGAATTTGGGCATATCGTGGTGGTCCCCAATGGTCGGCAGTGCTCCTGCGGCAAGCGCGGCTGCTTGGAACGTTATGCCTCCGGTACCGCGTTGCCGGATACCTGCGCTGATCTGCGTGGAAGCTATGAGACCTCGCTGCCGGCTGATCCCACAGGCAAGGAAATTACCCAGGCGGCGCGGCGCGGAGATCCACTTGCCGTCGCGGTGATGGAAGACTTCAGCCGGTGGCTGGGCCAGGGCCTATCCATTGTCGCTGATGTATTGGATCCGGAACTTATTGTGCTCGGAGGCGGCGTATCTCAAGATGCGGACCTGTATCTCGAGGGCGCTGCCCAAGCCATGGGACAGGATATTGTCGGGGCAGGGCACCGTCCCCTCGCACGTGTGGCCACCGCAGAATTAGGGTCCGCAGCGGGTATGATTGGCGTAGCCGATTTGGCCCGCAGCGGCCGTTAAAACTAACAAAGGACGACCTGGCGATGAAAAACAAGTGGTACTGGGCTTTTAAGCACATCTTTTTCGGACCTGCCCTGCGAGTATGGAATCGCCCGTGGAGTGAGGGCATCGAGAAAATCCCCGCTGAAGGCCCTGCGATTTTGGTGTCGAATCACCAGGCTGTCATGGATTCCTTCTTCTTTCCTTTGGTATGCCCACGTCAGATCACTTTCCCGGCTAAGTCGGAGTACTTCACCACTCCTGGCCTTGTTGGCAGCCTGCAAAAGTGGTTCTTTACCTCGGTAGGGCAAGTCCCTATCGAGCGCGATAGCGAGGACGCTGGCGACGCCATTGTGGAAACCGCAGAAGGTATTTTGTCCCGCGGCGATCTCTTCGGTATCTATCCGGAAGGAACTCGTTCCCCAGACGGCCGTGTGTACAAGGGTCGCACCGGTATGGGGCGCATCGCGATGGAGACTAATCAGCCAGTATTTCCCATCGCGATGATCAATTCGCGCAAGGCGAATCCCATTGGCTCGTGGATTCCCCGTCCCTTCAAGGTTGGCGTGCGGGTAGGAGACCCCATCTGGCCGCATGAGTGGGCCAAGGAGCGCGGGATGAATCCGGCCGAGCACGAGACTGTCCGCGCCTTCACGGATTTTGTGATGCGCAATTTGGCCGAGCTGAGCGATAAGCCTTATGTTGATGTGTACGCCTCCGATGTGAAGGCTTCGCTCAAGGCCGGCCATGGTTACCCCGCCGGCGCTGAATACAAGGGGAGGTAATCACTATTCCCAAGGCCCGCTTAGCTTGGCCAGATACCGCTAAAGGCGTATCCATTATCGGCGTTGTGCTCTTGCACGTCACGCTGGTGGTTCCGGAAGGTGAGCTAACGTGGTTGGCTGACCTAAACGTGTGGCTGGACCCGCTCCGCCTGCCCTTGTTTTTCCTCGTATCCGGCTATTTCTCTACCAAGATCTTCCGCTATTCATTCAGCGAGCTCTTTACCCGCCGCCTGTGGTTTTTCCTCGTGCCCTATACGGTGTGGATGACCGTTGAGCTGTGGACTAAGCGCATCGAGTACCACTGGGTATTTGGTGATCCCTATCTTCAGCTTACGGATCTGCTCTATAACCTGCTGTTGGGTCATACCATGGCGTGGTTCATTCACGCGCTCATCTTTTTCAACATATTTTTGTGGGCCGTACGCAAGTTGCCCGCGTGGGCAGGCATTGGCCTGAGCTTTGCGCCGCTGCTGTTTATAGCGTGGCAGCATCATTACTACTTTATTGGCAAGGCAATCATGTTCTTGCCCATCTTCGTCGGTGCGGCTTATCTCCGCGGGCCTATTACGCGGTTTGCCGACGCCGCCGAAGCACCCTTTAAAGGCACCTTCCGCAAGGGCTCTCTGTGGGCATATGGTGCGGCAATCATCAGCTACATCGCGGGACTTACCATTCGGCAAACCTGGAATGCCGTCGAAGGCGAGGTAGCGGTGCAGTGGCCACTTCCAGGCGGGGACATTCTTGGCCGAGGCGATCTAGACCTGTTGATCCGCTTTGCGGAGCAGACGCTTGAAACCCCAGCGGGCATCGTTGGTGCTGTACTTATTAGCCATGTTCCGGCTCTGTCCACTTTTGTAAAGTTCGTGGGCCGGCATACCCTGCCCATTTACTTGGCCCACCCAATCGGCATGACGCTGGGGTACGGCTTCTTCATGGCCCACCGCGACTATGTGGTGAGCCTTGCTGGCCAGTGGCCGATGGAAAATACCTGGTTCTGGATCGGAATGTGCTTCTTCTACTCCGCTGCGGCATCGGTAGCGCTCTGGGCCCTGGGAAAGGTTCCTATCCTTGGCTGGACGCTGGTTCCGCCGCGGATTGATAAGCGCCGGCCCGTCGTAGAGCCAATGGTAGTGAGCAAAGAACCAGCAGAGCGGTAACGATGGCGTAGTCATTGCCCACGATGTGCTGCCACCATGCCCAGTCCAGCTCTTGGTCATTGGCATGGGGGACAAGCCAATGACCGCGGGCCAAAAGCGCCAGCCATGTCAGCGCAGCGAGTGCCCAGTGGTGCTGCGCCACTAGCAGCACGCCTGCCAATACCAGCCAGGTGAAGTGATGCGACCATGACACTGGCGAGCACAGGAGCGATACTGAAGCGGCCAGCAGCATGAGTACCGCCTGGTTCTCGTGGGAGAGGCGCTCCATGGCAAACCATACGATGGCAACGACGAGGACAACGGTTACGAGCCACAGTTTTTCAGCGTGTTCAGGTGCTAAGCGGCTAAAGAATCCACGCAGAGATTGGTTGGAGCTATAGGCAAGTCCACCGATGCGGTTGGAATCGCGCAGGGTTTCGCTCCAGTACTGGATGGAGCTATGTGGATTGCAGGCGAAGGCGATGAGCCCAGCTGCCAAAAAGGAACCGAGAGCGGCGAAAAATGCGCGCCATTCGCGGCGGACGAAAAATACGGCAAGGAATACTGCAGGGGTGAGCTTGATTGCCATTGCGATACCGGTGAGCACGCCCCTGCCGCGTCCGGGGCGCAGCCAGAGAATATCCGCTACTACAAGTGCGGTGAGCAGGATGTTGACCTGCCCGAAGCTAAAGGTCTCCGTCACCGGCTCCGTAAGCATCGCCGCTAGAAGCGCCCAGCCTGCCCAGCCAGGGCAATCAACGGCGCGCAGAACCAAGGCTATGCAGCCCCACAGTGCCAGAAAGGAGGCGATAGAAACCAGGATGCTTGCAGCAGTGAGGGGAATCCAGCTCAGCGGGGCAAAGAGCAGCGCCGCAAAGGGCGGATAGGTGAAGGGAAGAGAGACATCACGATTGCTGCCAACGAGGTAGTCCTTGGCATAGAGGTCGCTGCCAAAGCCGGCCCCGCCTTCGCGGTAAACGTCTAGGTCAATGTGGTAATACGCGGAAAAATGGCCGGAGAAAAGCTCCGGGATATCAATGAGCCACCAGAGGGCCACGAGGGCGGAGAGGCACAAGGGCAAAGCAGTAAACCACAAAGATTTCTTCACGCCAGAAGTGTACAACCGTCTCTTTAAGGGGCCAATTTATCGCCGCAGACTAGGCGGCGCTAGGCTTGGGAGACGTGCGCTACTTCTATGACACCGAATTTATCGAAGATGGACAAACCATTGAATTGGTCTCCATCGGCATCGTCGGTGAGAATGGCAGCGAGTACTACGCCGTGTCTACAGATTTCGATCCGTCCAAGGCCAATTCTTGGGTCAAAGACAATGTATTGGCCAAGCTGCCTAGCCCGCGGGACCCAGTATGGAAACCTCTGGCGACCATTCGCACGGAGGTCTTCGAGTTTCTTACCCAGAGCTCAACCCCGGTAGAGCTGTGGGCGTGGGTGGGCGCTTATGATCATGTGGTTTTGGCGCAGCTGTGGGGCGATATGGCTGGACTGCCTAAACGCATGCCCCGCTATACCCGCGAGCTGAAGCAGTACTGGGAGTTTGCGGGGCGTCCCAGCCTGCCGGCTGTCCCTAAGGGCAATCACGATGCGCTTGTCGACGCCCGCCATAACCTCGCCAAGTTCCGTGCCTGCGCCCAGGTGCTTCCGCTGTCTAAAGGCAATAGAATTAATATCTAGAATTTAACTAACGCGCGATAGGCGCTTGATGGTTAAATAGCAGTGTGAGTTGGACAGTAGATATTCCGCAAGGCGTTCTCCCAGACCTCCCGCCATTGCCCGCCGGCATCGAAGAGGTTTTCCAGGACGTCATCAAGCGTGACGCAAAGCAGCAGCCCAGCTGGGATACTTCCCAGGCCGATAACGTGCGCAAGATTCTCGAGTCCGTGCCGCCCATCGTGGTTGCGCCCGAGATCGAGGCGCTCAAGAAGAAGCTGGCAGACGTTGCCTTGGGTAACGCATTTTTGCTGCAGGGTGGCGATTGCGCGGAAACCTTTGAGTCCAATACTGAGCCGCATATCCGTGGCAATGTGAAAACGCTGCTGCAGATGGCCGTGGTGTTGACCTACGGCGCATCCGTGCCCGTGGTTAAACTCGGACGCATCGCCGGCCAGTACGCCAAGCCACGTTCTTCCGATACGGACTCCAATGGTTTGTTGAATTACCGCGGTGACATTGTCAATGGCGTGGAGCCGACCGATGAGGCTCGTCGCCACGACCCGGCCCGAATGATCCGCGCTTACGCGAACTCTTCGGCGGCAATGAACCTCGTGCGTTCTTTGACCTCTTCCGGCACTGCGGATCTTTACCGCCTGCATGAGTGGAACCGCGAGTTCGTGCGCAAGTCCCGCGCTGGTGCCCGCTACCAGGACTTGGCCCGGGAGATTGAAAACGGCTTGAACTTCATGAATGCCTGCGGCGTGCACGATGACACCCTGCGTTCAGCCGATATCTACTGCTCGCACGAGGCATTGCTGAAGGACTACGAGCGCTCCATGCTGCGCTTGGGCCAGGACAATAACGGCGATACCAAGCTCTACGATCTCTCTGCGCACCAGGTATGGATTGGTGAGCGCACTCGTGGCATCGAAGATTTCCACGTGAACTTTGCGGCGATGATTGGTAACCCAGTGGGCATCAAGCTGGGGCCGGGCGTCACCCCGGAGCAGGCCGTGGAGTATGCGGAAAGGCTGGACCCGAATCGCGAGCCGGGGCGCCTGACCATGATCTCGCGCATGGGCCACGATAAGGTGCGCACGGTTCTGCCTGCCATTGTCAAGGCGGTGGAAGACTCCGGTCACAAGGTGGTATGGCAGTCCGATCCGATGCACGGCAATACCTTCACCGCTTCTAATGGCTACAAGACTCGCCACTTTGACAAGATCGTGGATGAGGTCCAAGGCTTCTTTGAGGTTCACCGCGAACTGGGCACCCACCCGGGTGGCGTACACCTTGAGTTCACCGGTGAAGACGTCACCGAGTGCTTGGGCGGCGCCGAGGACATTACCGACGTGGATCTGCCGGGCCGCTACGAGTCGGCCGTAGATCCGCGCCTGAATACGCAGCAGTCGCTCGAGCTGTCCTTCCTCATCGCGGAGATGCTACGTAACTAAATCCACAGGTTCGGCGTCATGCCGTAGAGCGAGGAGCCGAACCACCACCCGCCGATAGCCACCGCGCCCACCGCAATCGCGACCACTATTAAGTACAGCACTAGTGACAGTGGATTGCGGTTGGTCAGCGGACGCTCGGCGGGTTCTTCATGCGCGCTCTGGACCGGCTGCTCGGGGACTGGAGCAGGTACCGGCGCAGGGGCAGAAGCAGCCGCCGGCGCGAATGGTTCGAGTGGGGGCTCGGTCGCGGAATACGGCTGTGCCTGGGGGCGTGACAATGGTTGCGGCTCCGGTTCTGGAGTGGCTCCGGACTGAGGCAAATCCAGTTTCGTCTCAAAGCTAAGGCGCTGCGGCGGGATGATTTCTGTCGGGCCGCCGTCGAGATGCTCCGTTTCGCCCTGTGGAATGCTGCGGGTGGGTTCGAAAATTTCCGTGGCTCCAGTGCCAGAAAAATCCGTGGGTGCTTGTGCCGTGCGCGCCGCGGCAGCGTTCCTTGGCACGGGAATGGTCACGTCCGGGAGATCGAGTTCCCTGCAGACATCATCGAGCGCCTCGAGGAATTCTCCCGCGTCGGCGAAGCGCTCGCGGGGATCGCGGGCGGTGGCGGTGGCCACGAGGGCGTCGACAAGCTTGGGCACCCCGGAAATCCGCGAGGACGGCGCGGGGACGTCGGAATCCAAACGGGCCGTGGCATGCGCTAGGGGAGTATCCCCCGAAAAAGGAACGGTGCCGGTAAGAAGCTCGAAGAGGACAATGCCGGCTGAATAGACATCTGCGGCCGGTGTGATGTCCTCGCCGGTGACCTGCTCCGGCGCGAGATAGGACACGGTGCCCACGATCATGTCCGAGGTAGCCTCGGCATTGGTGGCACGCACCAGCCCGAAATCGCCCACCTTTACCCGGTGGTGGGAGGTAATAAGCACATTATCGGGCTTGATGTCCCGGTGGATGAGCCCGGTCGAGTGCACCTCTTCCAAGCCGCGCAAAACATTGCGCAGGGTAGAGGCGGCCGCCTGCACTGGAAAGGGGCCACCCTCAGCCAATAGCTCGCGCAGCGTACCGCCATCGATGAGCTCCATGATGAGATAAATGGGCTCGCCGTCAGCGGAAAAATCGTGAATAGCTACGAGATTGGGATGCTGCAGGCGGGCCATGGCGCGAGCCTCGCGAGAAAAACGCTTGATAAAGACCGGGTCATCGGAATAGCGCTCGTCCATGACCTTGGCCGCGACCGCTCGCCCCAGCCGCATGTCCACGCAGCGATAGACGGTAGACATGCCACCGCGGGCAATGGGGCGATCGATCCGGTAACGGTTCTCCAGAACGTCACCAATTTCCAACCTAGTCATGCTTCCCAGTATGGCTGATCATCTAGCCCGCGTTAAAGTAGAGAACGTGACTAACCAAGAAAAATCCCTCGATTCCTTGCTCGCAAACGAAGAACTGCTCAGCATGCAGCAGGTGGCAGAAAAGCTAGACCTGCCCATCACCCGCGCTTATGACCTGCTGCAGGACCGAAAGTTTATTGCCTGGGATTCCCCAGAAGGAAAGCGCGTGCCGCTAGCCTTCTTCAACGACAAGGGCGTTATTGCCAAGCACGTAACTGCGGCAATTACCGTGTTGACAGACGGCGGCTATAAGGACGACGAAATCTTCAAGCATCTCTTTACCGAGGATGACTCGCTGCCGGGCCGCCCGATCGATGCCCTGCACGGTCACCTTGCCCGCGAGGTTATTCGGCGCGCGCAGGCTGCCGCTTTTTAGGCACGTCTTCAAAGATCCACTGGGTGGCAAACCATGCCACCACAATCATGCCGATGACCCAGAACCAGTTGTAGAGCTGGTGATTGCCATCGCCAGAGAACGAGACGCCGATAAACAGGGCCACGCCGGTCGTGAATTTGATAAGCCAGAGCGGCGGCCGGAAGGTGCCCATCAGGGTGAAGATTGAGGCGTAGTACCACGGCAGAGTCACGGCATTGAAAACAAAGGCAACTTGGTACGCGGCCGCGGTGCCCATAATGGCGTCGCGGTTGTCCTTGCGGCAAAGCCACCACACCGCCACCAGCCCAATGAGCATGCAAGCCATGGCGATGCTGCGCAGGACGGCCAGGATGGCGTTATAGGACGCATCCGGCATAAATATTTGTACCGCTGGGAAGATAATATCGGTGGCCAAGGTGGGACCTGCCAGCGGGTTAATCACCTTGGAATTGCCGCTTACCTGCGATAGCCAGCCCCACGACGTGCCGGAAACCCACGTGATGAGGGCCACTGCGGCGATGATTTCTGCCACTGCGGCGATGCCAGATAGCACAAAGACAGCAAGTTGTCGCCACTTACTGGAGCCCTTGGGAGCGTAGTGGTGGAGCATCATCCATACGATAAACGGTGCCGCAATAACCGCAGTTGCCTTCATAGCCACGGCCGTGCCCACGAGGATGAGGGCGGCGTGGAAGCGCTTATGCAATGCCGCTAGCAGGCCGATAGACACGATCCCCACCATGAGTGACTCATTATGCATGCCGCCGATAAGGTGCAAGATAATGACTGGATTAGCTACACCAAGCCACAGTGCTACCGCAGGATCCGCGCCGAGTTTGCGGGCGATGCGGGGGATTGACCAGGCGATGGTAACAAACCCGAGCAGAGAAAGAATCTTATAGATCACCACGCCTGCAGTGACGTTATCGCCTACCAGGCTGGTGACCAGTTCTCCTATCCACAGGTGAAGGGGACCATAAGGCGTGGTGGTATTGCGCCAATCTTGAGATACCTCAAGGAGGAAGGGTCCGGGGTTAACGGCGGCACCTTCGGTATACGGGTCGAAGCCATCGCGAACCATAGCACCTTGCATGAGGTAGGAATACACATCGCGTGAGGCCAATGGCCCGGCTAATAAAAGGGGAGCTACCCAGGCGATGAGGATGCGCTGGATGTCGCGCAAGCCGCCCTCGGGGAGAGGATTTTTGAGCTGCGGGCGAATGATGGTGCGCCCAGCTAGCACCCACGCTGCGGCTAAGAGGAAAATACCCACCCAGTACAGCGCGAGGCCGAGATTGCGCCCGTGTCCATAGGACAAGAAGCCGATATTTAATGCTTCGAGGAGTCCTCCACGGTTGCGGGTGGCACCGCCAGAGAAGGACGCGAGCAGTAAAATGCAGGAGGCAGATAGCCCTAGCGGCAGCGCGCGCGGAATGGGAAAAGAGTACGTCTTTGCCACGGCACAACCTACTTGCGGCGAGCAGTAGCCTTGATAGCCAACTGCTCTAGGGTTTCGGTGACCGCGGGATCTACCTGTGCGGAGTGCAGGTGTTGCAGTCCCGATTGTGTTAGGGAATCGATGCGGCGCTCAATTTCTTCTGGTGCGCCCGAATCAGCGATGATCTGGGCCAAGCGCGATAGCTCCTGGGGATCTGAGGTGCGGCCAATGAGCTTGCGCAAGGTAGCAGCAGCTTGTGGATCAGACTCATCCGCGCGCTGGAGCGCTAGCGCTAGAAGTTCGGTTCGCTTGCCTTCGCGCAGGTCATCACCGGCAGGTTTGCCGGTCACCGCGGGATCGCCAAAAACACCCAGCTGATCGTCACGCAACTGGTAGGCAATGCCAATATCGTGCCCATAGCCGCGGAAGGCAGCGATAAGTTCCTCGCTTGCACCGGCGATAGCGGCGCCCAAGTGCAGCGGGCGTTCAATGGTATAAGCGGCCGTCTTATAACGGTTGACCGAATTGGCAAGCTCTACCGATTCGGAACCTGCCGCCTCCAAAGAGATATCCAAGAGCTGCCCGCCGATAACCTCAGTGCGCATGCCGCGCCAGGGGCCGCGAGCACGGTGCAAAGCGGCCGCACTCAGGCCGGAATCTTGGAACATGTCCTCTGCATACACCAGTGCTAAATCGCCTACCAAGATTGCCACGGAGGTGCCGAAGAACTCTGGATCCCCTAGGTACTCCGATTCGCGGTGCAGCTTTTCGACGCCCCGGTGCACCGTAGGATTGCCGCGACGGGTATTGGAAGCATCGATAATGTCATCGTGGATAAGGGCGCAGGCCTGGATAAATTCCAAAGAGGCGGCCGCGCGGAGCATGGCCGCGGGATCTTCTTCTCCTCGACCTGCGGCGAGGTAGCCCGCCCAGGCATAGGTAGGTCGTACTCGCTTGCCACCGTCAAGCACGAAGGATTCCAAAAAGCTCACGGCCTTGGTCACAGGGGCGCCGATTTCGGCCACCTGCTCTCGGCGTTGATCGAGAAAGGTGGCGAGTTCCTCGCGCACCGCACCGGGGATGTCCGCAAGCTCAGGAATATTCTGCATAGTCACACCCCACACGATACCGGCTAGGCTGCGCAAGAAATAACAGAGGTTTACAGCGGCAGGCTTGCGCCCAATATGGCAAAGGGGCGAGCATCGGCGGGGTAGAGATGATCACGGAGGACATCGAAGAAGCCGACGGCTCTATAAAGACGGAAGGCACCGTTATCCTCGTTCGGCACCTCGGGTGTGGACAACAGCGCATAGCGCGCCGGGGCATTCCACAGCAATCCTTCCAAAAGCTTTCTGCCTAGGCCGTGCCCCTGGTACTGCGGCAAGACGTGGATCTCAGCCAGCTCAAAGTAGTTGCGCACAATGTCCCACTGCTCTTCGGTGGGCCCGCCTTGTAGGCGGAGCCCGCGGCGAAGTTCAGCGTCCCACCAGCTATCTGGGGAGCCTAAGAACCCATAGGCCACGCCGACGATGCCATTTTCATGGGTGACAATCTGCGCGCCGAATCCGGGGCGGGTCACGTCATTTCGCCAGCTTGAAATGCGGCTATGCAAGATTGCGGGATTGTAGTGCATTGCCTCGATGTAAATCTCAACCAACTGTGGGGCTAGCAGGGAGAATTCTGGCGGGGTTAGGCGGCGAATTTCAAAGCTCACTCTTCCTATGACACCAGAAGTCTGTGGCGGAGGGAAAGCAGGGCTCGCTATGTTCTTCGAAATTCACAAAATTGAATCGAACAAGAAGTCTGGAAAAAGCGTGTGGCCAGCTATTAACGTTGCTTAAATCGAACAGGTGAACTATGCTCGGGGGTGAAATGTCTAGCGGCTTGCTTAGGGTCAGGGGCAGTTCAACGACGTTATTTATTTAGTTAAGGACAGAGGCAATGGCACAGATTATTTCGGCAACGCGTACCCATTCTCTTGGGCGAGAAGGTGGCAAGCGGGCACGTTTTCTCTTCCAGGCGCGAGAATTATTAGACGCTGCGCGCGGTTATGCGGCTGAGGGACGATTCGATCAAGCTTTAGAGGTGGCGTACCAATCGGCTTTACGTACTGCTGGCGCACGAGTAGCTGCATCTGTCGTGGCTCGGCGCCGCCGCCTTCCCTCCAGTGCATGGGATCGGTTAGCGCTCGTCGGTGTGGAAGGCAAACGGTGGGCTGAATCCTTTAAGGGATATTCGCGGACTCGTGCGCGCGTGTCTTCGGGGCTGGATGAAGCGCCGAGCGAGGAATATGTTTATGGTCTCATGCAGCATGCCGCACAATTTTTGGATGAAAGTGAGACAGGGACTACTTTCGGCGCTTTTGCTGCGTAGTCACTCCGTGGGGGCGCTCACTACCTTTTGGGGAACATACTGATTATTCTGGGCGTTAGTATAGGTAGAACCATTACCGCCCGAAGCTCAATCCCTAGTTGGAGGAACAGTGTCCCTTTCTGAGCAGGAGCAGCGTACGCTCCGTGAAATTGAGGAATCGTTACTTGCTGACGATCCTAAGTTTGGCGCTTCCGTTTCTGAGCCTACGTCGTTCGGCGGATCCGGCGGTGCGGTAACCCTCCGAGGTGTAGCGCTCGTTGTCGTTGGCCTTTGCATGCTTGTCGGCGGTGTTGCTCTCGCGCAGCAAAGCCTGTGGTTTATCGTGCTTTCTATCGCGGGCTTTTTGGTGATGTTTGCCGCAGGTGTGTGGATGCTGCGCGGAGATGGATCTGGGCATTCCGCCCAGGGCCATTATTCCAGCGCTCGTGCAAAGAAATCCGCGTCCCGCAGTGGTGGAGTCAGTGGCAAGTTGGAGGAAAACTTCCGTCGCCGCTTTGAGGAGCGTTAGCGCTTTTTAATTTAGTTCGCCCCGGTTGACCCAGTGAGGGTCAACCGGGGCACTTTTGTATCTCGCCAAAATTCCCCACTTTGCCCCACGGATGAGGCGCTGGGTGGGCAATCGTGGGGTAGTTGCCCCATGGGCTTAGGTAAAAGTCCTCGATAACACAGCATATGGGGTCGGTGGGTGGAGTGGGGCGCATTATATTGGTGTTACGGGTGGGGTGAGTGGGGTGATTGTAGTGAGCTGTCAAGGCCTTTCGCGGGATTTCTTCCCACTGGAAAAACCATTATCTAGCTGCACGTAATCGAGAGCTATCTGAGGGACACGCCGCTTTAAGTGGGTTAGGTGGGGGAAAGTGGGGTAGAGTGGGGCGCAGCGGAGGAAAGAGGGGCTTAAGGGCCTCGATTCTGAAGTAAGAGAATCCGGAGTTTTCGAGTAAGGAAGGTGGACGCCGGGATGTTTCTCGGAACCTACACTCCGAAGCTCGATGACAAGGGACGTCTTACGCTTCCGGCAAAGTTTCGCGATGAACTCGCGGGTGGCCTCATGGTCACCAAGGGGCAGGACCACTCGCTGGCCGTGTACCCGCGGGAGGAATTTGCGGCACGCGCGCGGAAGGCTGCGGCAGTTTCTCGAACCAACCCAGAAGCACGTGCTTTCATCCGTAACTTGGCAGCAAGTGCGGACGAACAGCGGCCGGACGGGCATGGGCGCATTACGTTGTCCGCGGGGCATCGGGAATATGCGAACTTGTCTAAGGAGTGCGTTGTGGTTGGCTCTGTGGACTTTCTCGAAATTTGGGACGCAGCCGCGTGGGCTGAGTACCAGTCGCAAACTGAAGATGCTTATTCGGCAGCAGATGCCGATGACGTACTGGCGGGCTTGCTCTAAGCCTGCACAAGAGTGCGTGTAAGGACTCTGTCCGAGGCGGATGATTCTGGTGTACTTCCCCGATATCAGAAACCTGCCTCGGACAGGGCCCTATACGCACTCGCATGCTTTCCACCACTGGAAGTCAGGAAATTTGAGAAAGGGGGTTGCGGGGAGACATGGCTACCAAAGACCTAAATTATGACGTGTCGGATAACCACGGCCACGTGCCAGTCATGCGCGAGCGCATGGCCGATCTCCTGCGCCCCCAGGTAGAGGCGGCGGGGGATAAGGCCGTGCTTGTCGACGCCACCTTGGGCGCCGGCGGTCACACTCGCTACTTCCTGGAATCTTTCCCCGAGGTGCGGGTTATTGGTGTTGACCGCGATAAGCAGGCGTTGCGCAATGCATCCGAACGTCTTGCGCCCTACGGCGATCGCTTCGTCGGCGTTAATGCACGATTCGATGAGCTGGGCAGCGCCATCGCGGAAGGGGAGGGCGATATCTTTGATTCGGCCCGCACCGTAGGCATTGCCGGCGCCCTTTTTGACCTTGGTGTTTCCTCAATGCAGCTAGACCAGGCAGACCGCGGATTCGCTTATAAAGCGGATGCGCCGCTGGATATGCGCATGGATCCTTCGCAGGGGATCACTGCGGCGGATGTACTCAATACCTATTCGCACGGTGACTTAGCGCGGGTCCTCAAGACCTATGGCGATGAGCGCTTCGCTGGAAAAATTGCCTCCGCCGTGTTGAAAGAGCGCGACAAGGAGCCTTTCGTCAACTCCGCGCGGCTCGTTGAGCTACTTTATGATGTCATTCCCGCTGCGACCCGCCGTACCGGAGGACACCCCGCCAAGCGCACCTTCCAGGCGCTGCGGGTTGAGGTCAATCGCGAGTTGGAAGCTATTGAAAATGTCCTGCCGGTCATAACCCAGGCGCTTTCAGAAGGTGGCCGTGCCGTATTCATGAGCTACCAATCTTTGGAAGACCGCATCGTGAAAGCAGCCTTCAAAGAACTGACCACTTCCAAGACGCCGGCTGGATTGCCGATGGATCTTCCGGGCACCGCGCCGAAGTTCAAGATCGTTACGCGCGGGGCGGAAAAGGCCTCTGAAGAGGAAATTGTGGAAAATTCGCGAGCTGCGTCGGTGCGTGTTCGTGCCATCGAAAGACTCGAGGGAATGCCAGAATTTCTACCGCCGGGAGGCAGGCAATGAGCACCATCCCACGCCGCAACCACCTAAAGACTGACAGCCGCGACAGAGAGGCCACTCGCACCATGGGCGCCAGCCGAGACTTCACCACCGGAATTGATACCGGAGCCCCGACGGCGCTGCGCGAGCGTCCCAGCACTAAGCGTGCTCCGAGCCGCACTCGCGTGCCGCACCGCAGCACGAAGCGCCTAGGCTCGAAGCAAGTAGTGAGCTTCCGCGGACGCCAGCTGCAGCCGCAAACGAAGAAGAACGGGCTCCTTACCCGGTTGAGCGTCATTTCCCTCACCCTGCTTATCGTCGGCGTGGCCTTGGCCATGTGGCTGTCTGGTCTGTCCACCAAGCAAACCTTTGCCATCCAGCAGCTCACCGTGCAGGAATCCCAACTGGATAACCAGATTGAGACCCTCAACCGCGATGCGGAGAATCTCAGCTCCTCGGCTGATATTGCGCGCCGCGCGGACGAAATGGGAATGGCCATTCCTAAGCAGCCGGGTATTGCGGAAGTTGGCGGCGATGGAAAGATCGTCGACAAGCGCGAAGGCGCCCCGGATACCGAAAAGCTCATTGATGTCAACGGTGAACCAATCCGCCCGGGCCAGGCTTCCAGCGACCCAAAGGATACGGAGGGGATGTCGGATTCCCTCAATGCCGTGCCACAGGGACAGCAGCGCACCAGCAATGGTGGCGATGCCGACCGTAATTCCGATCGTGAGGCCGGCGAAGCTGATGCCGCCCAGAACAATGCGCGACCCAACCTTCCGGCCCGTGCGCCGTATGCCAGCCGCGCCGAGTAGCTAGGGAAGAATAATCGGTGAAAAAGATGATGCTCGCGCGTGGTGGCGCGGGCATTCTCACTTTTGTAGGGCACAATCAATACACGCAAGAAATTGTGGCGGAAATAGGGAAGGTGACACTGGACTGTGACTACGCCAAGTAAGGCTAGGCGCCGCCCGCGCCGCTCTGCCAGCTCCGCGGTGCCGCAAAAGAAAATGATGCGCAAACGCCTGCGCATCATCGTATCCGTGGTGCTCGTGGCGATGGTCGTCCTCGCTGGCCGCTTGGCGTGGGTGCAGCTTGTGTGGGGCCCGGATCTTTCCGCCAAAGCCGTCACCCAGCGTGAGCGCGTCTATATTGAGCCGGCCCGGAGGGGAGAGATCTTAGACCGCGATGGCCAGCGCTTGGCCTACACGATGAAGTCTCGTTCCTTGACCGTCTCGCCGACCCGCCTGCGCGATGAGCTAAAAGACAAGGCCGAGATCGAGGCCCAAAAAGATGGCTCGACCGAGGGCATGGATGATAAAAAGCTGGATAGCTTCCTCACCAAGAAGATGGAGGAGACCCTCAAGGACATGTCTGAGGGAATCCCGAAGCTGATTGAGGATTCCGGCGCCTCGACCTCCAAGGTGGATAAGGACGACATCCTCAATAAGCTCAAAGCCGATACCCAGTATGAGGTACTGGTGCGCAATGTCGATCCGGATGTTGCCGTAGAGATCGCCAATAAGTACCACGGAGTGGCAGCGGACCGCCAAGACATCCGCCAATATCCCAACGGTGCCATTGGTGAAAACGTTGTGGGCAAGGTGTCGATGGATGGCCATGGACAGTTCGGTTTCGAGGCCGCGCGCGATACGGAACTTACCGGCATTGACGGCCAGTCCACCGAGGACGTATCCGCGGATGGCCAGGTAATTCCAGGCACGCTGCGCGACGTCGTGGATACCGTTGATGGTCGCGACGTCACCCTCACTTTGGATCTGGACCTGCAGACTTACGTTCAGCAAAAGTTGGAGAAGGCTAAGGCCAACTCCAAGGCTTCTGGTGCGGAAGCAGTGGTCCTCGATGCTGCCACCGGCCAGGTGCTTGCCATGGCCAATACCGATACCGTGGATCCCAATAAGAATGTTGAGGATCAGCTCGATGAAGGCAAGGACTTTGAAAACCGCAGCGTCTCCCATCCTTATGAGCCGGGTTCTGTAGCCAAGGTGGTTACCGCGGCTGCTGCACTGCAGGAGGGTGTGACCACCCCGGATGAGGTGCATCAGGTCCCCGGCTCCATCGATATGGCGGGCGTGACGGTCAACGATGCATGGGAGCACGGCACCGAGCCGTATACGACCACCGGCATCTTTGGTAAATCCTCCAACGTCGGCACCTTGATGATCGCCGATAAATTGGGCCAGGAAAAGTACGCCGAGTACCTCAAGAAGTTTGGGTTGGGCAATACCACCGGCGTTGAGCTGCCGAATGAATCGGCCGGTAGCGTGCCGGATCTAGAGCAATGGTCCGGCGGCACCTTCGCCAACCTGCCCATTGGCCAAGGCCAGTCGTGGACCACCTTGCAGATGGCGAGTGTGTATCAAACACTGGCAAATGGCGGCGAGCGCATCGAGCCGCGCATCATTGATTCTGTGAAGGGGCCAGACGGTAAGGACGAAAAGCTGGAGGAACCGAAAAAGACTCAGGTGCTAAGCCCTGAAACCGCCAAGACAACGGTGGATATGTTCCGCGCCGTCTTCCAAGACGATGACGCCGGCCTGCAAAATGGCACGGCCGGTAATGCGCAGCTCAAGGGCTATCAGCTCTCCGGCAAAACCGGTACGGCTCAAAAGGTCGATCCGAATACCGGGGCGTATTCGAATTCCGCCTATTGGATCACCTTCGCCGGTATTGCCCCGGCCGATGATCCGCGCTTCGTCGTTGCCGTCATGTTGGATGAACCCAAATCCGGCGTGGAGGACAATGGAGGCGGCGGCCAATCGGCAGCGCCGATTTTCCGCGACATCGCCTCGTGGCTGCTTAACCGTGACAATATTCCGACTTCGAAACCAGCACCGCGGCTGACCCTGCGGGCACAATAGGAGCTTAGTATGACCGTTTCTTTGGATACTCTCGCCCAGCTTTCTGGTGGGCGCGTCATTGGTGATGCCTCCGTGGAGGTCTCCGCGTGCGGGCTGGATTCTTCCCAGCTGCCTGAGGGCGCGCTTTTCGCCGCCCTGCCGGGCACACGTGCACACGGCGCGCAGTTCGCCCGCGATACTAAGGCTGCAGCTGTGCTTACCGACGCCGCCGGGCTCGACCTGCTTACCGAGGCCCAAGAGACCCGCCCCATTGTGGTGGTGGACGATATTCGTGCCGTGCTCGGACCCATTTCCGCCGAGATTTATGGCCACCCCACCCGCGACCTGACGGTTATCGGCGTTACCGGAACTTCCGGCAAGACCACCACCAGTTACCTGCTGGAGGCCGGCCTGCTCCACACCGGGCATTCCGTGGGCCTAATCGGGACCACCGGTACTCGAATCAACCGCGATCCGGTCCCCACCTCGCTCACCACGCCTGAGGCGCCGACCCTGCAAGAGCTTTTCGCGCGCATGAAGAACGAGGGCGTTACCCATGTGGTGATGGAAGTGTCCTCGCATGCGCTGGAGTTGGGACGCGTGCGCGGAACTCGGTTTGCGGTAGGCGGGTTTACGAACCTGAGCCAGGACCACCTCGATTTTCACCCCACCATGGAGGACTATTTCCAAGCTAAGGCGAAGCTTTTCGCTGGGGAACAGGCGGCGGAGCGGGCCGTCCTCTGCATCGATGATGAGTGGGGCGAGCGCATGCGCGGCGTCGCCAAGGGCGCGGGCCACAAAGTGACTACGGTTGCCACCCAAGGCGCTTCGGCCACGATAAGCGCACGCCAAACCGCCACTGAGGCCACCGGTGCCCAGGAGGTAGCCCTGAATTATGACGGTGCCGATTTCACCTTCCGGCTACCGCTGCCTGGCGAGTTCAATATCGCCAATGCTTGCTTGGCGCTCGGCATGGCCGCCGCGGTAGGAGAGGATCCGGCGGAGTTTCTGTCGGGAGTGGAGAAGGTCGCAGTCCCTGGCCGTATGGAGCGCATCGACCGCGGCCAAGACTTTGTAGCCGTAGTGGACTATGCGCATAAGCCAGCGGCCATCGCTGCGGTGCTCGACACCTTGCGCGGCCAACTGGAGGGAACCAAGGGCCGCGTCGGCATTGTCGTCGGAGCCGGCGGAGACCGTGATAGCTCTAAGCGCCCCATCATGGGCGCAGCCGCAGCCAGCCGCGCTGACCTTACCGTGGTTACCGATGACAACCCGCGCTCCGAGGACCCCGCCACCATTCGCGCGGCGGTTATAGCGGGTGCGCGTGAGGCCGCCCCGCAGGGCGATATCCGCGAGGTAGGCTCCCGCGCCCGTGCCATCGATGAGGTCGTCGATTGGGCCGAGCCGGGCGATGCCGTCATCGTCGTAGGCAAGGGCCACGAGGTGGGACAGCTCGTGAACGGCAAAACCTTGCACTTTGATGACCGCGAGGAAATGGCCCGCGCCATCGAGGAAAAGCTGGCCAGAACCCCGCACCGCGATACCCTTGGGGATGCGAAGGAGTAGACATGATTCCACTTTCTATTGCCGATATTGCCGAAATCACCGGGGGCAGCCTCGATTGCGTGTCTGACCCAGACCAGCGCGTTACCGGGTTCATCGAATTCGATTCCCGCAAGGTAACTAAGGGTGGGCTCTTCCTTGCCCTGCCCGGGGCCCGTGTGGATGGCCACGATTATGCAGAAAAGGCCATCGAGCAGGGCGCAGTGGCGGTGCTGGCGGCGCGGCCGGTGGGGGTTCCGGCGGTCGTCGTCAAGCCCCAAGGCCGCGTTACCGGTGATGCCGCCAACGCGGATATCTATGCCCACGACGAGGACGGCTCGGCCGCCGCGGTGGTACAGGCGCTATCCGATATTGCGCGGGAGGTCACCCGCCGCCTGACCGCCGAGCAGGGCCTAGACATTGTCGGCGTGACTGGCTCGGCCGGTAAGACCTCCACCAAGGACCTACTGGCCACGATTTTCCGCGCTGAGGGTGACACCGTCGCTCCTCCCGGCTCCTTTAATAACGAGGTCGGCTTGCCGTATACCGCTTTGCGCTGCGATGAGCACACTCGCTTCTTGGTTGCCGAAATGTCTGCCCGCGGCATCGGTCATATCCGCCACTTGACCACCATTACTGCCCCTACCGTCGGCGTGGTACTCAATGTTGGTACCGCGCACTTGGGCGAGTTTGGCTCACGCGAGAATATTGCCCAGGCCAAAGGCGAGCTCGTTGAAGCCTTGCCCTCGGCCGCTGAAGGCGGCGTCGCCGTGCTCAATGCCGATGATCCCTTCGTCGCCGGCATGGCGCCGCGCACCTCGGCCAAGGTCGTCTACTACTCGGCCAATAAGCCGCCGGTTTCCGACGCCCAGTATTACGCCAGCGATATCCAGCTCGATGACGTCGCCCGCCCCTCGTTTGTGCTGCATGCGCCGGGAACAGACCCGCTTCCGGTAAAGCTGCAGGTCTTTGGCAAGCACCAGGTCTCTAACGCTTTGGCTGCGGCCGCGGCTGCTATCGAATCGGGCATGGACCCGCAGGTAGTAGCTAACGCGCTTTCCGGGCATCAGAATGCCTCGGAACACCGCATGGACGTGCGTACCCGCCGCGATGGAGTAACCACCATCGATGATTCCTATAACGCCAACCCCGATTCCATGCACGCGGCCATTGCCGCGCTGGCCTATACCTCGGCCGCCCGACCGGATGCCCGCGCCATCGCCGTGCTCGGTGAGATGGGCGAGCTCGGAGGAGAAGCAGTGGCCGCCCACCGTGCATTGGGAGAAGTGCTTTCCAAATACCACGTTGACCACCTCGTGGCCGTGGGAGACAACGATAATATGAGGGCCATGGTTGAGGCCGCACAGGCGCGGGGTATAAATACTACTATCAGCCCGGATGTTGACGCCGCTGCGGCGGCGGTCGAAGACATCATTAGGGTAGCGCCTGCCGGCATCGAAGATTGGACGGGGCGCGAGGCCAAAGATGTAGTCCTTATCAAGTCATCGAATGCCCAGCGCCTGTGGCGCGTGGCAGAACAGCTCAATCGCCGTTAGTCCTCAGTACAAGGAGAAAGACCTTTAGCAATGACTCAGATCATTATCGCGGGCATCCTCAGCTTCCTCGTCGCGATCTTTACCACTCCCATGTTGGTGCGCTACTTTTCCGGGGTAGGCAAGGGACAAGAAATCCGCGAGGACGGGCCGCAGCTGCACTTGCGCAAGCGCGGCACGCCGACCATGGGCGGTCTGGCGATTTTGCTGGCCATCACCGTGGCCTACCTCGTGGTGGGAATTTATGCCCGCGTGACCGGTAACGGTGGTTTTAGCCCCTCCGGTCTTTTGGTCTACTTCCTCACGATGGGCCTGGGCGGACTGGGTTTTGCCGATGACTTCATCAAGCTATTCAAAAAGCGCAACCTCGGCCTGAACAAGACCGCCAAGCTGGTAGGTCAGCTGGCCGTGGCGCTCATCTTCGGCATCCTGGCGCTGCAGTTCCCAGATGCACATGGATTGACCCCAGCGTCTACCAACCTTTCCTTCGTCCGCGATTTTGATACCTTCGACATCGCCGTGGGCGGCGCGGTCATCGGGACCATTGTTTTCTTGGTCTTTCTCTACCTACTCATTGCTGCGTGGTCAAACGCCGTAAACCTCACCGACGGACTCGACGGCTTGGCCGCGGGCACTACCGCGATGGTGATGGGCGCCTATGCTCTGATTTCCTTCTGGCAGTTCCGCAACTCTTGCGCCGTGTCGCCAGCGGCAGGGTGCTATGAGGTTCGCGATCCGCTCGACTTGGCCGTGCTGGCTGCAGCTGGTCTGGGCGGTTGCTTGGGCTTTTTGTGGTGGAATGCCGCGCCGGCAAAGATCTTCATGGGCGATACCGGTTCGCTAGCACTCGGCGGCCTCGTCGCCGGCCTATCGGTGACCACTCGCACCGAGCTGCTCATGATCATCATCGGCGCTATCTTCGTGATTGAGACGGTCTCCGTGGTTATCCAGATCATCGTCTTCCGCAGCACCGGTAAGCGCTTCTTCCGTATGGCGCCCATCCACCACCACTTTGAAAATGGTGGCTGGGCCGAGACCGCCGTGGTCACCCGCTTCTGGCTGCTGAGCGCCATGGCCGCTATTGCCGGCGTATGCATCTTCTACGGCGACTGGTTGTCTGCCGTCGGCTTTGCCTCCTAAGACTCACGCCTTTTAGCTTTATCGAGGAAAGAGGAATAGAGATGACCGAGTTGCCATCCTCGTTGCGCGGGCGAGTGCTCGTGGCCGGGGCGGGAGTATCGGGGCGCGGTTGCGTCGCTATGCTGGCAAGCCTCGGGGTGGATACCACCGTGGCAGATTCCAACCAGACTGCGCTGGCGGAATTGGCGGAGGAGTACGGGGTAGCAACCGTCTCCGTCGATTCTGCCGCCCAAGGCGATTTTGACCTTGCGGTTACTTCGCCGGGCTGGCGTCCCGATTCGCCCTTGTTGGTCGCCCTCCAGGACGCTGGGGTAGAGGTCATCGGCGACGTGGAGCTCGCGTATCGCCTGGATCGTGCGGGTGTCTTCGGCGCGCCGCGTACCTGGCTGGTAGTTACCGGAACCAACGGCAAAACCACCACTACGGGTATGTTGGCCCAGATTATGCAGGCAGATGCCAAGCGCACCGGCAAGCGCGCACTGGCGGTGGGCAATATCGGCGTTTCGCTTTTCGACGCCCTCACTGCCACCCCTCGCGTCGACGTTCTCTGCGCCGAGCTATCTTCTTTCCAGTTGCATTGGTCCAGCCACCTGCGCCCGGATGTGGGCGTGCTACTGAATTTGGCTGATGACCACCTGGATTGGCATGGATCGTTCGATGCCTATGCCCGAGCGAAGGCCAAGGTGCTCTCTGGTGAGGTTGCCGTGGTGGGCAAGGATGACTCCGAGGCGGTCCGCTACGCCGCGGATACCGCAGACCTCTTCCGTTTTACTGCCGCTGAACCTACACAGGGAGAGGTGGGCGTAAGTGCCGGCCGTCTTGTCTCGCGGCTTGACGGGAAGCGTGAGGATCTCGCGTCCGCAGAGGGCATTGAGCCCGCCGGCCTGGCAGGAGTTCTGGACGCTGCGGCCGCAGCCAGCGTCGCGCGTCTGGCAGGCGCCACCCCGGAATCCATTGCGCAGGGGTTGGCCGCATATACCGTCGCCGGGCACCGCGGCGCTGTGGTCCATGAGCATTCCGGCATTACGTTCATCGATAATTCCAAGGCCACCAACCCGCACGCGGCGGATGCGGCGCTCAAGGGGCTCAACTCCGTGGTCTGGATTGCCGGCGGGCAGTTGAAGGGCGCGGAGGTAGACGGGCTCGTCGCCAAGCACGCCGCCCACATCAAGGCCGCGGTAGTCCTAGGCGTGGATAGGGAAGAGGTAGCCCGGGCCCTCGCGGCGCACGCGCCGCATGCCCTGGTGGACGTCATCGAGACGCAGGAGCCTTGTGCAGCCATGAATGCTGCGGTGGAGGCTGCACTGCAACACGCCGACGCCGGGGATACCGTTCTTTTGGCGCCAGCTGCGGCATCGTTGGATATGTATACCGGCATGGCTCAACGCGGTGATGTATTCGCCGCGGCCGCGCGGGAGCTTACCCGCAACTAGAGCTATAGATTTAAGGATCAGGAGAACACATGACGGCCACCTCCCAGCAGCGCCCGCGCTCCAAGAGTTTTGGCGACCGCGTTCGCGAGCTGCGCGAGCGAGCCCGCCAGGAAGCAGGCCTTGATTACCAGCTGCTGCGCTTTATCATCTTCTTCCTCGTGGGCATCGGCGTGCTCATGGTCTTTTCTTCCTCCATGGCTACCTCCCTGACGGAAGACGGCGGCGTATGGAACCAGGCATTGCGCCAGTGCGTGATGGTGTTCTTGGGCCTCGTTGCCTTTTGGTTTGGTCTCAAGGTGTCGCCGCATACCCTGCGCAAATGCGTGCCGTGGATTGTGGGGTTGTCCATCATTTTGCTCATCGCGGTGCTGATCCCCGGTGTGGGCACCGGCCGCGAGGAGGTAGGTTCCCAGTCCTGGATTTACTTGGGACCGTTCTCCCTGCAGCCCTCGGAGCTTGCCCGCGTCGCCGTAGGCATGTTTGGTGCGACCGTATTGGCGGATAAGGAGCACAAATCCATGAAGGTGACGGATCCCTTCATGATGTACTCTCTCATTGCTGGCGTTATGTTCTTGCTCATCGTCCTTCAGGGCGACTTGGGTATGGCTTTGTCCTTTGCCCTCGTGGTTGTCTTCACCCTGATTTTCGCGGGTGTCGACTGGCGCGTTCCGGCGACCATCGGCGTCGCAGCCGTGTGTGGTTTGCTGTTTATCTTCCTTTCTGGCGGCTTCCGCTCCAACCGCTTCCACACCTATTTCGACGCCCTAGTGGGCAATATCTCCGATACTCAAGGTACGGGTTTCCAGTCCTATCAGGGCTTTCTCTCGCTTGCCGACGGCGGCTTCTGGGGCGTAGGCATCGGCCAATCCCGTGCCAAGTGGTTCTACCTGCCCGAGGCGAAAAATGACTTTATTTTCGCCATCGTGGGTGAGGAACTCGGCTGGTGGGGCGGTGCGCTCGTCATCGTGCTATTCGCCGCACTGGGCTATGTGGGCTTGCGCACCGCGATGCGCGCACAGAACCAGTTCCAGTCCCTGCTGGCCGCAACGCTGACCATCGGTGTGGTCACGCAGGCCTTCGTGAATATTGGCTACGTCATTGGCCTGCTGCCGGTGACCGGTATTCAGCTGCCCATGATTTCTGCCGGCGGTACCGCGGCGATCATCACGATTGGCTCGATGGGCATCCTGTGCAACGTGGCGCGTCACGAGCCGATGCAGATTTCTGCCATGCAGAATTTCGGCCGCCCGCTGTTCGACCGCCTCTTGTTCATCGGCGAGCCGCAGCCAGTGCCGAAGCCGAAGAAGAAGCAGCAGGGCCGTCACGCCCGCCCGCAGGAGCCGCGCTCCCGCGTGCGCGAGGAGCGCTTTGGCCGCCCTGTGACCGGAAGCGGCCGCCGCTATCCGCGCGCCGAGCGCCGCTATCGCTAGGTGGCGCTGGTAGCCTTTAGGCTATGAATTCCACGCCTATTTCCGTCGTCATCGCAGGTGGCGGCACCGCCGGACACATTGAACCCGCCCTCGCCGTGGGCGAAGCTTTGCGCGAGCGCCACGGCGCACGTATCACCGCTCTCGGTACCGAAAAGGGCCTCGAGCGCGATATCATTCCCGCCCGCGGCGTGGACCTTAGCCTGATTACCCCTGTGCCAATCCCGCGCAAGGTCAACGCGCAGCTCTTCAAGCTACCGTTCAACCTCTCCCGCGCGGTGGGAGAGGCCAAGCAGATACTCAAGGACGTCGAGGCGGATGTCGTCTTCGGCACCGGCGGCTACGTGGCCGGGCCGGCCTATATCGCTGCGCGATCCCTCGGCATCCCCTTTTATGTTCTCGAGACCAATGCCTTGGCTGGAATGGCCAATAAGCTCGGCGTGAAGATGGGTGGCATAGGACTCAACGCTCACCCGGATTCTGGCATGCCGGGCGAGGTCGTTGGCATTCCCGTTCGCCCGAGCCTGGCGGAGGACCCGAATGGCAACCTCGCTGCAGACGCGCGCACCAAGTGGAACCTGGCCGCGCTTCCCACCATTCTTATCACCGGCGGGTCCCAAGGCGCGGCCAGCATCAACCGCGCTGTTGCTGGAGCGGTGGAGGACCTGGCACAGGACTTCCAGCTACTGCACGCCTATGGCAAGAAGAATGATCCGCCCGCAGAACACCCGAACTACGCCGCACTGCCGTATATCGAGGACATGGGCTCCGCACTTGCGGTAGCCGACCTCGTCGTGTGCCGCTCCGGCGCCATGACCGTTGCCGAAGTATCCGCCGCAGGCCTTCCGGCCATTTACGTTCCGCTGCCGCACGGCAATGGCGAACAGGCGCTCAATTCCCGCGACGTGGTCGAGGCAGGCGCTGCCATCCAGATTCCGGATGCGGAGCTGACCGCAGAGCGACTCATCTCCGAGGTACGCGGCATTCTCGATGACCCGCAACGCCTCGAGTCGATGACGCACGCCGCCGCCCATGCCAGCGCCGGAGACGTGGCAAATTCCATCGCAGACCGCATCGCCGCCCGCGTATCCGAGGCCGAAGACGCCGCTGGAAGGAAGGATAAGTAAATGACTGATCCCGCACACTACGATCTGCGCCGCGTCCACCTCATCGGCATTGGTGGTTCCGGCATGTCAGGGCTCGCACGAATCCTCGCCGCTCGCGGCGGAGTGGTCACAGGTTCCGATGTCAAAGACTCCACCCCGGTTGAGGTGTTGCGCACCATGGGCGCCAAGGTCGCCATCGGTCACGCCGCGGATAACCTGCGACTGTCTGGTGAACTGCCCACCGTCGTGGTTACTTCTTTTGCCGCCATTCCCCAAGACAACCCGGAGCTAGTGGCCGCAAAGGATAACGAAATCCCGGTAATTCGCCGCTCCGATCTGCTCGCCGCCTTGATGGAAGGCCACAAGCAGGTGTTGCTGGCTGGCACCCATGGCAAAACCTCCACCACGTCGATGACCGTGAGCGCGATGCAGCACGCTGGTCTCGATCCTTCCTTTGCCATCGGCGGCCAGCTCAATCGCGCGGGTACCAATGCCCACGGTGGCACCGGGGAAGCTTTCGTTGCCGAGGCCGATGAATCCGATGCCTCCCTGCTGCGCTATAGCCCCGACGTTGCGGTCCTCACCACCATCGAGCCCGATCACCTCGACTTCTTCCACAGCGAGGAAGCGTATATCCAAGTCTTCGATGACTTTGCTGATTTGGTCACCCCGGAGACCGGCTACCTCGTTGTGTGCGCCGAAGACGAGCACGCTGCCCGGGCTGGCGAGCGGGCGCTGGAGCGCGGGATCAACGTCGTGGCCTACGGCTCGCCGGAGAAGTCTTTTACCTCTACCGTGCCGCTGGCCGCCGAGCTGGTCCGCGAAGAGACCACCGCGGAAGGCATGGACACCACCGTCAAGCTCGACCTTCCTGGCGTTTCTGAAACCGTGCGCTACGAGCTGCAGATCCCAGGCCACCACATGGTGCTCAATTCCATGGGTGCCTTGATCGCCGGTGTGCTCTCCGGCGGCACCCCGGCCGCTATCGCCGAGGGATTGGCTGTCTTTAGCGGTGTGCGCCGGCGCTTTGAGTACCGGGGGAGCGTCGACAAGCAGGGCAAACCCGTGCGGGTCTTTGATGACTATGCCCACCATCCCACCGAGGTTGCGGCAGTGCTGCGGGCCGCACGCGCCAAGGTCGAGGCTGAAGGCCACGGCGGGCGCGTCATCGCGTGTTTCCAGCCGCACCTGTACTCGCGTACCATGGAATTCGACGCCGAGTTTGCCCAGGCACTCTCGCTTGCCGACGCCGCCGTGGTACTCGACATCTACGGCGCTCGCGAACAGCCCGTGGAGGGAATTACCTCTCGCATCATTACCGATAAGATGCCCGCTGATATGCAGGTCATCTTCGAGCCGGATTTTTCCGCCGCTGCCCGCGACGTCGTGTCGGTGGTGGAGCCGGGCGATGTGGTGCTGACCATTGGTGCTGGCTCGGTAACCATGGTGGCAGCAGAAATCCTCGATGAATTGCGGGCAAGCTAGTGCGTGTATCCGCAAAGCTCATCGCTGGGGTCATCGCCGCAATTGTCGCTGTGGCCCTCATAGCGGCCGCCGTGATGTGGACAGTTCCCGTCCTGAAGGTACGCAATTTTCAGGTGGAAGGTGTCCACCAGCTTGATCCCGCACAGGTGGAGGAGGCCTCTGGGGTTCCCAAGGGCGAAAATTTGCTACGCGTGAACGCGCGTGAGGCAGCTTCCGGCGTTGCTGGATTGGACTGGGTCGATTCGGCGACAGTCTCCCGCGATTTCCCTTCGACCTTGACCATCAACGTGTCCGAGCACAAGGCCGTGGCGTTTGTAAAGCGCGATAATAAGCCCTACCTGATCGATGATAAGGGCGAGGAATTTACCTCCGCTGAGCCTCCGGCGGGCGCGGTTGAGGTGACCGGCTCCGTCGATAGTGGCTCCCCGCAAACTCAGGATGCCGTGCGGGCGATCGCAGCGCTTTCCGACGATGTCCGCAACCAAGTAGCAAAGCTCGAAGTAGCGGGCGAGTACTCGCTGACTTTCACCACTAAAGATGGCCGGCGCGTCTTCTGGGGTGCCAGCGATTCCAACGATGAGGACAAGGCGCATGCCTTTGCCACAGTATTGAAGATGGAAGGCCGCGAGTGGAATATTTCCAACCCTGAGTTGGTCACCACACGCGGATAGGGCGACGGGTGCCCCCGCAGGTGCTTTTTATCGCTCTTGTGGGCCCGTGCAGCACCGCTTAGGCGTGTGCGCTGCACGGGCTCTTTTTAGTACCTGAACCATGGGGCGGATGATACGGGTGTGACTTATAAAACCGCAGGTGAGAAACCCTAAAGTGGAACTTGAGGGTCTCGACACGCGGAAAATGTGCGTGAAAATTACACCGCTGTCGTTAAAGATGGAAAGGAACGCGATTCGCCTTCGGCGGAGCGCATTACATTCCTCGTTTAATGCACGTGCAGACTTAAAGTAGCGAAAGGTGAGACCTACTCACATGATCTCTTCCAATAACAATCTCGCGGATATCAAGGTCGTCGGCGTCGGCGGCGGCGGCGTCAACGCCGTCAACCGCATGATCGAAGAAGGCCTCAAGGGTGTTCAGTTCGTCGCCATCAACACCGACTCCCAGGCCCTTATCTTCTCCGATGCAGACACCAAGCTCGACATTGGCCGTGAGGCCACCCGCGGCCTCGGTGCCGGCGCTAACCCTGAGGTAGGAAAGACCTCCGCAGAAGATCACAAGTCCGAAATTGAAGACGCCCTAGAGGGCTCCGATATGGTCTTCGTGACTGCCGGCGAGGGTGGCGGCACCGGCACCGGTGCTGCTCCAGTCGTGGCGTCTATCGCGAAGAAGATGGGTGCGCTGACCGTCGGTGTTGTCACCCGTCCGTTTAAGTTTGAAGGCGCTCGCCGTACCCGCCAGGCCATGGCCGGTATTGAGGAGCTGCGCGAGGTCTGCGATACCCTCATCGTCATCCCGAATGACCGCCTGATGCAGCTCGGTGGGGAAGAGCTTTCCATCGTCGAGGCTTTCCGCGCTGCCGATGAGGTGCTGCACAATGGTGTGCAGGGTATTACCAACCTGATCACCATTCCGGGCATGATCAACGTCGACTTTGCGGACGTTCGCTCCGTCATGTCTGACGCTGGCTCCGCGCTGATGGGCATCGGTTCCGCCCGCGGTGATAACCGCGCCATGACCGCTGCTGAGCAAGCCATTAACTCCCCGCTGTTGGAATCCACGATGGAAGGCGCCAAGGGCGTGCTGCTGTCCATCGCCGGCGGCTCCGATCTTGGCCTGCACGAGGTTAATGCCGCCGCCTCCATGGTGGAAGAGCGCGCTGACGAAGACGTCAACCTCATCTTCGGTACCATCATCGATGACACCCTGGGCGATGAAATCCGCATCACCATCATTGCCACCGGTTTCGATGCCGAGGCGAATATGACCCAGGCCGCTGCGCAGCAGCAGCCTGAGCAGGAACAGCGCAAGCCGGGTTCCCTTTTTGATAATCGCCAGCGCGAGGCCGCAGAGCCCGTCACCCCGGCACCGGCGCAGCCCGCTGCCGCTCAGCCGGTACAGGATGACTACTCCCCGCGCCACTCCTACGAGCCGCGCGCCGGCCAGGAGCGAGAGCGCTACACCCCGCAGCGCCCTGCCGAGGAGCGTCGCCCAGAATCTAGCGGTCTGTTCACCAACTCTGACCGTTTCTCCCGCGAGGAGCGCCGCGATGACTACCGCCTGTCCCGCCCATCCCAGCGTCGTGATGATGACGGCGACGACGATCTGGACGTGCCTTCCTTCATGCGCTAAGCGCAAAGCGCTACGCTGGTGTGCATGCCAGTAAACGAGGAACATCGCACCACCCGCCCCGTCCGCATGGTTTTTACTAGCCGTGCTGGCGGGGCGTCTGCTATTCCATACGATTCCTTTAACTTGGGGCACCACGTCGGCGATGACCCCGACGCGGTTGCCGCTAACCGCGAGCGCCTGAAGCGCGTGACCGGTCTGGACAATATCGTGTGGATGGAACAGCTTCACACCAATACCGTCACCGTCGTTGATGGTCCACAGGACGAGCCCGTGCCAGCCACAGACGCAATTGTCACCACCCAGCGCCGCTTGGGCTTGGGCGTCCTTGTTGCGGATTGCACGCCGGTACTGCTTGTCGACGTCGCCGCTGGTGTCATCGCCGCCGCCCACGCCGGCCGCCTTGGCGCCCGCAACGGCATTGTGGTCAATACCGTGCGCGAAATGCAGAAGCTTGGCGCACAGCCCGAGCGCATTCAGGTGGTTATGGGGCCGGCTGCTTCGGGAAAGAACTATGAAGTGCCCGAGGAAATGGCCACTGACGTCGAGCGTCGTTTGCCCGGCTCCAAGACACAGACGTCGAAGGGCACGTGGGGCATCGATGTGCGCGCAGGGCTGATTCGCCAGCTTATGGGGCTAGGTATCACCGCGATTGAATCCGACCCGCGCTGCACCATCGAAGACGAAGACTTCTTTTCCTATCGACGCGAAGGCGTCACCGGCCGCCAGGCTGGACTAATTTGGTTGGAGGCTAAGTAATGTCAGACCGAAAGGCACAGCTAGAACAAAACCTAGCGGCCACCCGTGCCGAGATTGAACGGCTAGCAGCGCAGTCAGGGCGAAAACCACCGCAGCTGTTGCCGGTGACGAAGTTTCACCCAGCTGCCGATATTGCCCTGCTGGCAGAGCTAGGAGTTACCGACGTCGCCGAAAACCGGGAACAAGAGGCCCGTGCCAAGGCCGCTGAGCTGCCGCAGCTGCGTTTCCACATGATTGGCCAAATCCAAACCAAGAAGGCCAACCACGTAGCCCGATGGGCAGCCAGCGTCCATTCGCTTGATTCTCTCAAGCTCGCCCACGCGCTGGAGCGGGGAGTTTCCTTAGCCAAGGAACGAGGCGAGCGTGAAAGCAATTTGCCGGTATTTATTCAAGTCTCCGCCGACGGTGATGGTGCTCGCGGCGGTGTTTCTCCTGAGGCGCTCGATGAGCTCGTGCGTGCCGTAGAAGACGCGCAGCACCTAGAACTCGCCGGACTCATGGTCGTTCCGCCTCTCGACGCCGATGCAGGTGAGGTATTCCGGAAGGTCCGCGGAGAGGTAGATCGTCTATCCTCTGAGCTTAACCGACCGCTGAAAATGTCTGCTGGAATGAGCGCGGACCTGGCCGAGGCAATTGTTGCGGGCAGCGATATCGTGCGTGTCGGAACCAGTATCACGGGACCGCGACCAGTAGGTTAAAAATATCGCAAAAGCGCATTTCACAGCGTAAATCACATGAGTCACACCAGACACATTTTACGCGTTTAGACTTGTACAAATTTAGGTCAGAGGGAGACCCAAAAATGTCATTCATTGATAAGACGAAGGATTTCTTCGGGCTGGGCCCGGTGGACATCGAAGAGGACGATGCCTACTACAACGAGGAGCCGCGTTACTCCGAAAATAGCTCCTCGGCCTACGCGCCTCGCCGCGCCCCGCAGTCCTATGAGCCGGCCCCAGTGCAGGAGGAATTCGTTCCGACCATCGTGGCTATTTCGCTGACGTCTTTCAATGATGCAGCCAAGGTGGGCGAACCTTTCCGTGACGGTGATGCCGTTGTCTTCGAGCTGACTGACGCAGAAAAGGCCACCGCCAAGCGCTTCATCGACTTCGCTGCCGGCCTCTGCTTCGGCCTGGAGGGTCGTATGCTCAACCTCACCAAGGGCATGGACACCGAGCGCAAGGTCTTTTCTATCGTGCCTAAGTCTGCGGACATTGCAAAGCACGAGCTCGAGCGCGCCGCAGGCTTGCGCTAAAGCAGCAGGTCTCACTTAGCCCCCGTGGGGTGCCGATTGGGCATCTGCGGGGGTTTATTCGATAGGCTCGGTTATTGTGACACAACTCGGAATTATTCTTATCCTGCTCGTGCGGATCTATACGTGGGTGCTCATCGCTCGCATAATTATTGAAATGATCCAGTCCTTCTCGCGGCAGTTCAACCCTCCACGCTGGTTCATGGTTGTAGCGGAGCCTCTGTTTGTAATTACGGATCCGCCGGTCAAAGCGTTGCGCCGCCTGATCCCGCCTCTGCAAATGGGGGGCGTAGCGCTTGATGTATCGGTGCTTGTGCTGTTCGTCTTGCTCTCGATACTCACAATGATTTTGCGGATAATTTTTCTGAGTTAGCACCCCCGTCGCCTCGAAACCTGTGGTAAACGTTGAGACTCGGCGGGGCGTCGATTATTGTGGGCGTTTGGTTACGATAAATCGCGATAACCCGTATTATGAACCACATGTACCTTTGTGGGGAAGGTTTAGTTAGACCTGAACCGCACTCCTAAGGCCCTGGAAGCTCCGGGGTTGTACCAACCTGAAGGGGAAGAGAAGACATGCCACTGTCACCAGCTGATGTTCACAACGTCGCGTTCAGCAAGCCGCCGATTGGCAAGCGCGGCTACAACGAAGACGAGGTGGATCAGTTCCTCGACCTCGTAGAGGACGCCCTTGCCCAGCTGCAGGATGAGAACGAAGACCTGCAGGCGCAGGTTAGCGATCTGAACTCCCAGGCCAAGGCGGGTGCTGGCGCCGGTGCTGCTGGTACCGCAACTGCGGCTTCCACCCGTACCGATGAGGCTGCGCTGCGCAAGGAGATTGAGGCCAAGCTGCGCGCCGAGTACGAAACCAAGCTGGCGGACTCCAAGTCCGAGGTTTCCCGTGCCAAGGAAGAAACCAAGAAGGCACAGGAGCAGGTTAAGGCTGCCCAGGCTGAGGCTTCTAAGGCGCAGGCGTCTGGCTCCGCTGCTGCTTCCTCTTCTGCAGACCTGAAGGCAGCCCGCGAGGAGGCTGCTCAGGCGAAGAAGGATGCAGAGGCAGCCCGCGCGGAGGCAGCACAGGCTAAGAAGGAACTCGAGGCCTCCAAGAAGGAAAACGACGAGCTGAAGAAGTCCGCTTCTGCAGCTGGTTCTTCCAAGGCTGGTGCAGCGGCTGCGGGTATCGCAGGCGCTGGTGCTGCTCAGACCGCCGATGGCCTGGCTACCCCAGAAACCCACATGCAGGCTGCCCGCGTTCTGGGTCTGGCACAGGAGATGGCAGATCGCCTGACCTCTGAGGCTCGTGCAGAGTCCGAGTCCATGCTGTCCGAAGCACGCACTGCCGCCGAGAAGCAGCTGACCGATGCTGATTCTCGCTCCAAGGCGCAGCTTGCCGACGCCCAGAAGAAGTACGACGCCCAGCTGCAGGATGCAGATTCCCGCTCCAAGAAGCTGGTATCTGACGCTGAGGCTAAGGCAAAGCAGACCGAGTCCGACGCTTCTTCCCGTGCCGAAGCACAAATCCGTCAGGCCGAGGAGAAGGCTGCTTCGCTGCAGGCCGATGCCGAGCGCAAGCACACCGAGGTTATGAACACCGTCAAGCAGCAGCAGACCGCACTGGAGGCTCGCATCTCCGAGCTGCGCACCTTCGAGCGTGAGTACCGTACTCGCCTGAAGACCCTGCTGGAGTCTCAGCTGGAAGAGCTGGCTACCCGCGGCACCGCCGCACCGAACGGCGAGGCTGGCAACAACTAAGCCACCCCGTTCTTCTTAGCGCCCCCGCCACCGCGGCGGGGGCGCTATTGTTGTTTTAGACCGTAGTGTCTTAGCCCGCTCCTACCGAAAGGAACCATTGTGCTCGTTGCCGCTTTAGTTCTCGCCCTCGTGGCATTCGTGGCCTTGGTCAACTTCGTTATCTCGGGAGCCGATTGGTCGTTGTATATCGTTTTTGCCGCTGCTGGACTCGGACTTGTGTGTTTCATCCTGGACTGGGCGCATAAGCATCGCGCTGACAAAGCCCAGGCAACTGAATCACCTGAGCAGGAGGCTCTGCGCGCAGCCTTTCGCGAGAACTAACGCCGCGAGACCCCAAGCCTTCGGTAGCAGGCATGCCAATAAGGCGCGCGAGGCGCCTTATTTCGCAGTCGGGTTCTAGCAGTCGGGCGGTTGCCACCGGATCTGTCCGTTGGTTCGGGCAAGTCGCCCGCGCAGCGGCGGGGCATTGGGATCGTCATCGTTGGCGCCATTGTGGTACGCGCAAGCTGTGGATAAGTTCGCGATATTGGTCAATCCACCGTGCAACCACGGCTCCAGATGGTGAATTTGGCATTCATCGGCAGGCTTAGCGCACCGCGGCCATGGGCATACCGGATTTTCCGCGCCCGCCATCAACCGCTGCTTGGCATTGGCGAAGCGCTCCGTGCGGTACAGGTTCACCGCGCCTTCATAGGGGCTTACTAGGGTAATGAGCCCATGTTCCTTCAAGGTGCGGCGCACATACTGCGCACCCGTAAGCGTCGCTCCGTTGGTCATCTGCAAAGTGATTTCTTCACCATCACCGTTGACGATGCGCACGTAGTCTTCCAGCCGCACGATGACATTGGTTACCACCGTGCTTCGTTGCGCTGTATCTCCTCCGAAAAACGTATCTTCCACTACATCTAACGGCTTCCTATCCTGGTTTTCCACCGCCGCGTGAAGATCCGCAATAAACGAAGACGAGCCGTCGATCGCTAGCGTCCACGGCGCATCCTTGCGTCTGATGATGCGTATACCAGGCTTCACCTTGCGCTTTTTCTTCGGAACCTTGGATTGCGCTAGCTTTTCTAGTGCCGCTGCTGTGGCCTTGGTGGTGCACAGTTGTTCGCGGAGAACCCAGGCGTCGAAAAGCGTGGGCATCTTGCGCGCATACTTTTCAATGATGGATAGAGCAACAATGGAATGCCCATTGTGCTGAGCACCTTCGATAGCACGACGACGCTTCCTCGTGAACTTGGTCGTGCCGCAGTACGCCTCTTTTAGCAATGCCAACTCGCGGGCCGTCTTTTCAGCGGCACCTCGCGCGCAGAGGTCCTCCTCGGACATGCCTGCGCACCCGAGGACGATGTCCATCCCGGGGGCCATGGCTGCGAGGTAAGTATCTAGCGCGTTCACGACTCACAATTTATTTCCCCGCGCAAGCCCTCACAAGGGAAAATTTTTTGCCTGTGGATAACTTATTGTGCACGAAGATTCAGGGGCGCTATACTGTGGCCTACACGCAGTGATCCGGCCATCACCGGGGAGCAATTCAGAAGAACAGCCAGTGTGGCCCAGTAGAACTGAACGGGTGGGACCGTCAACTCCTTCACCGAAACGAAGCGGAGCCTGCGGGCTCAAGCAGGGTGGTACCGCGAGCCTTATTGGCGCGTCCCTGCACCGTGTTAAGAGTGAAGGATAATTATGGCGAAAAAGATTTACCCCAAGGTCGACATGACGGGTGGCTCCAGCCGCTTCCCAGATATGGAAGAGGAAGTCCAGAAGTACTGGAAGCAGGATGATACCTTCCAGGCTTCGCTAGAAAAGACCAAGGACTGCCCAGAGTACATCTTCTATGATGGTCCTCCATTTGCCAATGGTTTGCCGCACTATGGCCACCTGCTGACCGGTTATGTGAAGGATATCGTCCCGCGCTACCGCACGATGGCTGGCAATTTCGTGCCTCGTGTCTTCGGCTGGGATACTCATGGCTTGCCCGCCGAGCTGGAGGCGGAAAAGCAGCTGGGTATCACTGAAAAGGCGCAGATCGAGGACATGGGCTTGGAAAAGTTCAATGAATACTGCGCTAAATCCGTGCTGGAGTACACCGACGAGTGGGAAGAGTACGTCAACCGCCAGGCCCGCTGGGTGGACTTTGAAAACGGCTACAAGACCATGGATATCAACTACATGGAATCGGTCATGTGGGCGTTCAAGGAGCTTTATGACAAGGGCCTCATCTACAAGGGCTTCCGAGTTCTTCCGTACTCCTGGGCGGAGCACACTTCTTTGTCCAACCAGGAGACCCGCCTGGATGATTCTTATAAGATGCGCCAGGATCCGACCCTGACGGTTACCTTCCCCGTGGAGGGCGCGCGCGAGGGAAGCGCGGCAGAAAAGACGTTGGCGGAGCACCCTGCGCTTGCCGACGCCTCCTTCCTCGCCTGGACCACCACCCCCTGGACCTTGCCTTCGAACGAGGCCTTGGCGGTTCATCCAGAGGTTTCTTACGTGCTTTTTAAGGCTACGGAGGGCGATTTCGCTGGCCGTACCTTCATCATGGCGGAAAACCTGCTGTCCACCTTGGAGAAGGAACTGGGTGAGGCCGAGGTACTGGAGTCCTTTACCGGCGCGCAACTCGAGGGCTTTACCTATGAGCCTATCTTCGGCTTCTTCCCGGATCTGCGCAATGCCTACCAGGTCTTGATCGCTGATTACGTCACCACAGAGGACGGCACCGGTGTGGTACACCAGGCTCCTGCGTTTGGTGAAGACGATATGAATACCACCAACCAGTACGACATCGAGCTGGTTATCCCGGTGGATGAGGATGGCAAGTTCACCTCGCAGGTTCCGCCGTATGAAGGCCAGCTGGTCTTTGATGCAAATAAGGACATCATCAAGGACTTGAAAGCCGCTGGGCGAGTGGTGCGACACGTAACCATCGAGCACTCTTATCCGCACTCATGGCGCTCGGGCGAGCCACTTATCTACATGGCACTGCCGGCCTGGTTTGTGAAGGTAACCGAGTTCCGCGATCGCATGGTGGAGCTTAACCACAAGGAGATTGAGTGGCTGCCGGAGCATATCCGGGATGGCCAGTTTGGCAAGTGGCTCGAGGGTGCACGCGATTGGAATATCTCTCGTACCCGCTACTGGGGTGCGCCTATCCCGGTGTGGATGTCTGATGATGACAATTACCCGCGCATGGATGTCTACGGCTCCTTGGATGAGCTGGAGCGCGATTTCGGAGTTCGTCCGGAGTCGCTGCACCGTCCGCACATCGACGAGTTGGTGCGCCCGAACCCGGATGATCCGACTGGTAAGTCGATGATGCGCCGCGTGCCAGACGTGCTGGATTGCTGGTTTGAGTCCGGCTCGATGCCGTTTGCGCAAAAGCACTACCCATTCGAGAATAAGGAATGGTTTGAAACCCATTCGCCGTCCGACTTCATTGTGGAGTACTCCGGTCAGACGCGTGGTTGGTTCTATGTGATGCACGCACTGTCCACCGCGCTTTTTGATCGCCCGGCGTATAAGAAGGTCGTGGCCCATGGCATCGTGCTGGGCAACGATGGCCTTAAGATGTCTAAGTCCAAGGGCAACTATCCAAACGTCAACGAGGTCTTTGATCGCGATGGTTCGGATGCCATGCGCTGGTTCCTGATGTCTTCGCCTATCCTGCGCGGAGGCAACCTCATCGTGACCGAGCAGGGCATTCGCGAGGGCGTGCGCCAGGCTATCCTGCCTATCTGGAATGCCTATACCTTCCTGCAGCTCTACGCAGAGAAGGAAGCAACGTTCGACACCAGCTCCACGCATGTTCTGGACCGCTATATCTTGGCCAAGACCCACGATGTGGTGGCCAATGTCAACGCGGCGCTTGCCGATACCGATATCGCCACGGCAACCGAAGAGGTGCGCCTGTTTGCCGACGTCCTGACCAACTGGTACGTCCGTCGCTCGCGCGATCGTTTCTGGGAGGGCGAGGACGCCCATCCTGAGGCGTTTAATACCTTGTACACCGTGCTGGAGACCGTGACTCGCGTGGTGGCACCGCTGCTACCGCACGTGGCGGAGGTAATCTACCGCGGGCTTACCGGTGAGCGTTCGGTGCACCTGGCAGACTACCCGCAGGCCGCGGATTACCCGTCTGATGCAGGTCTCGTCTCTGCGATGGATGCGACCCGTGCGGTGGCCTCGGCAGCGTCTTCGGTGCGCAAGTCCAATAAGCTGCGCAATCGCTTGCCGCTGCCGAAGCTGACGGTGGCCCTCGATGGGGCGCAGCGCCTGGCGGACTTTGCCGATATCATCCGCGACGAGGTCAATGTCAAGGAAGTTGAGCTTACTGACGACGTCGATTCGGTAGGTACCTTCCAGGTGGTCTGCAACGCGAAGGTCGCCGGCCCGCGCTTGGGCAAGGACGTGCAGCGCGCCATCAAGAACCTCAAGGCTGGCAACTATGAGCGCCGCGGCGACGAGGTTGTAGTGGACGGCGATATTGTGCTTGGCCCGGATGAGTACACCGAGCGCCTGCAGGCAGCGAATCCGAAGTCGACCGCGCGTATCGAAGGCCTTGACGGCCTGGTAGTACTCGATACCGAGGTGACCGAAGAGCTTGAAGCCGAAGGTTGGGCGGCGGACGTGATCCGCGGTCTTCAGGATGCCCGCAAGGCTTCTGGGTTCGAGGTTTCCGACCGCATCGCGGCCGTACTTTCTGTCCCTGAGGAGAAGAAGGCCTGGGCGGAGCGTCACGCTGATCATATCGCCGGTGAAGTGCTCGCCACCGATTTCCAGGTGACCACCGAGGCGCTCGATGGTGCGGAAGTGCACGAGGTGGTCAAGGGGGTTAGCGCTACCGTCGTCAAGCAGTAGCGCGTACGTTGCCACCTAAAAGAATGATTGCCCAGCCAGTGCGGCTGGGCAATTTTTTATGAGTGATAGGACTTAACGGACCGGGCCGGGCAGGTGAGAGCGCCAACCGAGGACCACGTTAACGAGGCAGCACAGTGCGAGCACGGCGCCAATGAGGAATAGGGTGGTAAAGCCGAGCAGCGGGGCAAGTGCGCTGAAGGCCATGGGGATAAAGAAGCCGGTATAGGACACCGAGTAGTAGACGGCGGTGAGGCCGGCGAGTTCTTCGGCACGGGCGATGCGCTGGACCTCGGAGAGACCGGCGACAAGGGCGAGGCCGTAGCCTGCGCCCATGACCGCTGCGCCGGCGATTCCGAGCGGCAGGGAGCGAGTATGGGAGGCAACCGCGCCGAGGATGGTGCCCACAGTGATAACGCCCATGGCAACTGCGGAAGCGCGGGCGGAGCGGCTGGTATCGATGACCTTGCCGAGCATCTGGATGCCAACGCCGCAGCCCAAGGTGATAACTGTCATGAGGCCCGAGAAAGCGATGGGGGCATCGCCGGCGGACTTGGACAAAAGCTGGGGCAGGAGGGCATAGGCGGCGCCAGCGCAGCCGAAGACCCACGGTGCGACCGGCAGGACAATGCGCACGAAGCGGCGGTGCGCTGCGGAGGGAATGTGCAGCATGCGCAGCATGTCGCGGATGCTCAAATCAAGGAAGGTGTCTTTTACCGTAGCGCCCCGCGGTGGGCGGGTTTCCGGGGTCTTCATCAGCCAGATAGCGGTGGCGACGGTGAGGAGGATGTGCAGGATATACGCCAAGTGGGTCGGCCACGGACCCCATTGGGCCAGCACCGAAGCGAGGCCGGCACCGATGAGGAAGCCTAAGGTCAGGCACAGGGAAGCGTGGCGCGGGCCGGCAGCAGGATCACCGCCAGCGCGGGTAATGAGCTCTGCCACCCACGTGGAGCCGACCGCCATGACGATGCCTAATGCCAAGCCACACATGATGCGGCCCACGGCGATGACGAGCGGCTCGTTCGGCGCGATGGATAAGAGGAACGAACCCAACAGTGACAGCGGTGCGGCAGGCAGCATAGTGGGGCGGCGGCCAATGTAGTCCGAAAGCGGGCCAGAAATCAGCAACGCCGGCACGATGCCGAGCACATAGGCGGCCAAGAGACCATTGACGGTAACCTGCGAGAAGTGCGACTCCTCGCGGTACATCACTAGGAGAGGGGTGAACTCATTGCCGCCCCACGCGACAGCGACCATGCTGCCAGCGACGGGAAACCATGAGTGTTTGGCAAACTTTTCGGTCATAGTTGATTCCTCGAGTTGGTTAGGTGGGTGTCCAATGCGGAAAAGTAGGCGTCGAGGTCGCCGGTGCGGAGGGCATCGGCAAGCGTGCGGTGCTGATCTACGAAGGTGCGGGCGCGGGCTACGTTGCGGCCAATGGCCGTGGCGGTAAAACGCTGCTGGCGTTCGCGCAGCTGGTGTCCCAGCCCGGCCAGCAGGGTATTGGCACCGCCATCCATGATGATCTGGTGGAAACGCGCATCAAGATGTGTATAGGCATGCAGGTCCGCGCTATCCAACGCAGTATCTTGCTCCGCGATGGTCGCATCCAGCTGATCAGCGATGTCCGCGCGCTCGGCATCAGACATTGCGCAGATCTTTTCAGCGCAGTGCCTATCTACAAGCAAGCGTGCCTCATAGACCTCGCGGATTTCCTGCGGGCTGATCGGCACGATGAGCGCACCCCGCCTGGGGTAGAGCTGTAGAAAGCCTTCGACCTCTAGGCGCAGGAAAGCCTCGTGCATTGGGGTGCGGCTAATTCCCATTTCGGTAGCCAGGGAGGCCTCGGAAAGCATCTGCGAGGGCTCGAAGGAGCCGTCAATGATCTTCTCTTTGACGAAGTCATAGGCGCGCTCCGCGGCGGGCTGCATTCGTTCATTGGACATGCATCCATCTTGCATACAAGCTTGCATGCAAGCAAGAATATGAGGGGGATTTGTGGGGAACGAATCTAGTCATGCGAACGTGTGACGTGGCACGTATCAGGGTCGAAGAGTAAGCCGTGGCCCATGCCGACCCAGCCGATGAAGGGAGCGTCGGCAAGCGTGTGCGGGGTGTGGACGTGCCCAAGGATCCAGGCATCGGCCTCGCAGGCCTGTAGCTCAGCCACGGAAAGCGGCAGGCAGGTGCCTTTAGAAAACTCACCGGTGACGGAAGAATGTAGGAGGCCGAGGACCGGGCCGTCGCTGCGGCGGGGAGGAAACTGGAGGCGGCGCGGGTCCGGATCGGTGGCCACCGCTGCGGTTAGAACCGTGGTGTTTCCTATATGAAAGGTATGCACCTGCGTGCCGTGGACCGTGACCTCGGGCGGGAAGTCCAGGTTGTGGTGGGTATCGTGGTTGCCGGAAATGAAGTGGACTTCGTTGAACAGGGTGACAGCATGGGCCATAATGGTGCGGATCTGAGGCACGAACTCGGCCGAGTCCGCGTTGCGGTCAATGATATCGCCCAAGCACACGCACGCCGTGGCCCCACTATTGGCGGCAACCTCGAGTTCCTGCAGGGCCCAGTCCAAGCCGGGGGCGCCAGGGAGACCCAAGTGGAGATCTGAAAAGACGAAGATGCTAGCGGGCATGTGCGGCCTTTCGATTGTGCTACCAAGACGAAGGGGATACATGCAATTGCGATTGTTTCCGCAGGGCTGTGGGGTCGATATGTTCGGCTCGGGCAGTAGGGAGTGAGGAGAGTTGTGGACTCCGTGTGCAACTATGGAGGCTTCATAGGCTGAGGGGTGTTTTCTGGAGAAAGTGTCCTTGAAAACCTAAAAAGATGACTTTGCGAGCGGGTGGCGATGAGATGGAAAGAAATAAAAGCTTTAATTAACGGCGCACAAACACCCAGGAGTCCGCCCGTGAGCGCGCCTATTAAACTGGGCCGCATGCAACGCTGGGTTTTACATATCGACATGGACGCGTTTTTCGCCTCCGTCGAGCAGCTGACCCGGCCTACGCTGCAGGGGCGTCCCGTTTTGGTGGGAGGCACCAGTGGGCGCGGCGTGGTGGCCGGCGCCTCCTATGAGGCGCGCGAGTACGGCGCGCATTCGGCCATGCCGATGTATCGCGCGCAGCAGCTTGTTGGACTTCGCGCGGTGGTAGTGCAGCCGCGCCGGGCGGTGTATGCGGCGGCTTCGCGGCGCGTATTTGGCATCATCGCGCAACACGTGGAGGTCATCGAGCAGCTTTCTATCGATGAGGCCTTTATGGAACCCGCCGCCCTGGAAGGAGCGAGCGCGGAGGAGGTCAAGCGCTGGGCGGATGAGCTGCGCGCGCTTATTCGGGAAGAGACGGGCCTTCCGTGCTCCATTGGGGCGGGATCGGGCAAACAATTTGCCAAGATCGGATCGGGCGAAGCGAAGCCTGACGGCACCTTTGTCATTCCGGCGGAGCGCCAGCTAGATATGCTGCACCCCCTTGCGGTGAACAAGTTGTGGGGAGTCGGCCCGGTGACCGGCGCGAAGCTCAAGTCCATCGGCGTCGAGACCATTGGGCAGCTGGCGGCGATGACGCGCAAGGAAGTAGAAATTTCCATCGGCAGTGTGGTGGGGCTGCAACTGTGGCAGCTAGCCCGTGGCATCGATGACCGTGAGGTGGCGCCGCGTGCTATTTCTAAGCAGATTTCTACTGAGCACACCTACCCGAAAGACTTGCAGACCGCCCCTGAGGTCGATGCAGCCATCACTCGCGCGGCGGAGGGCGCTCACCGCCGGCTGCTTAAGGATGGGCGCGGCGCGCGCACCGTAACGGTGAAGCTGCGCATGGCGGATTTTCATATCGAATCGCGCTCGACCACCTTGCCCTACGCGACTGACGACGCCGCCGTGCTCACCGCTGCCGCCTTCAAGCTTGCCCGCTACCCCGATGAGCTGGGGCCCATCCGCTTGGTGGGGGTGAGCTATTCCGGGCTAGAGGCCGCTCGCCAAGACGTGCTTTTTCCAGAGCTCGACCGCGAGATCGTGCGTCCTGCTCCGGCGGATACGGACTATGAAACTGGGGTAAGCGACGACGCAACGCCGACCATTCCAGCGCCTACAGTGACGGTGGAAGAAGAAACCGATAACCAGTGGCACGCCACGCAGGATGTTTTCCACCCTGATTACGGCCACGGTTGGATTCAAGGCGCCGGCCACGGGGTGGTGAGCGTGCGCTTTGAAACGCGCGCCACGGGGCCCGGGCGCACCACATCCTTCGCGGCCGACGATCCCGCGCTCGTGCCGGCAGACCCGCTCGACTCGCTGGATTGGCAGGACTGGCTGACCAGCGAGGACTAGCCCTCCTGAGCGAAAAGATCCGCCGGATCGGTGCCGGTGGCCAGCGCCGCAGCGAGCAGGATTCGCGCTTGGCTCGGGCGGAACCATCCGGCGTTGATGGCGCCACGCTTCCCCAGGCTCGCGCCACCGCCGTCGCCACCGTAAGCCAGCGCCGTCGGGCCATAGGGTGTGCGGGTAGAAATGATGACGGGGAGGCCGGCGCGGAGGGCGTCGGCAAGCGCGCGGCCCATCTCCTCGCCCATATTTCCCGAGCCCATGGCCTCCACAATGAGACCGGTGGTGGGGGAGTTTACGGCGGCGTCGACCAGCAGGCGCCCCGCTCCCGGATAGGCGGGGATGATCTCGATACGCTGCGACGCCAGCGGGGCAGGATGCAAACGCGGGGTGGTGCCAGGAACGAGCAGCGACTCAAACCCGCGCAGGTCACTGGTGTGCCGCTTGCGCGCACCGCGCGCCGGAATGGTTTCCCCGCCAAAGCAGAGGAAAACCCCAGGGCGCCCGCTGGCCGCAAGCTCGCGGGCAGCGCGCAGATTGGTGGGGCCGTCGGCCGCGGGGTGATCGTAGGCGCGCTGCGCGCCCGTAAGCACGATGGGTTTTGCCCCTGCACAGAAAATCTCCAACGCCAGCGCGGTTTCCTCCATGGAGTCGGTGCCATGGGTGATGATCACGCCACCGATGTCCTCGCGCGCGGTGTGCTCGTTGACTACTGCAATGAGCTCATCGAGGTCCGCCAAAGTAATAGAGGACGAATCGAGCTGGCGAAACTCCACTACCTCGGCGTCGATTTCAGCGGCAAGGTCTGCGCCGGAGATGGTGGGAACCAGGGAACCATCGGCCACGGTGGTGCACGCGATCGTGCCGCCGGTGGCGATCAAAGCAAGTTGGGTCATGCACTCAAGGTTAAAGAAATCTCCGCCCACGCGGCGGGCGCAGCCCGGAAAAAGCTGGTGCAGCTGTAAACTGATGGGAGCTTAGAACCCAGACGTGAGGAGTTAGAAGTGAAATTCCGCAAGTTTAGCGCCGCGTGCCTCGCACTGACCGCGGCCACCGCCCTGGCCGCCTGCTCTTCCGACGACGAGCAGGACGATACCGCCGCCACCAACACCGAGGCGCAGGAATCTGCCTCTTCCGACGGCGATTCCGCCGCCCCAGCGCTGCCGTCCCCGGCGGATCTCAACGCCATCTTGGCCAAGGCCACGGATCCGAACGCTTCTGAGCAGGAAAAGACCGCCACCGTGCAGGGCGGCGAGACCGCACCGGAAATCTTTGACACCATGGCACAGTCCAAGCAGGAATCCGGCGCCGAGTTCGAGGTCGTTGATCCTGTGCTTCCGGGCTATGACCCGCAGTCCGTGCTGACCACCGTGAACTTCACCACCGCTGACGGCCAGCAGCAGACCGCTGACCAGGTGGAATTCGTCTACGAAGACGGCACCTGGAAGCTTTCCAAAGCCTGGGCTTGCACGCTCATCCAAAACACCGTGCCGCCGGAGCAGGTTCCGGAGATGTGCGCGGATACCGGCGCCGGTGCCTCCGCACCTGCCCCGGCACCGGCCGAGGGCGACGCTGCCCCGGCTGAAGGCGACGCCCCCGCGGCCGGCGCCGAGCAGGCCCCAGCTGAGGCCCCAGTAGAAGCCCCGGCCGAGTAACTAGGAAAAGTTCAGCTCCGTCAGGCTCGACTGCACCACGCGCAGCTCCGAGCCGGCGGCGCCATAAATGACCTTCGTGTCGAAAGACACGTTACCGCCCACGGGCAGCGGCTTGCTCAGGTCTACCGTGATGTTGCCCTTGGACTGGGTGCTGGAGTCCACAACCTTGAGCTCCTTGTCCTCCAACTCCGTGCCCTGGGCCTGACCCTCAAAGGACAGTGCGCCTAGCGACGGCCGCTGCTCTACCTCCACGTTGAGCTTGACCTGGTCGCCTTCGATGGAAGCGACCGTATAGCGCGTGGTCTGCAGCAGGGTGGACTCGCCGGTAACGCGCGAATCCACCGTCCAGCTCGCTCCCTTGCCTACCTCCTCGGTGGGGAAAACCACGGGTAGGGCCGTCAGCTTCATAATCGCCTGTTCCACGGAGCCACGGGCTTCATCCGTGGCGTCTTGGGGTGCGGCCAAGCGCAGCGAATTCATCTGGCCATTGTCTTGGCCACGCCAGCCAAATTGGAATCCCTCGGCCGAGGAGACGTCGGTGTCGCCAGAAGTTTCCGGCGCACCGGCCGTGACAAAGGCATTGCGGGTGGCGGGCAGCTGATCTTCGACATCCTCGCTGGCCTTATCTACCTTGGCCGATAGCGGCAGGGTAGTGGTGGTGGATTCGACGTCGGAGGCCTGAAACTTCTCGGCCGCGGACTTTTTGAGCAGGTCCTGCGAAAAACCCTCGGTAACGCGGTAGTTCACGTCCTGCGTGGAGTCGATATCGCGGTATTCCAGGAGCTTTTTCTCCCCGGTGCCGGGATTGTCCACGGTGACGCGTGGGGCGTCGATAGTCAGGCCCACGGGCTGTTCTACCGCGGGTCCCGGCTTTTCATAGGAACACGCCGTAAGCGCTACGGCGGCTGTGGTCAGGGCTGCAAAAACTTTGACTCGAAACACGCTTACCAAAATACCGGACGCTCCCGTTTAGAATAGAGCGGGTGAGTCAAAAACGAAGGAGCAAGACAGGACTTATCGCCGCGGTGGTCATTGCCGTGGCGCTGGTGGACCAAGCCGTGAAACAACTAATGCTCTCCATCCTTACGGAGGGCGAGCCCCTGCCGGTCATTGGGGATTGGTTCCGGTTTACCCTGCTTTTTAACCCTGGCGCCGCCTTTTCCATGGGCGGGGAGGGATCGACGTGGCTTTTTACCACTATCCAGCTGGTCTTTGTGCTCGGCGTGGCCATTGCCGCCCCGCGCATTACCCACTCCGGCCAGGCGGTGGGCCTTGCGCTTATCGCCGGTGGCGCGTTGGGTAATTTCGCTGACCGCATCTTCCGTGCCCCCGGCTTCTGGTTTGGGCACGTGGTGGACTATATTTCGGTCGGCTCTTTCGCCGTGTTCAATATTGCGGACGCGGCCATTACCTGCGGCGTGGTGCTGTTCATCATCGCCATGGTGCTGGAGGAAAGGAAGGCCGAGCATGAATAGGCAGATGCGCAGCTTCCCCATTCCTGAAGGCCTAGAAGGCATGCGTGCCGACGCCGCCCTGGCCAAGCTCCTTGGCCTTTCCCGGAGCGCCACCGCGCAGCTGTGCGCCGAGGGCAACGTGACCATCGATTCCCAGGAGCTGGGCAAGTCCGAGCGGTTGACCTCCGGCAACGTGGTCTCGGTGCTTTTGCCGGAGCCAGAAAAGCCGTTGCTGCCGCGCGAAGAGCTGGTCGAGGGCATGGACGTGCTCTACAGCGATGCCGATATCATCTGCGTGCATAAGCCGGTGGGTGTGGCCGCGCACCCCAGTGTGGGCTGGGACGGGCCGACGGTGATTGGCGGGCTGCGCGCGGCCGGTTATACAGTCGCTTCGTCCGGGCCGACCGAGCGCCAGGGCATCGTGCACCGCCTCGATGTGGGCACCTCTGGCGTGATGGTCGTGGCTTCCTCGGAGCGCGCTTATTCCGCGCTCAAGCATGCTTTTAAGTACCGCAGCGTAAAAAAGACCTACCACGCCGTGGTGCAGGGCCTGCCGGATCCCATCGAGGGTACCGTCGATGCGCCTATCGGCCGTCACCCCAAGTCGGGCTGGAAATTCGCCGTGCTTGACGACGGCAAAGCGGCCGTCACCCATTACAGCCTCATCGAGGCCTTCCGCGAGGCCAGCCTCATCGAGGTGCACCTAGAGACCGGCCGCACCCACCAGATCCGCGTGCACATGTCCGCCACCGGCCACCCGTGCGTGGGCGATCCGATGTACGGCTCGGATCCCAACCTGGCTAAGCGCCTTGGGCTTAAGCGCCAGTGGCTGCACGCGGTAAAACTCGGCTTTACTCACCCCGGCACCGGCAAGTGGTTCGAGATTGCGGCGCCGTACCCGGCCGATCTCGAGCACGCTTTGGAGGTTCTGCGGGGATGAGGAAGGTCTACCGGCGGCGTCGGCTAGCGGCCTTGGCGGTGCTTGCGGTGGTTTTCCTGGCCGCGCTCGCGCTTTTTGGCGCCCTAGGGACCCAGGCTTCTTCGCAGGTACAAGGAGACCAGCTCGGCCCGGATGGCGAATCGCGCGCGGAGTATATTGCGCGCGTGTCCGGCAGCGACATTCCAGACGCGCCTGCCTACGCTCTAGTCACCTTTGACGAGGACCTGCCGCCCGTAGCCGCCGCGGCCGCCGTTGCCGCAGCCCCGCGCATGGACGCCATCCTTATCGGCTCCACCGCCCCCATCGACGTCCCCGAACCCACCGCCGGCGAGGACCGCGCCGCCGTCATCCAACGCGCTTTCGACCGCATCGATGCCTCCTATGGGCAGCGCCCCACCGCGGTGAGCGCCGCTGTGGTGTGGGGGTCGGGTGCCCAGCTTGCCGACGTCGCCTCCACCCCCTCCGTCGCCGCCGTCGAACCCGCGCCTGCCGACGCCGCCTGGGGCAGCTTCGCCATCCGCCCTCCCAGCTAATATCGCCCTCCTGGTCCCTATGGCGCGCGGTGGCCGCCCAGTGCTTTTAGCATCTAAGGCATGGAACACATTCGGGCTTATATCGCGGCGCTCAACTCGGCGATGGACATCCTCGCCGAGGCCGCCGATGCCTCCGCCGCGGACCTTACTGCCGCCGGCATGCCCGATGCCACGGCTGACACTATTGCGCAGCTCGCGCAGGTCTACTTGGGGACCACCAGCTTTCGCCGCCGCCAACGCCGCGCGGTGGACGGGGCCCGCCGCAACCGGCATTCGCTGCCGACGCTGGAGGTCATCGAAAAGCATGCGCGGCGCGCGCCCACCCAAGCCCGCGCCTGGGCCCTGCGCGCCGAGCTCACCCATATCGCGTGTGATACGCGGGAGATGGAAAGGCGTGCTCGCAAGAAGCTGCGCGAGATGCGCGCGCCGCGCGAACCCAAGCCGGGGGTGCGGCTGCGGCGCCGCGCCGCCGGAAAGCCGTGGACTCTGTCTATCACTGGCCCTTCCGCGCTGATTGCAGAACTCCACCAGCATGCCGGCTCGCTTGCCGACGTCGCCTCCTTCTTCCGCACCGGTACCAGTGCCGCCACCTCCACCGTGCGCACCAACGTTGTGGTGCCGCTGGATAAGTTGGTTGGCGTGGCCCATGGCAGCGACGATGTAGTGCTGACCATGACCAATGGCGCGCAGATTACGGGCTCCGAATTGGCCCAGCGCGCGCTTGCCGAGGAGGGATTTGTCACCCTGCTCCACCCCGTAGAGGGCCCAGTGAACCTGTACCGCATGCGCCGTGGGGCCACCTGGAAGCAGTTCATGATGGCTGCGGCGGAAAATCCCACATGCCCGGTCAGGGGCTGCCATAAGCCTGCCGATGAGTGCCAGATCCACCACATTTTCAGTTGGGCCGGCGGGGGATGGACCAATGCGAAGAACCTCACCACTGCCTGTGCTTACCACAATGGCCGCAATGATGACCATCGCACCGGTCCGCCGCGCAACGGCCGCTTCGAGCGCACCGCCCGCGGCGTGCGCTGGGTCAACCCCTGGGATCCGCCCCCACCGGATCTTGTCGATACCGGGCCCACCAATACGACCACCGCGTAGGCTAGACCTATGTCCTCACAGCAGTCCTTTTCGCAGTGGATGCCCAACTACAAGTTTGCCTATATCGCCGCGTGGGTCGCGGTGGTGGTTTCCGGCATCGCGCTTTTAATCGGCCTTGTCACCGGCGGCACCTCGATGACGCTGGTGTTTTCCGGGATCGTATGTGCCTATGGCATTTTCCTCGTCGTGGTGATGCCGCGCTGGGCGCTGCGGGCAGAAGAGGAACAGGCGGCGCGTCGCCGCGCCCGTGCCGCTCGCGAGGAACTTAGGCGCTCCTAGCCATGCGCACCAAGTCGGCGACGTAAATAGCCACCGCCACGCCGATAATGCCGAAGCCGATCCAGCGGTGCGTTGAAAAGTGCTCGTGGGTGACAAAGAGCGCCCACAGCATCTGCATGATGGGGGTGAGGTATTGGAGCATGCCGATCGTCGATAAGCGCAGCGTCCGTGCGCCCTCCGCAAAGCAGAGAAGCGGCAGCGCGGTAATCAAGCCGGCGCTGACCAAGAGCAGCGCATGGCCGATGCCCTCGCTGGCGAAGGTGCCCTGGCCGCTACTTTCCAGCCACAGGATGTAGCCCACCGCCAGCGGTGACATCACGAGCGCCTCCGCTGCGACAGAGACGGCCGAGGACACCCGAACCTGCTTTTTGAGCAGCCCATAAAAGCCGAAGCTGAAGGCTAACAACAGCGAAATGTATGGCGCCTGGCCGGTAAAGAACGTCAAATACAGCACCGCGATGGCCGCAACGCCCACCGCGCCGGCCTGCCACGGCCGCAGTCGTTCCTTCAAAAACACCATGCCGAGGGCGACCGACACTAAGGGATTGATGAAATACCCCAGCGCTGCATCGGCCACGTGGTTGCTATTAATCGCCACCACGTAGGTGCCCCAATTGACCGTGATGAATACACCCGCGGCCGCAAGCCAACCCCACGTGCGCTTGTCCATGCGCGCCATTTCGCGCCACCGGCCGCCGAGGAACAAAAATCCGGTGACTAACACCGCGGTCCACAACACGCGGTGCGCCAAGATTTCCAGCGGCGATGCCGGCAGCAACAGAGGGAAGAACGCGGGGAAAAATCCCCACATGATGTAGGCGGCGAGCGTGTAGAGCATCACAAAATAATAGCCCATTTTGACCGCCCCGCTATGATGAGCCGCATGGCCAAAAACTCCTCCTTCGTCCACCTGCACAACCACACCGAGTTTTCCATGCTGGACGGCATGGCCAAGGTCGATATGCTGGCAGACGAGGTGGTCCGCCAAGAAATGCCGGCCGTCGGCATGACCGACCACGGCAATATGTATGGCTCTGATGCCTTCTACCGCCGCATGACCGGCGCCGGTATCAAACCCATCATCGGCATCGAAGCGTATATGGCGCCCGAATCCCGCTTCAACAAAAAGCGCGTGCTGTGGGGCACGCCGGACCAAAAGCGCGACGACGTCTCCGCGTCCGGTGCCTACCTCCACCAAACTATGATTGCGGAGAATGCCACCGGCCTGCGCAATCTCTTTACCTTGTCCTCGCTTGCTTCCTATGAGGGTCAGTTGGGCAAGTGGCCGCGCATGGACGCCGAGCTCATCGCCGAGCATGCCGACGGCATCATCGCCACCACCGGTTGCCCTTCTGGCGATGTCCAGACCCGCCTGCGTCTCGGCCAGTTCAACGAGGCGCTGGAGGCTGCGGCCATGTGGCAGGACATTTACGGCAAGGACAACTTCTTTTTGGAGTTGATGGACCATGGGCTGGACATCGAAAAGCGCACGCGCGATGGCCTGCTAGAGATCGGCCGCAAGCTGGACTTGCCGCCGTTGGTGACCAATGACTGTCACTACGTGTTGGAGTCCCAGGCGCCGGCGCACGAAGCGATGCTGTGCGTGCAGACCGGCAAGACTTTCATGGACCCGGACCGCTTCAAGTTCGGCGGCACCGGCTACTACATTAAGTCGGCCGCGCAGATGCGCGAGACCTGGGACGATATGATTCCAGACGGCTGCGATAACACCCTGTGGATTGCCGAGCGCGTGCAAGACTACGGCGAAATCTGGGAAGAACACACCCACGATCGCATGCCTATTGCCGACGTACCCGAGGGCCACACCCCAACCTCCTGGCTCACCCATGAGGTGATGGAGGGCCTGCAAGCGCGCTTCCCCGGCCGTGATGTTCCGGAGGAGTATATCGAGCGCGCCAAGTATGAGATCTCTGTTATCGAGATGAAAGGCTACCCGTCCTACTTCCTCATCGTGGCCGAGCTCATTAAGCACGCGCGCTCCGTGGGCATTCGTGTGGGGCCGGGCCGTGGCTCGGCGGCCGGCGCGCTCGTCGCCTACGCGCTGACCATTACCAATATCGACCCGCTGGAACACGATCTCCTCTTCGAGCGATTCTTGAATCCAGAACGCCCGTCCGCACCCGATATCGATATCGACTTCGATGACCGCCGTCGCGGCGAAATGATCACCTATGCGGCCGAGCGCTGGGGTGAGGACAAGGTGGCGCAGGTGATTACCTTCGGCACGGTGAAGACCAAGCAGGCCATTAAGGACTCGGCCAAGGTGCACTTTGGCCAGCCCGGCTTCCAGATGGCCGACCGCATCAACGGCGCGCTGCCGCCTGCCATCATGGCCAAGGACATTCCGCTCAAGGGCATCACGGACCCGGACCACGAGCGCTACTCCGAGGCCGCCGAGGTCCGCCAGATGGTGGAATCCGACCCAGATGTGAAAAAGATTTATGACACGGCGCGGGGGTTGGAGGGCGTCGTCAGGCAGGCGGGCGTGCACGCCTGTGCGGTGATTATGGCCTCGGTTCGCCTCATGGACCACATCCCTATGTGGAAGCGCCCGGCCGACGGTGCCTATATCACCGGCTGGGATTACCCGGCCTGCGAGGCCATCGGCCTGCTGAAGATGGACTTTTTGGGCCTGCGCAACCTCACCGTTATCGGCGATGCGATTGAAAACATCAAGCGCAACCGCGGCGAAGAAATCCACCTAGAGCAGCTGCATGCTGACGACCCCAAGGTCTCCAAGGTCTATGACCTGCTCTCACGCGGCGATACGCTGGGCGTCTTTCAGCTCGACTCCGGCGGCATGCAGGAGCTTCTCAAGCGCATGAAGCCGACCGGCTTTAAGGATATTGTGGCTTCCCTTGCGCTCTACCGCCCGGGCCCGATGGGCGTGAACGCCCACTGGGACTACGCGGACCGCAAGAATGGCCGTAAGGAAATCACTCCAATTCACCCGGAGTTGGAAGAGCCGCTCAAGGAAATCCTGGATGAGACCTACGGCCTCATCGTCTACCAGGAGCAGATCATGCGTATCTCGCAGAAGGTCGCCAACTACACGGCCGGCGAGGCAGATGGCTTCCGTAAGGCGATGGGTAAGAAGAAGCCGGAGGTGCTGGCGCAGCAGTACGACAAGTTCTGGGGCGGTATGCAAGAAAATGGCTACTCCAAGTCCGCCATGGATGCGCTGTGGGGCACCATCGAGCCCTTCGCGTCCTACGCGTTTAACAAGTCCCACGCCGCGGGCTACGGCTTGGTGTCCTTCTGGACGGCCTACCTCAAGGCCTACTATGCACCGGAGTACATGGCTGCGCTGTTGACCTCGGTGGGCGATAAAAAGGATAAGTCCGCCATTTACCTGTCGGACTGCCGCCACCTGGGCATCAAGGTGCTGCCGCCGTCCGTCAATGAGTCCGAAGAGGACTTCCAGGCGGTGGGAGAGGATATCCGCTTCGGCATGGGCGCTATCCGCAACGTTGGCTCGGAAGTGGTGGAATCCATCATCAAATCCCGCCACGACAAGGGCGCGTTTACCTCGTTTAGTGACTACCTGGACAAGATCGAGCTCGCCGCCTGCACCAAGCGCGTGACAGAAGCGCTCATTAAGGCCGGCGCTTTCGATGACTTGAACCACCCGCGAAAGGGCCTCATGCTCATCCATGAGGACGCTGTTGACGCGGTGCAAACCACCAAGAAGGCCGCGGATAAGGGACAGTTCGATCTCTTCGCTGGAATTGGCGGGGGAGAGGACGATGCGGCCTCCAACGCCTTTGCCTTGGATATTCCAGAAGACAACTGGGATCGTAAACACGAACTTGCCCTCGAGCGCGAGATGCTTGGCCTTTACGTTTCCGGCCACCCGCTCGATGGCTTCGAGGAGGCGCTGGCCGCGCAGACGGATACCCCACTTACCAAGATCCTCAACGACGAGGTCCATAACGGCCAAGAGCTCATTATCGGCGGCATCATTTCGGGCGTGGACCGCCGCTTCTCTAAGCGTGATGGTTCGCCGTGGGCCATTGTCACGGTGGAAGACCACAACGGCGCGCAGGTGGAAATCCTGGTCTTCAACAAGGTGTACTCGCTCGTCGCCCCGCAGATTGTGGAGGACAATATCATCCTCGCGCGCGTGAACGTCAAGGTGCGCGATGAGCGTCGCTCCCTGTTCTGCTCTGATATCCGCGTCCCAGACCTCGGTCCTGGCGGTGGCGCCGGCCTGCCGCTGCGCCTGACTTTGCGCACGGATCAGTGCACCATGGAAAACATTGCCCGGCTCAAGCAGGTCCTGCTCAAAAACCAGGGCGAGTCAGACGTGTACCTCGAGCTTGTCGACGGCTCCGAGTCCACCACCATGATCCTCGGCGACCACCTGCGCGTGGAGCGATCCGGCAACCTCATGGGCGACCTTAAGGCCACCATGGGCGCGGGCATTTTAGGCTGAATTTAAACTCGGCGGCGGCAGGCGCCCTCCACTAATCTAGACAGCACAGTCTATATCGATGGAGGAAACCTGATGGTTAACAAGATTCGTACCACCCACGTCGGCTCGCTGCCGCGCACCCCGGAGCTCCTGGAAGCCAACCTGCAGCGCGGGGAGCTGCCGGCCGCGGAGTTTCAGGGGATTTTGGAGGCTGCGGTGGCGGACGTCGTCAAGCGGCAGCTCGATCTCGGCCTCGATATCATTAACGAGGGCGAGTACGGCCATATCACCTCTGGCGCGGTGGATTATGGCGCGTGGTGGAACTATTCGTTTAGCCGCTTGGGCGGGCTGACGATGACGGATACCGACCGCTGGGAATCGGCCGAGGTGGTGCGATCTAAGCCGGGTGAGCCGCGGCTGACGTCGTTTATTGATCGCCGCGACCGCGCGTTGTTCTCGGAGGCCTATAATGATCCGGATTCTGGCATCTTCACCGGCCGCGCCAAGGTGGCGAACCCAGAGTTCACCGGCCCTGTAACCTACATCGGCCAGGACGAGGTTGCCGCCGATGTTCGCCTGCTTGCCGACGCCCTCCCAACCGGCACCCCCGGCTTCATCGCCGCCCTTTCGCCCGGCTCGGCAGCGCGCCTGACCAACCGCTACTACGACGATGAGCATGAGCTGCTTGCCGACGTCGGCCGTGCCATGCGCACCGAATACCAGGCCATCACCGATGCTGGGCTTATTGTGCAATTCGACGCGCCCGACCTGGCCGAGGCTTGGGACCAAATCAATCCGGAGCCGTCGGTCGAGGACTTCCGCGGTTTTATTCGCGAGCGTATCGACGTCCTCAATGATTCCATCTCTGGCCTGCCCAAGGAACAAACGCGCCTGCATATCTGCTGGGGCTCCTGGCACGGCCCGCACGTTACCGACGTGCCCTTTGCGGATATTGTCGAGGAAATCCTGCGTGCCGAGGTCGGCGGATTCTCCTTCGAGGCCGCTTCGCCGCGCCACGCGCATGAGTGGCGCGTGTGGCAGGATCACGCGCTGCCGGAGGGTACCGTGATTTACCCGGGTGTGGTCTCTCACTCCACCAATGCGGTAGAGCATCCGCGCCTTGTGGCCGATCGTATTATCCAATTCGCTGAGGTGGTTGGCCCAGAAAACGTCATCGCGTCGACCGACTGCGGCCTGGGCGGCCGCCTGCACCCCCAGATTGCTTGGGCGAAGTTGCAGTCCTTGGTCGAGGGCGCGGAGATTGCTACCCGCGAACTCTTCTAAAACGCACAAAGCCGCTCCGGAGCTCCGGAGCGGCTAGATTATTCAGTGCTTAGAAGCGCACGCCCAGCTGCTTGAGGGCATTCTTCATCGGCTCCAGCACAGCCGGGTTCACCTTGGCAACCATGGTGAAGGCCTGCAGCAGCGCGGCAACGAGGCTGGCAGCCACGGTAACCCAGCTCATGACCTCGAGGAACTTCTCTGGGGAGGAAGAACCCCAGATAGGAAGCTTCTTGAGTGCCTCGATCTGGTGCTCCTCTGCTTCCTGGGCTACGCAGTCCGGCTCCTTTGGCATTCCGGAGGAGCCGTAGCCGTTGGCCAGGCCCTGCATGAGCTCCTGCGGGGTGCGGGCGGAAGATCCGAGCTCGCCGCTCTCGATCTTCTTGATGTGCTCTTCCTTCGCCTTATCGACCTCGGCCTGGCATTCAGCCGAAATCTCCTTCGCCTTATCTTCTGCGGCAGAAGCGGTAGCTGGTGCAACGAGGCCCGCTGCCACGGCGGTGGCGGCGACGAGCGAAATGCTGAGACGGTTGCGCATGGTTCTCCTTTAGAGTGAGAGGTATTAGCCTCAAATAACTTAGCAGCTAAATCCCGGAAGATCTATGGCAAAAGCTTGCGCACCTGCGCCGGTAACAGCGCATAGAACTCGTCGACGGTCTTCGGCAGGAAGCCCAGAGCCCCGCCGATCAGGGCGCCAAGACCTACCAAACCGGCCACGATGCCCACGCCGGCAGCGACGCTGCTGCCGCTGCTGCCGTTGCTGGAACCGTTGGAGCTGCCGGATGCGGCAGGGGAGTCGGCGTCGTCGGGGGCGTCGGCAAGCAGGTCCTTGACGGAGAACACGGTGGTGGTGCCGGATACCTCGTTGCCGGAGATGAGGAGCGCGTCATCGGTAGGGGACTCTGCAGCGGGAACGAAGGCTAGACCCTCTGGTCCGAGGTCGCCGGCCTGGGTGGTGGCAGCAACATCGTCCTCGTCGTAGCCAACGGAGAAATCGCGATTATTGACGTAGGTGACAAACTGTGCCTCGGCGGGGGTGGTTACGTCGTAGACAAAGATGCCGCCCACGCGCTCTGCGCCGATGAAGGCGTAGGTGCGATCGCCAACCTTGCCGATGGTCAAGGCTTCCGGCTCTGGTCCCTTGTTATCGGAGCGGTCATCGAAATCCGGATCCTCGTTATCGGCGTTGAAGTTCAGGCCGGGCATATCCTTGGTGATGTTCTCGAAGTCCGCACCGGAATCGAAGACGACGTTTCCCTCGGCGTCGTAGATACTAAAGGAGCGCGAACCATAGGAATACAGGCCGTCGAAACACTCCTTTTCTTCGTTCCAGCCAGAAGCGTTGGTGAGCTTGAGGTTGCCGGCAAACTTCTTATCCTCAATGCCCTCGGGGAGCTCGAGGCCGTCGCAGACCTTGCCGTCCTTTACCAGGTCCTTGAGCTCTACTTCGTCGGTATAGCCTCCCCACTCGCGGGCATCGCCCTCGTTGGCGGTGGCGAAATAGGTCTGACCTTCTGCCTCGAAAGCGCCGATGGAGTCCGGCATGGACAGGCCCTTGACCGGGATGGTGCGCAGCTCCGCCACGTCATCCTTATTGGACGGATCCACCGGCACTTGGGAGTGGTCCGCGATATGAGCGGGGATTACCTTTTCCACGGTGGCGGACTCGATATCGATGACCGCGATGGCGTTGTTTTCCTGCAGCGTGGCATAGGCCTTGCCGCCCGCGGAAGAAATATATTCCGGCTCGAAGTCGCGCGAGGGCAGGTTATGGTGTGCGGAGGGGCCGAAAACGCGGATTGAAGGGTCAAGGTCGGCGGTGTCAAAGGCGGTGAAGTCGGCCGTGTGGACGTCGCTAAGCGCGGGCGCCGCGACGTGCTCGGGCAGGCTGATGACGGAAATGGAGCCCTCTGGGTCCTTGAGGTAGGCGGTGCCCTCGGCGTTGAGTGCGTCGGAAGGCTCGCCTTCGTTGGCAACCAGTGCGTGGCGGCCGTCGGCAGTGAGGTGCACGTTATCGGGCAGGGCGCCAACGTCTACGCGCCCAAGCTCCTCGCCGGTTTCGGCATTGAAGAACAGCGCCTCGCCGTTGTCGGTTTTGTCCGCCTGCTGTACCGCGGCGACGGCCAGGCCATCGGGGCGCACGGCCACGGAGTTGATCTCCTTGTCCCCGCCGGCGGAGATGGCGCCGATCTTGCGCGGCTGGGTGGGATCGGAGGCGTCGAGGATATCGACCTCGCCGGAGCGCGCATTGACGGTGAGGATGCGCTGGGACGCAGCGTAGTAGGCGACGATTTCGGCGGCGGATTTGCCCAGGACGCCGGATTCATGGGAACCGATGGGAGTCAGCTGTAGTGCGGCGTTGGGGGCGGAGTGTTCCAGCACGTTATCCACGATGTGGGCGTGTGCGGCCGGGGCACAGGCGAGGACGAGCGAGGAGGTAACGCAGAGAGAGATGCGCTTGAGCATAAGTATTCCTTTCTTGTGGTTATGTCCACTATTGCTGATGGAGGTAACGGTGCAACTAAAGGACAGTGAATTTCCAGTGAATGGGTAGACTGTCAAGACATGACTGATTCGACCATCCATGCATCCGATATCCAGCAGGCGCAGGCGCGGATTAGCTCGGAAATCGCCCCGACTCCGCTGCAGTACTGCGCCCGGCTGTCGGACGAGACGGGCTGCGAGGTCTATCTCAAGCGCGAGGATCTGCAGGACGTGCGCTCCTATAAGATTCGCGGCGCGTTAAACGGTATGTCGAATGTTCCCCAGGAAGAGCGCGGCCGGGGAATTGTTACGGCCTCGGCCGGCAATCATGCGCAGGGTGTGGCCTATGCCTGCCGCACGATGGGCATTGCCGGCAAGATTTTCGTGCCGGAACCCACGCCGATGCAAAAGCGCGACCGCATCCTGGTCCACGGCGGTGACCAGGTGGAACTGGTGGTGGTCGGCGCCAACTTCGATGAGGCAGCTGCCGCCGCGCATGCCGACGCCGCCGAGCGCGACGCCACCTTCATCGAGCCCTTCGACGCCCGCGATACCATCACCGGACAAGGCACGGTTGCGGCGGAAGTTCTGGCACAGCTTTCAGCCAAGGGCAAGTCGCTCGATACCATCGTCGTTCCTGTGGGAGGCGGCGGCCTGATTTCTGGCATCACCTCCTACGTGGCGGATATGGCGCCGCAGACCCGGGTGGTGGGTATGGAGCCGGAAGGGGCGGCGTCGCTAAGAGCGGCGTTTGACCACGGCGGCCCAGTCACGCTCGAGGAGGTCGACCCCTTCGTGGATGGCGCGGCCGTCAAGCGCCTTGGCGCGCTGCCCTATGAGATTTTGGAAGCCAATCGCGAGCGCCTGATCTTCGACACCGTGTCCGAGGGCGCGGTGTGCACGGACCTGCTCAACCTGTATCAAAATGAGGGCATCATTGCGGAGCCAGCCGGCGCACTGTCGGTGGCGGGCTTGCACCAATTGGACCTGAAACCAGGCTCAACGGTGGTGTGCGTAATTTCCGGCGGCAATAACGATGTGCTGCGCTACGCCGAAATCATGGAACGCTCCCTGGTCCACCGCGGCCTGAAGCATTATTTCTTGGTGAATTTCCCGCAGGAGCCGGGCCAGTTGCGCCATTTCTTGCACGAGATTTTGGGGCCTACCGATGACATCACGCTCTTTGAGTACCTCAAGCGCAATAACCGCGAGACGGGCGCTGCGCTGGTGGGCCTGCAGCTTAGCCGTGCCGAAGATCTCGAGGGCCTGCTAGAGCGCATGGGAGAATCCAAGATTTCGGTGCAGTACCTCAAGCCCGGCACCCCCGAGTATGAATTCCTCGTGGCCTAATGCAGGATTCTTATCGTCGCCCAGTAGGCCAGGTTGAACACGAAATTGAAATTAAGCGGTCCCGGTTTATTACCTTGATTGGTCGCGTCACTAATGAGGAAGAAGCCCGCGCGTTTATCGACGCCGCCCGCAGCCGCTTTCCCGACGCCCGTCACCATTGCTCTGCCTACGTCTACCACGTCGATGGCGCAAACCCGGTGGAGCGATCCTCCGATGATGGTGAGCCCTCCGGCACGGCCGGAAAGCCGATGCTGGACGTGGTGAAGGGCTCCGGCATACTCGATGTGTGCGCGGTAGTCGTGCGCTACTTCGGCGGCATCAAGTTGGGGGCCGGCGGGTTGGTGCATGCCTATGGTGGTGCGGTGAGCGAGGCCATGGAGAAGGTGCGCGCGGTAACCAGGGCGCGCCGGGAGCTTTATGCGGTGGAGTGCCCACACGCGACGGCCGGGCGAGTAGAGGCGGACCTGCGTGGGCGCGGTTATGAGATAACCGATACCGCCTATGCGGCCGCGGTCACCTTTACCGTGGCCGTGCACCCAGGCGGGCTGGACGAGCTGGAAGCAACGCTGGCAGCGATCTCGCAGGGCCAGCTCGAGGCGGCAGAGGCCGGCAGCGCGTGGGTTGAGGTAGGATCCTGACCATGAGTATGCAGCAACGACCGAATAACCCCATTGCGCAGCGCAAGCAGCAGGTGCGCAAGCACTCCCGCAACGCCGTCGTATGCGTGGCCGGCGGCATCGGTGTGGGCGTAGTGCTCGGCGTGCTTTCGGCTAACTTCTGGGCTTGGATGCTGCTTGGTGCCATCGTTGCCGTTGCAGGTGGCGGCTATAACTGGCTGAAGATCCAGAAAATCGTCAACGAGAACCACAACCAGTACTAGATGCCGGCACCGCAACCTAGCGGCCGCCCCGTCAGGATCGATGCCTGGGTGTGGGCCGTTCGCATGTTTAAAACCCGGTCTGCGGCCGCCACCGCCGTGCGCGCCGGGCACGTAAAGATCAATGGCGAGGCCATCAAGCCTTCCCAACAGGTGGTGCCGGGCGACCGCGTGCGCGTATGGCGCAACCACCACGAGCATGACCTCGAGGTTTTAGCGACCGTCGCCAAGCGCGTCGGCGCGCCCGTCGCGCGCACCTGCTACACGGACCACGCACCACCGACGCCGCCCAAGGAGTTTATGCCGTCGGTTCCCGTGCGCCAACGCGGCGCCGGTCGGCCGACGAAGAAAGAGCGCCGCGATATGGAGAAATTCCGCGGCGGTTTCCGGTAAGTTGTCGAAAATTACCGCGAGGCTAGTGGGCGGCGCGTAGCGCTTTCAGGCGCGCAGTGAGCCGCCGCTTGCGGCCCGGGCGGTCGCCGGATTCGGCGGTGGCCTCGATGTGTTGCTTGCCAAATTTGTTGAGCAGGAGGTCGTCGATAAGCCGCACCTGGCCGGGGCGGAAACGGTAGCGCATGGCGTCGTGGACGTGAGCAATGGCGGTGTCATCCAGCAGCTGCTCAAGCTGGCCCAAGTGGCGAACGCCGTTTTGCTCCAAGAGCTCCGCCAAGAAGCGGTAGTGCTCCGAGCGTGAGAGCGGGAAGCGGTTACCCAAAATGATGGCGAGCACGCCCGGCAAGGTTTCGGCGGTAAGCTCGACGTCCTTGTCGGTTTCTGTATCGGGGGCCTTGAGGGCGGCGATCTCATCGAATTGCTGGTCCGCAAGCTCGATAAGCCCCGCGGCCAGGGTAAACAGGCGGTCAACTTCCGGCGAGGGCGGGTTCGGTCCCTGTTTATAGCGGATATCGTGCTCAAACTCCGCCCACGCGTGCTGCAGGACGGTGCGAATTTGCACCTCAAAGGTCCATCCCACGTAGGCGGCGAGCTCTTCCATCGCAGCCGCGCTATCTTCGGTCACGGTAAGCACCAGGTGGTGGGAGCCGTAGCCAAAGCCGCCGGAAATGCGAGTTTCGGCCGCCTTGTCAACGGAGCGTTCAACCTTAAAGGATTCACCAAAAACGCCTAGCGCTTCTGGAATAGCGGTGGAGTGATACAACGTCACACGCACGCCCATCACATCGTGGATCTCTTGCCAGGGCTGGGGATAGACAAAATCGCCGTTCTCGCGGCGCTTTTTGGCCTTCGCCTTCAGTGAGGGCCAGGTTTTGACGCGGGTAGAGACGCGGTCGAAGATGATGCCGGCGTCATTGAGGAGGTCCTCGATGGCGGTGCGGAAGTCCACCGCGGCGGTGGGGTGGCTGCGCGCCCAGTCGTGGTACTGATTGCTCAGCCGCGACATCCTACTTTCCGGCATGGTGCTCCTTTCATAACTCCCGCGGGAATCCGTTAGACCATACTAGCGGGCGTGGGTGGAGCACGGTGCGATGGCGGGGCACGCGCGCGACGGCATCGGCGGCCAGCTGGCGGGCATAGGTGTCCGGCAGGTGGGCAAAGGCAAAGAGCGTGGCGGAGTCCGGCACCAGGTAGGTCAGGGAGTGCGATCGCAAGAGGCGGCGCATGTGCTTGTCCAGCACGGTAAAGGTCTCTGGGTGGGCAATCCAGGAGGAAATCGGTGCGCCGTGGGAGCGGACCTGCAAGCCACCGAAACGGGCGGCGGAAGGAAGCTCGCAGGCGGCGGGGCGGGTCCAAAAGCGCAGCCCTTGCGAATCGAGTGCGGCGCGCTGCAGGTTATGGGAAGCGTGGTTCCATGCTCGGCGCGCGGAGATATCCATGTCCGCGAGGCCGCGGTGGCTGAGCCGGCGAAAGGTCTGCTTGCCAGGAAAGACCAGAGCCATGGACAGGCTGGGGGAGAGCTGGATGGTGGCGAGGGAGTCGCAGAAGCCGTCGTCAGAAAGCCGCTGTTCTTTCAGCCAGGAACGAGCAAAGAGAGCAGGCAGCAGGTTTGCGGTGGTGGGGCGAGGCGGGCGCAGGGCGACGGTCACGGCGGGTTCTCCAGTGTGGCGGTAGGGTGCGGTCGCCTTTATTGGACTGGAGAAATCCCCGTTTGGTTCCCCGGGTGGGCCTAGAAGGGCGGCTCGGCGTCGAGTTGCAGCTCAGCAAAGAGCTTATCGGCCGGCCAGATGTCGATTTCTTGGCCCTTGGCCTGCAGCTCCTCAACGCGCTTTTCCTTGGAGGTTTTCTTGGCCCATTCGCCCACGATGAGCAGGGTGGACTTTTTGGTGACGTTCTTTGCCACTTGGCCGCCACGCTCGGCGATGCCCTGCCACAGCACGCCCTTATCAAAGGGCTCGAAATCGCCGGTGAGGGTGACGTGCTGGCCGTAGAGTGCGCCTTCCGGGTCGGCGTCGGGGTTGGGCTCTGGGATTGTGTCCGGGGTGGCGACGGACTGCCACGGGGCGGGCCCGCGGGACTTCTTCTGTGCGGAGCCGGCCGCACGGGTCTGGTCGCGGAAGTCGGTCCCAGCGCCGAGATCCGCGCCGGAGGTGGGGGCGGTGTGGGCACGTAGGACAGGCAGGATGGCCTCGGAATCGAGGCGGCCCAAGGTGAATTCGCGTGCGGTGAATAGGTCGCGGATGCTGCCGGTGTGCCCGAAGCGCTCGGCCAAGCGGGCGATGATTTCGCCGGCCGCACGGGCATCCTCGGTGGCGTCGTGGTGGCTGAAGTCCGGCGCAGACAGGTGGGCGGCGACGGTGGGCAGTTTATGGTTGCGTACCGAAATGACCTTGGCCTTGGAGGCATCGCGGGACAGCGCGAGGGAGCAGGCCAGCGGCACGGTGGGCACCTCGGCGCCAGCAGTAAGCAGGCCGGAGCGCAGTGCGGTGGAATCAAACTGGGCGTTGTGCGCGACAAGCACGTCGCCGCCGAGGAAATCGAAGAGCTCCTTGGCGACGTCGGCAAAAGCCGGCGCCCCTTCCACATCGTCCGCGGTAATGCCGTGGATGGAGACGTTGATATCCGCGAAGTGCTCGAGGCCTGGTGGAGGGGTGCACAGCCAGGACCGGGAGGCGGTCTCCTGGCCATCGCGGAAGCGCACCGCGCCTATTTGGCAGATAGAACCCCAGTTGTCGTTGGCCGTTTCCACGTCCACGGCAGTGAAATCAAGGCCGGGGATGGTGGCGGCGGAAGAGGGTGCTTCGCCGCGCTGTGCGGCGGAAATGGCGCGGGCGACGGCCTGCGGGTCTTGGTGCGGGGCGAAGGCGATAGTGCCGGCGGCGCCCAAGTCTAGGGCGCCGAAGCCGGTGGGGGTCGGTTCACTCACGTGCACGGTGTCGATGGACTCAAGCGGGATATCTTCAGTGGCGGGGGCACCGAGGCTGGTAGCCAGCAGGGTGCGGTGGAGCACGAGTTTATCCGCTGTGACATCGATGAGTACGCCGTGCGCGGGAAATGACACGAGGGGCCTTTCTCTAGGAATCGAAAACGGGCGGTTCAACCTGACGCAAGATCAGCGTAGAACGCGGCTGCACCGTGATCGTACCCTCTGCCTCAATAAGGGTTTCCTCCGCGGGGTAACCGCCGGAATCGGCGGTATCGACCATCAGCCGCCACGTAGCGCCGAGATCCTTGGTGGGCAGGGTGAACTCGATTTCGCCGTCGTGGGAGTTAAAAATCATGATGAAGGAATCATCGGTGATGCGCTCGCCGCGGGAGGTGGTTTCCGTGATGGCATTGCCATTGAGGTAGACCATAAGGGCGCGGCCGAAGTCGTGGTCCCAGTCGTCCTGGGTCATCAGGCGGCCCGAAGGAACCAGCCAGGCGATATCGCGTTCCTTCACATCCGCGCCGAGCGGGCCGCCGGCGAGGAAGCGCTTGCGGCGGAAGACGGGGTGGTGGTTGCGGATGGCCAGGACGCGCTTGGTAAAGCCCAGCATCGCGGCGGATTTTTCCTCCTCCAGCATGGACCAGTCCATCCATGACAGCTCGTTGTCCTGGCAGTAGACGTTATTATTTCCCTCCTGCGTGCGGCCGAATTCATCGCCGTGCGAGAGCATAGGAGTGCCCTGGGAAAGCAGGAGAGTGGTCAGGAAGTTGCGGGTCTGGCGGCGGCGCAGCTTGCGGATATCGTCGTTATCGGTGGGGCCTTCCTCGCCACAGTTCCAGGAGCGGTTGAAGGATTCGCCGTCGCGGTTGTCCTCGCCATTGGCCTCGTTGTGCTTGTCGTTATAGGAAACAAGGTCGCGCAGGGTAAAGCCATCGTGGGCGGTGATGAAGTTGATGGAGGCGGTGGGGCGGCGGTCATTATCGGCATAGAGATCCGAAGAGCCGGTCAGGCGGGAGGCGAATTCACCCAGGGTGGCGGGCTCGCCGCGCCAGAAGTCGCGCACGGTATCGCGGTACTTGCCATTCCATTCGCTCCAAATGGGCGGGAAGTTGCCCACTTGGTAGCCATCGTGGCCGATGTCCCAGGGTTCGGCGATGAGCTTGACCTGGCTGACAATGGGGTCTTGCTGGACTAGGTCGAAGAAGGTGGCGAGCTTGTCGACGTCGTCAAGCTCCCGCGCCAAGGTCGCCGCCAGGTCGAAGCGGAAGCCATCGACGCGCATCTCCGTAACCCAGTAGCGCAGTGAGTCCATAATCAGCTGCAGCGAGTGCGGGTGGCGGACATTGAGGGAATTGCCGGTTCCGGTGTAATCCATGTAATGGGCCTCATCGCCTTCGACGAGGCGATAGTAGGCGCCATTATCGATGCCGCGGAAAGCAATGGTCGGGCCCATGTGGTTGCCCTCGGCGGTGTGGTTATAAACCACATCGAGGATGACCTCGATGCCGGCCTCGTGGAAGGCGCGGACCATGGTCTTGAACTCGGAGACCACCTCGCCTGGCTTCTTAGCAAAGGCATAGTCATGGTGTGGGGCGAAAAAGCCGAAGGTGTTATAGCCCCAGTAGTTGCGCAGGCCTAGGTTGCGCAGGCGATCGTCCTGCAGGAATTGGTGGACGGGCATGAGCTCAACGGTGGTAACGCCAAGCTCTTTGAAGTAGTTAATGACGGCCGGGTGTGCCATGCCCGCGTAGGTACCGCGGAGCTCTTCCGGCACGTCGGGGTGGGTCATGGTCATGCCCTTAACGTGGGTTTCGTAGATGACCTTTTCGTTATCGGGAATATGGGGGCGGTGGTCACTGCGCCAGTCAAAGAAGGGGTTAATCACCACAGACAACATGGTGTGGCCCAGCGAGTCTTCTTCGTTGCGGCCGGTGCCGGGTTCCTCGGCGTGGATGTCATAGGAGTAGAGGGAGGCATCGCCGTCGAATTCGCCGTCGAAGGCGCGGGCATAAGGATCGACAAGGAGCTTGGAAGGGTCGCAGCGCAGGCCGTTTTCTGGTTCATAGGGGCCATAGACGCGGTAGCCGTAGCGCTGGCCAGGGGTGACATTGGGGAGGTAAATATGCCATACATGGGCGGTGACCTCCGACATTTCGATGCGGTCTTCGTTGCCTTCCTTATCAATGAGGCAGAGCTCGACCTTGTCCGCTACTTCCGAAAAAAGGGCGAAGTTGGTGCCGGATCCATCAAAGGTGGATCCCAGTGGGGTGGGTTTGCCGGGCCAGATTTGGCGGCCGTAGCGCTCGGTGGGCGTGGGGACTGCGTCCATGGCGGGAGTGTTCATGCCCACGAGCATAACCACTTTCTAGGCGCCGGCGCCGTGCGTAAGTCCAGCGTTAATAATGCGTACGCCGCGTATAAGGTCTGCGCGATAATCTGTGACCGGAGACTCACCGGTGGTTTCTGCAAGCTGGCGTTGGGACTGTTCCATTAAGGTGGCGCCGAGCACGAGGTGAATGGCGGAGAGCGCGGCGGCGCGGTGGGCGCTGTCGGCAGCAAGGGTGCTGCGCGTGGCGGCAGCGGTGAAGGCCGTCAAGAGGCGGTCCCAGGCAGGGGCCTGCGGGAGGGAGAGGCCGGCAATGACTACCTCGGCGCCGTCGCGGCGGGCGAGCAGCAAATCACGGAGGTTGAGGCTGATGTCTTCGAGAGACTCCCCAGAAACGGGGGAGATAATCTCCTCTGCTAGGGCTGCAATGAGCGCTTGCTTATTGGCAATGTGCCAGTAGAGTGCGCCGGGGGCAACGCCGAGGGAGGAAGCAACGCGGCGCATGGTGACGTCCCCAAGCCCGTAGGCATCAAGCAGGGAAAGCGCGGCGCCGATAATACTCTCGCGATTTATGTGCACCTTGGCAATTGTACGGACTTGGCCGGGCGGGACGGTAGTTCACAGGTTCTTTTAACGGAGTCTCAATGTCATTTCCATCGTCGGGTTGTTAGTATTGCGAAGACAAATAAGAGGCCGCTCTTGGGGTGGCTTCACATTCGCAAGATTGATTCAGGAGCTTTCCCTTGTCCTTTTTGACCCCTGCAAAGAAGTCCCTCATCGCAGTTGCGCTGGTCACCCCGCTGGCTTTGGCTGCGTGTGGTTCGGATGACAATGACGACTCCAAGAAGGCTTCCGCCACCACGGCATCCAAGTCTTCTGAGGATAAGTCTGCAGATAAGTCCGAGGACAAGGACGCCGATAAGTCCAAGGACAAGGACAAGGATAAAGAAAAGGATCAGAATAAGGACGGCGAAAAGAAGGACGCCGCTGCAGGTGCAAAAGGCCAGGAGGGCGAGGACGGCGCTGGCGAGGGGCCAGATCAGCTGGCTAACCCGCTGAACAATGGTGAGGATCCTTTTGCTGGCGCGAAGGACATCAAGCCGATTGAAGGCGGCCAGAACGCTAATGATGCCGATAAGCAGGCCATCGAGCAGCTGGTTCGCGGCCAGCACGAGATCGATAATGTGAAGGAATACTTCAACTACATGCCGCAGCACGCCTGCCAGGCAGTCCGCGATGAGCAAGCCCAGGAGTTCAGCCAGTACCAACAGTACGTCGATAGCCTGCCGAACCAGTCCTTCGCCGAGTACGCCAACACCATGCGCCAGCAGGGCGGTGGCAACGCCGAGGTAGAGAAGTTCGCTAGCCAGTTGGAGTCCATCCCGCAGTCGACCAAGCTGCAGTCCGTTAATGACGTTGTGGTCAATGGCGACGATGCTTCTGCAACCGTTAGCGTGTCCAACTCTGAGGGCACCGAGACCTCCACGGTCCGCTTCCGCCGCGAGAATGGCAACTGGACCTTCTGTAACTAAGTTGTCTCTGTTTAATCATCGTTTACCCCGCACCCTAGGTTTCGGTGCGGGGTTACTCGCGTGCGCGCTCTTGGTCTATGGCGTGGCCGGTGCGTTGTGGGGGTTTTTCCGCCCGACGCTTACCGGCCATGAGGTAGACGATGGTGGCTATGCCATCGATGCGATGGGAAGCGCCCAGTTCATCGCCTTTATTACCTTTGCCCTCATTACCGGCCTGCTTGGTTTGTTCTTGGGATTGGGCGCGTACCTGCGCCGGCAAGGGCGGGGCTTGTCGATGCTCCTGTGGGTCGGCGTGTGTGCCCTGGCTGGGGCAGCGTCCTTTTATGTCTTTGGCGGGGTCACCGCCACGCATCCGCCTGAAAACCCAGGGGAAGTCGTAGAGTTCGCCCCGAATTTTTCCCCAGCCATCTCGTGGGCGGTGGCCCCCTTTATGGCGATGTTTGCCTATTGGTCCACGGCCTTTGTGAGCGCCGATGAAGATTGGTGATGTGCGCGTCTAGGGCCATTCGACGGGGGAGGCACCGGTTACTTCGTGTGCGATGTCATCGATGCCGTGCAGGATGTGCTTGAGCCCGCGGCCGATGGCGCTAAATAGTTGCGGCCGGGTAAGTCCCGCGGCGGTAATGGTGGCGGCATCCATCCGCACTTGCAGGCCCTCGGCGGTGTGGTGGCAAAATGCTACGGCGCCGTGGTGGGCGCGATTCCAGTCATTGCAAATGAGGAAGAGCCGGGTAAATTCCGCCTCGTCCAGGCTGGGGTCCCAATGCCCTTTGATAATGAGGCTGGGCCCGTTGTCCAGTGCGAAGGCGAAAAGAACGTCATTGACCCACGCGTAGATCGCCGTGGCGCCGTCGCTTTGGAAGCGCTGGATGCCAATAAGCGGCAGGATCTCGGCCAGGCTATCGAGGGTGAAGGGTTCCAAGGGGGCGTCGGCAAGCGGGGCAAGCTCCGGTGAGGCTTCGCGCACGAGGCCGGGGTGGGATTGGGCGAGCAGATCCATGAGGACCTCCGCATTGCGCAGCGCCGGTAGGAGGAATGCCGCGAGCTGTTCGCGGCTGGGGGAGGTATCGGCCGGCAGATAGCTATGACCGGAAACGCTCACGCAGTCAGGCTGGTCATAATCAACCACGACGGCCGGAGAGAGACAATCGTGGTTCCACTCGTTGGCTAGGTGTGCGAGCTCGGAGATCTCGCTGAGATCGACGCCGCCGCCGGGGCTGGTGTGCAGGTGGAGCACCGGTTCTTCCAGCTGGTCTATAAAGATGAAGGTGGAGCCGCCTGCCGCATGCGGAACGAGAAGCTCGCCAGTAGGTAGCGCCCAGCAGGACACGTCATTATCGCGGGCAATGGTGCGGGCATGCGAAAGCAGAAGAGAGGGGTCAATTTCGCTCATCGCTGCCACCACCTTAAAGCTGTGTTGACATCGAGTCTATAGCCCAAACCGGCCCCCTCGCTGGCGTTTGACCATTAGGATATTGGTTTAATAACAGAAATCCGATAGGCAGAAGAGGATACGGAATGCTTCGCACCATCGATTTGCGTGGCCACGAGCTGCGCCCCGCCCAGCTGCGGCGAGTTTTGCCGCGCGGTGGCACCGACGTCGCCGCCGTGGTGGACAAGGTGGCGCCGCTGGTTCATCGAGTACGTCAAGAGGGCGCTGCCGCGGCCTTGGATTATGGCGAACAATTCGATGGCGTGCGCCCAGCCCATCTGCGGGTGCCCCAAGTGGAGTTGGAGAAGGCCGCTTCCGGCCTAGACCCGCAGGTGCGCCGAGCGATTGAGGCCTCCATCGAGAGGGTCCGCAAGGTTCACGCCGAGCAGAAACCGGCCGCGCACACCACTGAGCTGGCGCCAGGTGCCACGGTGACCGAGGTCTTTCGCCCCATCGAGCGCGTTGGGCTATACGTGCCGGGAGGCAAGGCGGTCTATCCGTCCTCGGTAATCATGAACGCCGTGCCAGCGCAGGCGGCCGGCGCGGAAAGCCTGGTGGTAGCCTCGCCGCCACAAAAAGAGTGCGGTGGCCTGCCTCACCCCACGGTGTTGGCCGTGTGCCAGATGCTGGGCGTGGATGAGGTCTGGGCGGTAGGAGGCGGCCAGGCCATCGCGCTGATGGCCTACGGCGATGATGAGGCCGAACTAGCCCCTGTGGACATGATTACCGGCCCTGGAAATATCTTCGTCACCGCGGCCAAACGGCTGGTGCGCGGCGTGGTGGGCACGGATGCCGAGGCTGGGCCGACCGAAATCGCCATTATCGCTGATGACACCGCGAATCCGGTGTATGTGGCCTATGACCTTATCTCCCAGGCCGAGCATGATCCGATGGCCGCGAGCGTGCTCATTACGGCATCGCCAAGCCTGGCTCAGCGTGTGAAGGCGGAGGTAGAGGCGCGCTACGGCGCCACCGCTAATGCGCAACGGGCAGCCGAAGCTCTAGGCGGCGAGCAATCCGGAATTGTGTTGGTCGATTCCCTGGATGCAGCGGTGGCGGTGGCCAATGCCTATGCCGCCGAGCACCTGGAGATCCACACCGCAGAGCCCGGCGCGGTGGCCGAGCGGATTAAGCACGCCGGTGCCATCTTTGTAGGGGACTTTGCTCCAGTGCCGCTCGGAGATTACGCGGCCGGCTCCAATCACGTATTGCCCACCTCCGGTACGGCGCGCTTTTCTGCCGGCCTTTCTACCCATACCTTTATGCGGCCGGTCAACCTCATTGAATATGACCGAGCTGCGCTGGAAGAGATTGCCCCGCATGTAATCGCTTTTGCGGAGGCCGAGGGGCTGCCCGCTCACGGTGAGGCTATCCGTGCCCGATTCGAGGAGAATTAAATGACGCACTTGAATGATCTTCCTCTGCGCGAGGAGCTGCGCGGCAAGTCTGCCTATGGGGCGCCGCAGCTCCACGTGGCCTACCAGCTCAATACCAACGAAAATCCTTATCCTCCCTCGCAGGCGCTGGTGGATGACTTGGTGGCGGAGACCCGGCGCCTTGCCACCACGCTCAATCGCTATCCGGAGCGCGATGCGGTGGAGCTGCGCCAGGCCTTGGCGGACTACGTTTCTGAACAAACCGGGGTGCGCGTGGGCTATGCGCAGGTGTGGGCGGCGAATGGCTCGAATGAGATTTTGCAGCAGCTGTTGCAGGCATTCGGCGGTCCAGGCCGCAGCGTGCTCGGTTTCACCCCGTCTTATTCCATGCACCCTATCCTCGCGGATGGGACCCATACGCAGTTTGTGGAGTGCCTGCGCGATGAGAATTTCCGCATCGATATGGACCGGGCGCTGGCAGCCGTGGCGCAGCGCCAGCCGGATATCATCTTTGTGACTACGCCGAATAACCCCACTGGCGGGGTGACCAGCGTGGACGATATTGCCGCGCTGGCCGACGCCGCCCCGGGCATCCTCATCGTCGATGAAGCTTATGGCGAATTTTCTTCCTCGCCTTCTGCGGTGACGCTGCTGGAGAAATACCCCACGAAGCTGGTGGTCTCGCGCACCATGTCTAAGGCTTTCGATTTTGCCGGCGGCCGTCTCGGATACTTTGTGGCGGACCCGGCCTTTGTGGAGGCCGTGATGTTGGTGCGCTTGCCGTATCATCTGTCCGTGCTTTCCCAAGCAGCGGCGACGGTGGCGCTGCGCCATAGTGCGGATACGCTCGCCACCGTGGAAAAGATCGCCGCCGAGCGCGAGCGGGTGGCCGCTCGCTTGCGCGAACTAGGCTATACCGTCCTGCCAAGCGAATCTAATTTTCTCTTCTTCGGCCGCTTTGCTGACCAACACCGCGTGTGGCAACAGTTCTTGGATAAGGAAGTGCTCATTCGCGATGTTGGCATCGCAGGCCACCTGCGCATGACGGTGGGGCTGCCAGAAGAAAACTCTGCCTTTTTGGCCGTAGCTGAGGACCTTGCGGATACAGTAGTGGCGGATTCCCCGCTCGCAGGAGAAAGGAGCGAAGCATGAGCAACCGCGTAGGACGCGCCCACCGGGCAACGTCGGAATCGCAGATTTCTGTGGACATTGACCTCGATGGCACGGGACACAGCGATATTTCTACCGGACTGCCTTTTTTCGATCACATGCTCACGGCCTTCGCTACTCATGGCAGCTTGGATCTCACCGTGCAGGCTGAGGGCGATGTGGAGGTAGATGCCCATCACACTGTGGAAGATACCGCCATCGTGCTCGGCACCGCGCTGCGTGAGGCGGTGGGGGATAAGGCCGGCATTCGCCGCTTTGGCTCCCAGCTTTTGCCCATGGACGAGGCCTTAGTGGAAGCGGTGGTGGATTTTTCTGGGCGTGCCTATTTCGTGATGAACGGCGAACCGGAGCACCTGCAGTGGCAGAACATCGGTGGGCATTACGCCACGGTGATCAATCGCCACTTTTTTGAGACGCTCGCTACCCACGCTGCGGTAACGCTCCACCTCAACGTGCGCTATGGGCGCGATCCGCACCACATTACGGAGGCGGAGTATAAAGCCGTAGCGCGTGCGCTGCGCGGTGCGGTGGAATTAGACCCACGCCAAACTGGCATTCCATCGACGAAGGGAGCACTCTAGAACGCATGCACTTTATGATCTTGGTCCTCTTCCTCGTAGCCGGCATGTTGGTAGGAGGCGCATGGTCTGCCTACCAACAGGGGTCGAAGGCGATGACAGTCGTAGCCTCACTTTTGGCCGCAATCACTGTGGTAGCAGCTATCTCGTGGATGGTAGGAGCGTTTGGTAAATGAGTACAACCCAAGAAACCAATATCTGGAAGATCCCGGGCTACACCGCCACCATGGTGGCCATTGCCGCGGCCTTCGGCGCTTGGTCCATCCTCCTTCCCGTAGTGCCGCTAGCTGTCATTGACTCCGGCGGTTCAGCTACCTTGGCGGGATCATCCACGGGCATCTTCATGGCCTTTACCGTGCTGACCCAGATCATTTCCCCGTGGCTCTTGCGCCGGTGGGGCTACCGCCGCGTGATGGCGCTTTCTGCCTTTACCTTGGGTGTACCTGCCTTCGGCCACCTCTTGGGGACCGATGCTTGGGTTGTCCTGCTCTTTTCCGCTCTGCGCGGCGTGGGCTTTGGTGCGCTGACCGTTTCTGAGTCGGCGCTCATTGCGGAACTAGCGCCCGTACGCCTGCTGGGCAAGGCTACCGGCATGATTGGTGTCTTTACTGGCCTGGGCCAGATGGTCTTTTTGCCCTTGGGATTGATCATGGCGGAAAAGCTGGGTTATGCCTCGACGTATATCACCGCCGGCATTATTGGTTTCGTGGGTTTTGGCATGTGTTTGCGCATTCCCAAGATCAAGGTCACGCTCGCCTCCGATACCGAAGAGGAGCCGAACCTTATCCGCGTTCCTACGTGGAAGCTGGTGCTCGTCCCTGCGTTGGCGCTGACGACGTTTTCTATGAGCTATGGCGCCGTATCATCCTTCCTGCCGCCGGCGGTGCAAGAACTTGATGCCGAGCGCGGCGCCAGCTTGGCCGGCATCATGTTATCCATCGTGGGCGGCGCCGCCATGATTTTCCGCTATTTTGCCGGCATGGTGGCAGACCGCGTGGGCACTCCTGGCCGGCTCTACATCCCCAGCCAGATCATGGCCATCGTGGGTGTGCTTGCCATTGCCGTTCCTCTTTATCTCGACGGCTCTGTATGGTGGCTCGTGTTGGGCGCCTTCCTCTTCGGCGGTGCCTTTGGTATTGCGCAAAATGAGGCCTTGCTGTCGATGTTTGATCGCCTGCCGCGTGAACGAGTTTCGGAGGCTTCGGCCATCTGGAATATCTTCTATGACGGCGGCACCGGTTTGGGCTCGACCCTTTTGGGCGCCTTGGTCGCTGGCTATGGCTACGCGGGGGCGTTTGGGGCCGGCGTGGCCATCCTCGTTGTTGGCTTGCTTATGACGGTGGCAGACTTCGTACTCGGGCGCACCCGGGTGAGCGAAACCAACGATATCCGGACGCGTCTGCGCCGTATGCGTAAGGTATAGCCCATGGCAAAGACGGTCGCATTATTGGATTATGGCGCGGGCAACGTGCGCTCGGCACAGCGCGCACTAGAGCGAGTGGGCGCGGACGTCACCGTTACCGCGGACCCCAAGGAAGCAGTGGAAGCGGACGGTCTGCTTGTCCCCGGCGTGGGTGCCTTTGCTGCCTGCATGCGCGGGTTGCACGCGGTGCAAGGCCCGAGGGTCATCGGCCAGCGCTTGGCGGGGGAGCGTCCGGTGTTGGGCATTTGCGTAGGCATGCAGGTGCTTTTCGACGCCGGAGTGGAACACAACATCAACTCCACCGGTTGCGGCGAGTGGCCCGGTACCGTCGAAAAGCTGCACTCTACGGTGCTGCCGCATATGGGGTGGAATACCGTAGAGGTACCCGTCGGCAGCGATATGTTTGCCGGAGTGACCGAAGACGAGCGCTTTTATTTTGTGCATTCCTATGGCGTTCGCCACTGGGAGCTGGAAACGGAGATTACTCGCCCGCCCTTGGTCAGTTGGGCCGAGCACGCGGGCGATAGGTTCGTCGCGGCGGTAGAAAACGGTGCGCTGTGGGCGACCCAATTCCACCCTGAAAAATCCGGGGACGCCGGTGCACAGCTTTTGGAAAACTGGATGCGCACGCTCTAGGTAGGATGATGGATATGACTTTTACGCTTTTGCCCGCAGTCGATGTATCTCAAGGCCAAGCCGTGCGCTTGGATAAAGGCGAAGCAGGCACCGAAACCTCGTATGGTTCCCCGCGCGATGCCGCGCAAAAGTGGCAGTCCCAAGGCGCGCACTGGCTGCACTTTGTGGATTTGGATGCGGCATTTGGTCGGGGCTCCAACCACGAAGAAATGGCCATGATTACCCGCGAGCTGGGTGTAAATGTGGAGCTTAGCGGAGGCATCCGGGATGATGCCGCGGTAGAGCGCGCGCTGGCTACCGGTGCGCAGCGCATTAGTATCGGCACGGCTGCTCTAGAGCAGCCGGAATGGATCGAGGACATCCTCGCTCGCTACGGAGATAAGGTCGCCGTGGACCTTGCCGTTCGCGAAGATGGCGGCGAATGGCGTACCGCCGGCAATGGCTGGGTCTCCGATGGCGGCGATCTGTGGGAGGTACTCGAGCGCCTCGATGCCGCCGGATGCCAGCGCTTTGTGGTGACAGACGTATCTAAAGACGGCACGCTCACCGGACCTAATATTGAGCTCCTGCGTGAGGTAGCGATGGCGACGGAAGCAAAGATCACCGCCTCTGGTGGCATTTCTAGTGTGGAAGACCTGCGCGAGCTGGCGCTTTATGCAAATGAGGGCATCGATTCCGCCATTATTGGCAAGGCCCTGTACGAGGGGAATTTCACCCTCGACGAAGCTCTCGCTGCGGTGGCCGAGGTAGAGCCGCTGCCAGCGGAAGAAACCATTGACCCTTTCGACCCTGAGGACAACTAAGTCATGATGGAACCCCGCGAGTTGGTGGCCTTCGCGGAGGCGGCCGTAGACCAAGTAGAACCTATTTTTCGCTCCGGCCTCGGAGCTGCGCCCGCTCGTTTTAAGGGGCAGGGAGATTTTGCCACCGAGGTAGATCTCGTCATTGAGCAACAGCTGCGCGATATCTTGACCCAGATGACCGGCATCCCGATCTATGGAGAAGAATCAGGCGGCAGCGTCCTCGATACCGTGTGGGTGGTAGATCCGATCGATGGCACCGCAAACTACTCTGCTGGAAACCCCATGGCCGGCATCCTGGTGGCGCTCATTCATGAGGGTACGCCCGTTGCCGCGGTATCTGACTTCCCGCTTCTGGGGCGCCGTCTGGTCACCTGCGATGGCTCCCCGCTGCGCTCAGTAGGTGGGCCTGCCACTGGTTTTGGTGGAGGGGACGAAGCAATGGGATTTGATGAAGCACGCGGTCACGTGGGCTGCTCTTCCCACCTGCCCACCGACATTTTCCACGAGCTGCGCGAGACCGGACTGCGCCCGCGAATGACCGGTTCTGTGGGGCTTGATAATGCCTTCGTCGCGCAGGGTGTGTTCGATGGTGCGATTAACTTCTCTCCGCACCCATGGGATAACGCCGCGGGAGCACTGCAGATTCAGGCAGCTGGTGGCGTTGTCACCGATCCGGAAGGAAATCCGTGGACCGCGCAGTCGCGCGGCATGGTGGCAGGTACCCCGCAAGTTCATGCCACCATCGTGGATGTCTTGTCTCGTCACACCGGTTCATTTCACCGCTAAGATTAAACACCCGAAAAGGAGGCGGCCGCCATGGCTGTAGCCGTACGCGTGATCCCCTGCCTAGACGTGGACCAAGGCCGCGTGGTCAAGGGCATTAACTTTGACAACCTGCGCGATGCCGGCGACCCAGTGGAGCTGGCCGCGCGTTATGACCACCTAGGAGCCGATGAACTTACCTTCTTGGATGTCTCTGCTTCTACACAAGGGCGCTCCACCATGCTCGAGGTCGTGCGCCGCACCGCAGACCAGGTATTTATTCCATTGACGGTGGGCGGCGGAGTTCGCAGCGTTGATGACGTCCGAGAATTATTGCGCGCTGGGGCGGATAAGGTCTCAGTAAACACCGCGGCCATTAAGAATCCGGAACTGCTGCGCGACATGGCTGAGATTTTCGGAGCCCAATGCATCGTGCTGTCTGTTGATGCCCGCCGGTGCCGCGAAGAGTATGCGCCATCCGGCTTTGAGGTCACGACGCACGGTGGTACGGAATCGGCTGGGATCGACGCCATCGAATGGGCACGCCGCGGCGAAGAACTGGGCGTAGGGGAGATCCTCCTCAACTCGATGGATGGCGATGGCACAAAGGAAGGATTTGACCTTGAATTGCTGCGCGCCGTGCGCGCAGCGGTGACCATTCCCGTTATCGCCTCTGGCGGCGCGGGAAACGCCGCAGATTTTCCACCGGCCGTTGCGGCCGGCGCCGATGCCGTCTTGGCAGCAAGCATTTTTCACTTCGGTGAGGTAGAAATCAGCGACGTGAAATACGCCCTTGATGCTGCGGGCTACGAGGTGCGCCGATGAGTACCCCGGGCAACTATGAACTTAACGGGGACATCGCCAAGCAGCTCAAGCGCAATGACCAAGGCTTGGTGCCGGCCATTGCCCAAGCTGAGTCTGGTGAGGTGCTGATGATGGCCTGGATGGATGACCACGCTTTGGCCCATACCCTCGCTACCCGCAAGGCAACGTATTTTTCGCGCTCGCGCAATGAATATTGGGTCAAGGGAGAAACTTCTGGAAATACCCAAGAGGTGCTGGGCGTTCGCCTTGACTGCGATGGAGATACTATTCTGCTGACCGTGCGGCAGCGCGGCGGCGCCTGCCATACCGGTGACCGCACGTGCTTTGACGCCACCGATCTCCTAGGAGGGCAATCGTGAAGGCCAGACGCCTTGGACCACTACTTATCGCTGTAGGAGCCATCGTAGTGTTGCTGTCCTCCCGTGCTACGTGGGTGGTAGCCTCCAGCGAAGACGACAAGGCCGGCTCTGCGGCCAATGACATCATCGGCTCGGCCTGGTCGCTGGAACTCATGGCCTTGACCCTAGTTCTGGTAGCCGGTGCCGTCGCGGGGATGGCGCTGCGGCGCGTCGGTAGGCGAGTGGTGGGCATTGTGTGCGCCCTCGCTGCGGCGGCTAGTGCATGGACCCCGGTGAGCCTGCTGACTGCGGGCGCGGACACCGAGCGCGCCCAGAAGATCCTGCAGGGGGCCTCGGCCAATGAAAACGCCGTAGACTCTGCCCAGATTTCTGACTGGGCCACGGTCGTCTCCACCGAGGTGCATTCCCTGGGACCAATTCTGGCCCTAATAGGTGCGGCAACAGCCCTCTTCGGTGCGGTCATGCTTGCACGCAATCCGGGCGTAGATAAGGCGAAGGCATCTAGCAAATACGAAACCCCAGCGGCACGGCAGGCAAAGTTGGAGGAGGATTTGGAAACCTCCTCCGACTCTGGACGCGTGATGTGGGACGCACTTGATAGTGATATCGATCCCACCGATATGGACAAAAAATAGCCCCGTTTCCTGTGTAATTTCCGGAACGGCATGCTAGCGGGTTAACCTAAATGTGATTTTAATCGCCCGTGGAGGGAGGTGCTGATGCCTACGCCCATTGCCGTTGACCACCTTGTTGCAGGAGTCTTGGAGGACGTTGCTGCGCGGGAAGCCCGTGTGTCCTTTAAAGAGGTAAAGGCGCGCTCGCGGGACATGGAACCTCCCCGGGATGCCCGCGCCGCGTTGCTACGCACAGGCTGCTCGGTCATCACGGAGCTCAAGCGCGCCGTACCCTACGGCGGTGAAATCGCTCATGTTGGCTCTGCGGAACAGATGGCGGAATGGGCCCGCACCTTTGAACATTGCGGCGTACATCTCATGGCATGCCAGACTGATTTCCGCCGCTTCCACGGTTCTTTAGAAGACATGGCAGCTGCCCGCGCTGCGATTGATATTCCCATGATGTCGCGCGATCTCATCGTGGACCCTTATCAAATTCATGAAGCCAGGTGCTTTGGGGCCGATGCTATTCCGCTGCAGGTAGAGCTCTTAGAGCAAGCTCGCCTGGAGGCGCTTTTAGACCGCGTGGAATCGCTCGGTATGACCGCCATTGTCGAGGTACGCAACTGCGCCGAGGTCGACCGCGCAATCAAAGCAGGAAGTAGCGTCATCGCCATCAATGCGTGGTCGTTGGCTTCGGATGCCATTAACCGCGAGGCGTTTAACGATATCGCCCCAGGCCTGCCAGAATCCATCCTGCGCATCGCAGTAGGCGGGGTAAACAACGCGCGCAATCTGTTTCACTATGCTTCACGCGGTGCCGATGCAGTGTTGGTGGGCGAATCCGTCATGGCGGCCCAGGACCCTACGGCGCTGGCGCGTTCCTTGGTGGCTGCCGGGCAGCATCCAGCGTGCCCTGCGCGCAAGATAGATTAAGGCCCCAACTAGCTGGTGTGGTGGGGGATAAGGCACACTAGCTACGTGCACACAGAAATTCTTGCAAATATTCCGTCTCCGCCGCAGGGCGTGTGGCAGTTGGGGCCCATTCCCATTCGTGCCTATGCGCTGTGCATCATCGTAGGTATTATCGTCGCCTTGCGAATGACCTTACGCCGCTACACCGCACGCGGCGGTAACCCAGACACAGTATGGGATGCCGCCATCGTGGTCATTCCAGCCGGCATCATTGGCGGGCGGCTCTACCACGTCATTACCGATAACCAGAAGTACTTCTGCGATGGCTGCAATCCCGCGGACGCGCTGAAGATCACCAATGGCGGACTGGGCATTTGGGGCGCCGTAGCCTTGGGCGCACTAGCTTTGTGGGTGCTTTTCAAAGTGAAAAAGGTGCCGCTCGGCCCCTTTGCTGACGCGGTGGCGCCAGGCCTCGTCCTCGCGCAGGCGATTGGACGCCTAGGTAACTGGTTTAACCAAGAGCTCTATGGGCGCCCGACCGACGTTCCGTGGGCTTTAGACATCTATTATCGTGTCAATGAAAATGGCGGCTATGCTCCCGTTTCCGGACACTCCACGGGTGAGGTCATGACCTCGGTGCACCCGACTTTCTTGTACGAGCTCGTGTGGAATGTCCTGGTCTGCCTTTTCCTCTTGTGGGCTCACAAGGCCTGGAAGTTGGGGCACGGGCGCGTCTTTGCCCTCTATGTCATGGGCTATACATTGGGGCGCTTCTTTATTGAAGGGATGCGTTCCGATGAAGCAACCCATATCTTTGGGGTGCGCGTAAATATCATCGTCTCCCTTGTGATTTTTATCATCGCCGCGATTGTCTTCTTTGTGCTTGATAGGCACCGGCAGGGCCCAGAGTCCCCCGAAGAGGTGGATCCTAAATATTGGGCGGAGCGCCGGGATGCTGATGAGCACAGTGATGAGCACGCGGTATCTAATGGACAGCAACCGGGTTCTTTATCGACGTAAACACCGCCCAAATATGTCCGGTTGGTTTTGGTTGTGTGGGAAACGGTGCATTTTGGGGTGCCCGCTCGGAAAATGAAACCGAGAAATTGTGGCCCCAATCCTTTCGAAGGAGTAGGTTGGGGAGTGTTCAATTTCCCCCGACGGAATAGGCCAATAATGCTGGATAGAAGAACGAAGATTGTTTGTACTCTCGGCCCTGCCGTTGCTAGCGAGGACGGCATCTTGCGCCTCGTACAGGACGGCATGGACGTTGCCCGCCTGAATATGTCTCACGGCGAGCATGCAGACCACGAGGCGAATTACAACTGGGTGCGCCAGGCCACCGATAAGACCGGCCGCGCCGTAGGTATCTTGGCGGACCTCCAGGGCCCCAAGATTCGCCTTGGCCGCTTTATCAACGGCGAGGAGCAATGGGATAACGGCCAGATCGTCCGCATTACCGTGGACGATATCGAAGGCACCCATGACCGCGTCTCCACCACCTACAAGGGCCTGGCCAAGGACGCCAAGCCAGGTGACCGCCTGCTGATCGACGACGGCAAGGTTGCCGTTGTCTGCAAGGAAGTCGACGGCAACGACGTCGTCTGTGAGGTCACCGAAGGTGGCCCGGTTTCCAATAACAAGGGCGTTTCCCTCCCTGGTATGGATATCTCCGTGCCGGCTTTGTCGGAAAAGGATATCGCTGATCTGCGCTTCGCTTTGAAGCTCGGCGTTGACCTCGTGGCATTGTCCTTCGTCCGCTCTCCAGCAGATGTAGATAAAGTCCACGAGATTATGGACGAAGAGGGCCGCCGCGTTCCGGTCATCGCCAAGCTGGAAAAGCCTGAGGCAGTAGACGCGCTCGAGTCTATTGTGCTGGCATTCGATGCCATCATGATTGCCCGTGGCGACCTCGGTGTTGAGGTGCCGCTGGAGCGCGTGCCGCTGTTCCAGAAGCGCGCTATCCAGATTGCTCGCGAGAACGCTAAGCCGGTCATCGTGGCTACCCAGATGCTGGATTCCATGATTTCCAACCTGCGCCCGACCCGTGCAGAGGCTTCCGACGTGGCCAACGCCGTTCTCGATGGCGCCGACGCCGTCATGCTCTCTGGTGAGACTTCAGTGGGCATTGACCCGCAGAATGTGGTGCGCACCATGTCCAAGATCGTGGCTAATGCTGAAGATGGTGGCAAGGTTCCACCGCTGTCCCACGTTCCGCGCACCAAGCGTGGTGTGGTGTCCTATTCCGCCCGCGATATTGCCGAGCGCCTCAATGCAAAGGCCATCGTAGCCTTTACTACCTCCGGTGATACCGCTAAGCGAGTGGCACGCCTGCACTCCCACCTGCCACTGTTGGCATTTACTCCGGACCCAGCGGTTCGTTCCCAGCTGGCTCTCACGTGGGGTGCTGAGACCTTCTTGAGCCCGCACGTTAAGTCCACCGATGACATGATGGAAGCCATCGATGACGCATTGCTGGAGATGGACAGGTACGAGGAAGGCGACATGATTGTCGTCATTGCTGGTACCCCTCCAGGAATTGCTGGTAACACCAACATGATCCAGTGCCACCTGTTGGGTGAGACCAAGAAGTAATTTCTTTTGGCGCAAGCGCCGCGACCCATCCTTTAACACGTTCCACGGGTCGCGGCGCTTTTCTATATGCATTTATACAAATGTAGATTTATATTTACCTTGCGTACACGCAGCGGTAGCTTTCCTGACATGCGGCTGCAGTACTTTTTGGTTGTGCTTGTTTCAGCTTCTCTACAGATTCGAAGGACAACTGCACAATGACCTAAGTCAGGCCGATTTGGTCTCAGTGGCTGCGCCCACCGCCATCCGTTTTCATTTAATTGTCAATAAGCGTCGACGGGGGTAGGCTGAGTGCATGGCACACGAGCACCACGACCACGATCACTCCAGCATGCCGCTGCGCGCACTCTTGATTGCGCTAGGAATTACCGGCACCGTCTTCTTCGCGGAGTTGATCGGCGGCTGGTTGGCGGGTTCGATGGCGCTGATGGCGGATGCGATGCACATGCTTTCCGACGCTGCGGGGTTGATCATCGCGGTGTTAGCGGTGTTGGTTGGGCGCCGACAAGCATCGGCTCAGGCCACGTACGGCTACCGACGAGTGGAGGTGCTTGCTGCACTGGCGAACGCAGTGATGGTGCTGGCGATCTCGGTGTGGATTGTCGTCGAGGCGGTGCGCCGCCTGCAGAGCCCGGCCGAAGTGCAGGGAAAAACGATGCTGATCATCGCGGTGATCGGCCTGGTGGCGAATGCGCTATCGGCGTGGGTTCTGCACCGGCACCGCAAATCCTCGATCAACGTGGAGGGCGCGTTCTTGCACGTGTTAGTGGATATGCTCGGCTCGGTCGCAGTAATCGTGGCCGGCATCGTGGTACTGACCACGGGGTTTGTGGCGGCGGACGTGATCGCCTCCCTAGCGATCGCGGCGATGGTGCTGCCGCGCGCCTGGCAGCTCATGCGGCTTTCGGCGAGCGTGCTGCTCGAGCAAGTCCCGGCGGACTTCGACGCCAGTGCGATCGAGCCCGCGCTGCGGCAGGTCGAGGGCGTTGCTGACATCCACGACCTGCACCTGTGGAGCCTGGACGGCGTGAACGTGCTCACGACCGTGCATATCGTGCGCGACGGCACCGTCGGCACCGGCCCGCTGTTGGATGCCGCTCAGCAGGCCCTGCGCGAACACGGTATCGAGCACTCCACCATCCAGATTGAGCACCCAGAGCACGAATCCCACGAGACGGTGTGCTGATTCCCTTCTAACCTGACTTAGGCCAATTTTGTGCGGAAGTTCGCGGCCGGTGATTACTTGGATGGTGGCAGTGAGGTCGGGCGGGAATGGTACCGCGGCGTGAATGGTTTCGCCGCCAACGACGAGTTGAAAGCTGCGGTATTTCTTGAGTGTTCTCACGAGGCGTTTGATGAAGTGACCACTGCGGGTCTCCATCAGGTGGGTCACGGCTAGTGCTGCCATCACAATATTGAGATGTGCTGTGATCGAGTTTTGTTTCCTCGCATAGATTGGGCGTGCTTTCAGGTCTGATTTCGACATCTGATACGACATTTTCAATGTGGAATAGCCTGCGGTAATGCCCGATAACCTCCTGGGCGGGAAGAGCGGTCAGGTCGGTTTCATAGCCTTTAATTCCGGCTAGGACTCGGTGTTTGGCAGCAAGAGCGTAGTTGACCTTCTTGTTCGGGGTGGAAAGATCGAAATAGCGGTTGCGCTTAATGGCGATTTCGCCGTCAACAGCGCGTTTGGCTTTTGTGACTTGCGCTTTGTTTCCGCGCAGGCCGTGTCTGGCCCGATCATAGGAGTACTGGAAGTGGGTCACCGTATTCGGGGTTGTGTGTTTGCGCGCATCGCTTGCCGAGGCTTGTGTCCAGATCCGGCCGTGGGCGTAGGCTTCACCAGGGATTTCCCGCCGCCAGGTTTCAATCACCTCAGGCACGGTGGGGTTTCACCGACAAAATGTAGTGCAGACCTGCATCTATCAATGCTTGCTTGTTCGGAAGGTGTCAAGTTGTTTGTGTGTGGGGCTAGGTTTATAGGTATTTGTCGAAGCTGTCGGGGTAGGCCACGGCCATTTGGTTAATGGCTTGTTTCCAGCCGGAAACTCGGGTCCCTTCCATGAGTCTGCCGGTTGTCGCTGAGACTCGTTTGCCCTGCTTCGCTCTCTTGGCAGCTCGTCTGTCTTCGATATTGCAGATCATCAACCATAGCGTCTTGAGCGCTGATTCATTGTTAGTGAACTGCACCCTGTTGCGGGTAGCTTTCCGCAGTTCATTGTTGAATGATTCAATCGAATTCTTCGTGTAAATGACCTTGCTGGCTGCTGGTGGGAACTGGAGAAACAGTACGAAACGCGCCCATGCATCTCGCCAGACTTTGACTGAGCGTGGATACTTTTCTGCCAATTCAGAGGCTTCAAATTCGTCTAAGGCAGCCTTAGCTGTGGACTCGTCCGTGGCGGTGTAAATCTTTTTCAACGCGGCCGATACGCCCCGGCGATCCCTGTAGGCTACCCATCGGTTAGCGGCACGAATCAGGTGCACGATACAGGTTTGCACCATAGAGTTCGGCCAGGTTGCCTTTACTTCTTCCGGCAAGCCTTTGAACCCGTTACAGCAAACGATAAAGACGTCTTTAACCCCACGGTTAGAAAGATTGACGCATACTTGCGCCCAGGATGAAGCGCTTTCTTCTTTGGCAATCCACGATTCCAAAAAGTGCTTGATACCGTCGAGAGCCACGCCGATTGCCATGTACGCGGACTTATTGACCACTAGGCCGCCATCGCGGATTTTAATGCGCAGCGCGTCCAGGAAAATGACCGGGTAGAACTCGTCTAGCTGGCGGTTTTGCCAGACCATGACCTCATCCGGGACGGCATCAGTAACCGCAGAAATCGTCTCATGGGAAATATCAACACGCATCGCCGTTGCCATATGATGCTGGATGTCCCTAATTGTCATCCCACCGGCGTACAAGCTAACGGTCATGTCATCGACATCGGTCAATCTCCTCGAGCCTTTAGGGACCATAGTCAGCAAGAATGTGCCAGCCCTATCCCTCGGCACATCAACGGTAACTGGCCCGTAGTTAGAATCCACAGTCTTTGGATACGACCCGTTGCGGTGATTGTCTGTTCTAGCTGCAGCTTTAGCGCTCCTGTCGCCAGACTCGTAGCCCAGGTGGGCATCCATTTCAGCGTTGAGTCCCCCTGGTAATCGAGGCTTGCAACATGCCGCGAACCAGGTCGTTGGCATCCGTTGTAGACGTGCCTAGGTCATCAATCAGCTTCGCGATTTCAGGGTTAGCAAGAAGCTTCTTTTCAATCGCATCAATCTTGGCCTTATCAGCCGGATCTCGTCTCGCCACAGTAGTCATTCTGGTCCATCTCCTCATGCAGGTTAGGTACCCACACACAAACCATCAGACACTCTCTATTCCGAAGCCACTCCGGCGGCGTGGGCCGCGCACAACAAGGACCGCGATAAGCTGCAGGACATTAGCCGTGAGATGCTCGGCAGCGCCCTCGACTTGGTCATGGCCGCTGGCCACCCGTTCTACGATAATGACCACCAGAAGGTCGATACTCCCGACTATAGCTTCATGTACGAGGACGACTACGCCAAGCTTTCCGGAGGCGAGACCGACTGGAATTACTTCGAGTCCAACGATGACTTCAAGAAGATGGCGCAAGGTGACGTCAAGCCGTAGCAGAAGTATTGGGGTATCGCGCAGGTAGGTTCCACGTTGCAGAACTCCCGCTCGGGCGAGGCAAAGGCTCCATACTCGGACGAGCTTAACGACGTCGTCGATCTCCCCACCATGACGACTGGCGCCCTCAATGCGCTGGGACAGGACGAGGATGGCTTTTCCATCATGATTGAGGGCGGTGCCATCGACTGGGCCGGCCACGGAAATAACCCAGTGCGCGATATCGAGGAGACTCAGGACTTTAATAAGTCGGTTGATGCTGCCATCAAGTAGGTAGAGGAGAACTCCTCGTGGGAGGACACTTTGCTCGTCGTGACCGCGGATCACGAAACCGGTTATCTATCCGGTGCGAATGAGGCAGCGACGGACGACAACCCTGATGCGGAAGACCGCTTTAACGCCATGGAAGGCGAAAAGGGCAAGGTCGCTCGGCACGGTTGGTACTCCGGGCAGCACACCAACCAATTGGTGCCATTCTTCTTCAAGGGTGCAGGCTCTGAGGACATCATGGCTAATACCTCCGGTACGGATTCGGTGCGCGGCGATTTCATCGATAACACCTTGGTGGCCAACTTGGTCTTTGATGAGTGGTGGAATGGTGACGCCGGCTCTGCCGACGAGCCAGAGCAGCCGGGAAGTACTACTAATCCGGCGGATGATGCAGGAAAGAAGGGCAGCAGCAAGGGCTTTGCCGCAGGTCTAGCTACAGGCCTAGGAATCTTGGGCGCTGTCGTTGGCGGACTCGGTTTCCTAGCCACGCAGATGGGTGTGCTCAATATTGACCTAAAGCCCATCTATGAGCAGCTAAAGCGCGTCGGCCTGCGCTAAACAAACGGAAGTAGGCCTAACGCCACGTTAAAGTCCTGCCCTCAGCTGCAGAAGCGGAGGGCAGGACTTTTCTTAGCTCTGGGAAATCGGAGTTGGTTGGATCTTCCAGACCTCGTTGGCATAGTCCGCGATGGTCCGGTCGGAAGAAAAGCGGCCAGAGTAGCAAATATTGAGCCACGCCTTCTTGGCCCAGGCAAGTTGGTCTGCCTCGTATTCGGCAGCCATGCGGTCACGGGTTTCGCGGTAGTCGGCGAAGTCACCTAGGACGTAGTACTGGTCTTGGGCGTGCTCCCCGAAGCCGTCGAGAAGCGAGGCGCGCAGATCGCCGAAGATACCGGCATTGTCTGCGCCCAGGGTGCCGTCGACAAGCGCATCCAGTACGCGGGCCAAGCCTGGCACGCTCTGGTAAAGCTCGCCCGGGTTGTACTCGGCGCGCAGCTGCGGCAGCTCCTCATTGCGGGCGCCGAAGATATAAGCGTTGTTCTCGCCAACCGCCTCGACGATTTCTACGTTTGCTCCATCCATGGTGCCCAAGGTCAGGGCACCATTCATCATGAACTTCATATTGGACGTGCCGGAGGCTTCCTTGCCAGCCACAGAAATCTGCTCGGAGATATCAGCGGCCGGGATGATGTGCTCGGCGGGGGAGACGTTGTAATTCTCCACGAAGACGACACGAATGATGTCCTTGGTCGCTGGATCGTTATTGACCAGATCCGCGATGGTGTTGATGAGCTTGATAATCGCCTTGGCGCGGTCGTAGCCCGGCGCGGCCTTGGCACCAAAGATGAAAGTGCGCTTCGGCACGGTTTCACCCTCGTCCTTGATACGGAAGTAGAGGTCGAGGACGTAGAGGGCATTCATCAGCTGGCGCTTGTACTCGTGCAGGCGTTTGATCTGCACGTCAAAGATGGAATGAGGGTCGATTTCGGCGCCTTGGTGGTCGTTTACCCACTGCGCAAAGTCGCGCTTATTGGCCTGCTTAATGGCGATCAGTTCTCGTAGCAGGTCAGTATCGTCGGCCTTATCGGCGAGTCTGGCCAGCTGGGTGAGGTCAGTAACCCACGCATCGGAACCAGCCTGCTGGGTGAGCAGTTCTGCCAGGCGGGGGTTGCACATCTTCAGCCAGCGGCGCGGGGTGACGCCATTGGTCTTATTGTTGAATTTTTCTGGCCAGAGCTCATGCCATTCGGACAGCGTATCGGCCTTGATGATTTCGGTATGCAGGGCGGCGACACCGTTAATGGAGTAAGCGGCGTAGCAGGCGATCCAGGCCATGTGAACCTGTCCGTTGGACACCGGCGCCATGTAGTCAATGCGACCCTGATCCAGGCCGCGATGGGCCATATCTTCGCGGAAGCGGCGATCGATTTCTTCCACCAACTGCCAGATGCGCCAGAACAGCTTTTGGAAGATGGACACTTCCCAGCTCTCCAGTGCCTCTGCGAGCACGGTGTGGTTGGTGTAGGCGAAGGTCTCGGTGACGATCTTCCACGCCGCATCCCAGCTCAGACCATGGTCATCGAGCAATATGCGCAAGAGCTCTGGGATGGCGAGCACTGGGTGAGTGTCATTGAGCTGGATGGAGTTGTACTGCGCAAAACCGGTGAGGTCCTCGCCGTGCTGGGCAATGTAGTTATCCACCATGGTTTGCAGGGAGGCGGAGACAAAGAAATACTGTTGGCGAACGCGCAGTACCTTGCCTTCGTAGGTGGTGTCGTTGGGGTAGAGCACGCGGCAGATATCCATGACGCGCTCGCGATCGACAATGGCCTCCGTAAAACGCTGGGAGTTGAAGGCGTCGTAATCGAATTCATCGATGGGCTCGGACTTCCACAGGCGTAGCGTGCCTACGTTATCGGTTCCATAGCCGGTGATAGGCATGTCATAGGGAATGGCGCGCACATCCATGTCATCGAAGTGGACACGACGTTGCTCGGAGGCGCGGCGGATGATGAAGTCATAGCCGTTTTCCATCCATTCATCAGGCTGTTCCTTCTGGAACCCATTCTCAAAGGACTGGCGGAAAAGGCCGTAACGGTAGAGCAGGCCATAACCGGTGACGGGGTAGTCCTGGGTGACAGCGGAATCGAGGAAGCAGGCGGCAAGGCGGCCGAGGCCACCGTTGCCGAGCGCGGCATCGTGCTCAGCTTCGAGGACATCGCTCAGCTCGTGGTCGGCAGCGGTGGCCGCTGCCTTGGCATCGTCGACCAAGCCCAGGTTGGTGAGGTTATTGAGCAGCGCGCGGCCCTGCAGGAACTCCGCAGAGAAGTAATGCTGCTGGCGGGTCGCGGCATAGGCGGAACGGGTGCGCTCCCAGTTATCGGCAATCTGCTCCATGACGGCGCCGGATAGGCCCGACCAGAACTTGCGGTAGGAAGCGCTGTGCGGGCTCACACCGGAGGCCGCACGAACATGGGAGGGAACGGTGGATTCGAAAACAGAGTGCCGTGGCTGGCTCATGTGAAACCTTAAGTTAGTGGAAAGTCACGAAACGCCTGCCAGCTTAATAGGATTGGCGCAGCCTTGCAGGGAGGGAATAGGGAAAGGCGCGCCGGGTACCTAGAACTTAGCCAAGTAGGTCAATGCCGCACCATATGCTGCCCGGGTGGAGGCATAGACAGTCGGGGCATAGTCCGGAAGGAAGGTCGCTTGGTGGTTGACAGGTGGATCCTCTAACTCATTTTCCGGGGTGCAGCCGATGTGCCAAAAGACATAAGGTACGCCCCATGCCTGTGGTAGATAGCAAAAGTCCTCAGAGGCGGTAGAAGGGGAGGCGATGACCGAATCGGAGCCGAAGGCGGCATCGAAAACCTCGGCCACTGGTGCGTGGGCCGTGGCGTCGTTATCAGTGACCTCGCCGTGAGCGTAGTACTCAAAGGTCGGGTCTTGCTCGCTTCCGGACGCCACACACTCGGCCTTGACCATGCGCTCGAGGGAGGCATAGACTTTTTCCGCGAGTGCGGGATCGTAATAGCGCGTATTGAGCACGAGCTCGGCGGATTCGGGAATGATGTTGTTTTTATCGCCGGAGTGTAGCTCGCCTACAGAGATGACAAAGAACTCGTGTGGGGCAACTTCGCGGCCCACGATAGCTTGGAGGCGGGTGACGATCATGGCCGCGATATAGGTGGGGTCGATGGAGTTATGGGGCATGGAGGCGTGGGCCGATTTTCCAAAGACGCGAATGCGCAGGGAATCGCAGCCGGCCATGATGGGGCCTGCGGTGTGGCGCACAGTGCCAGCTCGGCCGGGCATGATGTGTTGGCCAAGGCAAATATCGGGACGCGGCACGCGCTCGATGAGTTTATCGGCCAACATGTCCTTTGCTCCCATGGAGGATTCTTCAGCCGGTTGGAAAAGGGCGAGGAAAGTGCCGGACCAAGAGCTCCGGGAGGCGTCGAGAAGCGCGCAAGCGCCCAGCAGCGCCGTGGTGTGCATATCGTGCCCGCAGGCGTGCATCTTTCCATTAGTGGCGGCACAGGACACGCCGGTGGCTTCCTCGACAGGCAACCCATCGAAGTCTGCGCGCAGCAGGGCGGTAGGCCCATCGCCGTTGCGGAAGATAGCGACCATACCAAAGCCGCCGATGTTTTCTACTACCTCGCAGTCAAAATCGGCGAGCTTGGCGCGGATACGACCGGCGGTGCGCTCTTCTTCATGCGAAAGCTCGGGGTGGCGGTGCAGGTCTTCGTAAAAGTCCTGCTGCCACCCCAGGTCGGCTTCCTGGGACGTGACGAGCTGGGCGATGCGGGCAGAATTAGACATGGTTTCACACCTTAGGGATTGGGTAGGGTTGGCGCTATGCCGGTTATTCAATTTGATGTTTTGGTTCCCAACGGGCAAGCAGAGCGCGTCGCGGAAATCTTTACCACCGCCACCGACAAGCTGGTGGAGAGCGGTTCGCTTTCTTCCGCTGACGTTACTCACCCCAAGGCACCGCAGTTTCCAGAGGGGCTGGAGGAGCAGCTGCGGAAAAATTATCGCGACGAGCATGAGGACCGTGACCTTGCGGACGCGAGCGTGCACCGCTATGACATTGCGGTGGCGGGCGTGAGCGGCTCGGTCAACCAGCTGGGCATGGTGCTCTCGCGCCTTCTAACCCCGCATGCAGTGCTGCCCAAGGACCACGTATTGCTAGAAGATGAGCTGGCACATGAGCGGCCCGCCATCTTCCCGTGGTCGCTGTCCATTCGGCCTTAGAGCTGCTTGACGATGTCCCCGGCGGCCGCCGCTAGCTGCTGGGCCAACGAGCCTTCTTGGCTAAGGGGAGCGCAGTAGGCGTCGGTGTCATGCTCGAAGGAGCCGGCGACAATGCCCACCGGTGTTCCGGCTTGCCGGGCGAGATCCGTGATGGTTCCGACTGCCTTGCCGGTCAGAGACTGTTCATCAAAGCGGCCCTCGCCGGTAATGACGAGATCGGCAGCGGCGATCTTTTCCGGAAGCCCCAATGCTGCGGCCACATGGGTGCCGCCGGACAGGACGCGCACGTGTTCCTCTGAACCCCAAAGGGTGCGCGAGAGCCAGGACAGGCCAATGGGAAGGCCACCCGCGGCGCCATAATGTGCAGAATCTGCATCGGTGTCGGTAACCTTGCATGCCTGGAGCATGGCGCCGGCCAGCAGCGCTACTTGTTCGCCTTTAGCTCCCTTTTGGGGGCCGTACATGGTTGCCGCCTGCACTGGGGTAGCGCGGGTATCTGCCAGCAGTGTGAAGTCGAGCATGCCCGCCTTGATATTGAGCTGCGCGGTGTCGATGTGGTCCAGCTGAACGAGGGGAGCGCCGCCCTTAGGGAGGGCATAGCCGCGGGCGTCGTGCGCGGCGGCGCCGAGTGCGGTGAGGATGCCCATCCCGGCGTCAATGCTGGCGGTGCCGCCTAATCCCAGCACGATCGAGGTAGCGCCACGTGTTTCTGCGTCCGCGATCAGCACCCCGGTGCCATAGGAATCGGCGTGGAGCGGATCCAGGCTGTCCTGCACAGCGGGCAACCCGGTGGCAGAGGCGGCGTCAATGAATGCCGTGGTTCCGGCGAGAACATAGCTCGCCTGAGTCAAGCGGCCATTGGCGTCGGTAGTGGGCAGGGTGATGGTCTCGGCGGATTGTCCACCGGCCGCTGCCGCCTGTGCAAGGACAGCGGCGGTGCCCTCGCCGCCATCAGCCATGGGCAGGGTGGTCACCGTGGCGTCGGGAAGCGCCTGGCGCACTCCCATAGCAATGCTGGCTGCGGCCTCGGGCGCGGAGGCGGTGCCTTTAAACGAGTCTGGGGCGACAACAATATGCATGCCCGTGATTATAAAGCCCGCCCGCGCTGGGGCACGGCGCGGCTTAGGATTCGAACGGACTACAGAAAATATCCATCTTTAACGTGGCTGGTAAAGGGGGTATGTATCTACCTGAACCCTCGAACCTGCTTGCATTATCGGTAGTGTGATAGGAAACTGGTATCTGTTCTTACAAGTCCACAGAATGGAATGCACACCATGTCAGTAGATAGCCAAATCTCTGAGTACTACGACAAATTGCTCAAGCGCAATGCGGGAGAACCAGAATTCCACCAAGCTGTTTCTGAGGTCCTGGATTCGCTGAAAATTGTCCTAGAAAAAGACCCGCAGTACGCGGACTACGGCCTGGTGGAGCGCCTGTGCGAGCCTGAACGCCAGCTCATCTTTCGGGTGCCATGGATCGACGATAATGGCGAAATCCAGGTCAACCGCGGCTTCCGCGTCCAGTTCAACTCCGCGCTCGGCCCCTACAAGGGTGGCCTGCGATTCCACCCCTCGGTCAACCTGGGCATTATCAAGTTCCTTGGCTTCGAGCAGATCTTCAAAAACTCCCTGACCGGCCTGCCCATTGGCGGCGGCAAGGGCGGTTCTGACTTTGATCCTAAGGGCAAGTCCGAGGTAGAGGTCATGCGCTTTTGCCAGTCCTTTATGACGGAGCTGCACCGCCACATCGGTGAATACCGCGACGTGCCGGCCGGTGACATTGGCGTCGGCGGCCGTGAGATCGGCTTTCTCTTTGGTCAGTACCGTCGCCTGACCACCCAGCACGAATCCGGCATCCTCACCGGCAAGGGGTTGACCTGGGGTGGCTCCCTGGTTCGTACTGAGGCCACGGGCTTTGGCACGGTCTACCTCACCAATGAGATGATGAAGACGCACGGCGAGTCTTTCGACGGCGCCAAGGTTATCGTCTCCGGTTCTGGCAATGTGGCCATCTACGCTGCCGCTAAGGCCCAAGAGCTCGGCGCCACCGTAGTTGCGATGTCTGATTCCTCCGGCTACATCACCACCCCGAATGGAGTGGACATTGAACTGCTCAAGGATGTAAAGGAAACCCGCCGTGAACGTATTTCCACCTACGCCGAAGAGGCTGGAAACGGAGTGGAATTCCACAAAGGCGGAAATATCTGGGAAGTACAGGCAGACGTGGCTCTGCCGTGTGCCACCCAAAATGAGCTCGATGGCGAATCCGCAAAGAAGCTCGTTGACGGCGGCGTGCGCTACGTAGCCGAAGGTGCCAATATGCCGTCTACCCCAGAGGCGGTCCACATCTTCCAAGAATCTAAGATCAATTTCGCGCCGGGCAAGGCCGCCAACGCTGGTGGCGTTGCTACCTCCGCGCTAGAAATGCAGCAAAACGCATCCCGTGACTCCTGGTCCTTTGAGTACACCGATGATCGCCTCCATGCGATCATGTCCAATATCTTTAAAAACATCGATAGCACGGCTAAGGAATATGACCGTGAAGGCGATTACGTTGCCGGTGCAAATATTGCTGGCTTCAAGAAGGTAGCGGACGCCATGCTGGCACAGGGCGTTATCTAGCTGCTCACTTCTTCTTTCAAGCCCCCCTTCTGTGCTGCCTTTGTGTAGTGGGGAAGGGGAGCTTGTGCTGTAAATACGCGCCATAGATTGCGTGAGTGGGCGGTTGCAAGGCGATTGTCGGCACTGGAGGGTAAATCCGCAGTACACACTCGGTGCGTGGCCTCCACGTCTGGCGCGTGAGGGCATGTAAAATTCGCAGCATGTACCGTGTCTTTGAGTCCCTAGATGAACTAGTCCAGCACTTGGAAGAGGCCCATAGCCTCCCCATGACCTCTAATTGCATGGTTCCGCGCCATGAAATGCTCGCGCTTCTCGACGACCTCCGAAACGCCCTGCCCGTTGAAATTGATGACGCGCAGGATGTCTTGGATAAGCAGGATGAAATCCTCCACGGCGCCGAAGAGCGCGCGGACCAGACCATCAATGATGCTAATGCGCAGGCCGACGACATCGTGGGCCATGCTCGCGAGGAGGCGGATGCCACGGTGTCCCACGCAGAACAGCATGCCGCCAAGCTAGTGGCTGATGCTGAAGCTCGCGCTCAGTCCATGGTGGAACAGGCCCGCGCGGAAGCAGACCGCACCATCGCTCAGGCCAATGATGAATATGAGCGTTCCGTGGCAGAAGGCCGTGCCGAGCAAGAGCGTATGGTTTCGGAATCTGAAGTTGTGCGCCGCGCTGATGAGGAAGCACACCGCATCGTGGAGTCCGCCCACACCGAGTCCAACCGTCTGCGTAGTGAATGCGACGAGTTTGTAGACGGCAAGCTAAGCGAATTTGAAACCACTCTCAATGGACTACTACGCACCGTAAGCTCCGACCGCTCTGCACTGCGCGGCGGTGCCGGAGTCCGTTCCCGTGGCGGCGACTACCAGTCCTCGGGTCGTGCCGGTGGCGTTGCGGGCGGCTCCCGTTACGCAGAAGGCGAGGCCTACGAGCGTCGCTATAACGAGCGCTAAGCCTTTAAGTTCTTTCTGCCCTCAAGTTTCATTTCCCGGAGGTACCCGGGCTGGGGAACTTAAGGGGTGAGGGATGGTTTAGTCCCATACATCAGGCACGGCCAAAGACCCTGGTGGGTGGGCAGACGGTTTGTCGTACACCGTCTGCCCACCCACCAGGGTCTTTATGTTTTCCTACCAGTGCGGGCAGTTCAGGAAGTTGCGCGGGAGCGAGGACGTGTGGTGGGCACTGCCGTATTCGCTGCATGGGAAGCCGCTGTTAACGGCGTGTGTGCAGACGTGGCGCCGCCTTCCTTCCCCGAGGTGAGATGCGCAGGCGCGGCGGACTGGACGGCCATACATGCTGCAATGACTGCGGTCACTAAGCCAGGGAAAAGGAATGCAACGAGTGCGGTAAAGAAATAGGAAGACAGTGACGTCAAAGAACTATCACTAAAGTTCTGCGGAAAGCACACCGCGCACATACTCACTAGCGCACCTGTGGCAACTAGCATGGTGCCTACAGAAATAAGCGCGGTAGGAATGGTCTCCCGTGAGAACCAGGTAATGGCGCCTGCGCTTAGGGAAAAGATGAGTGCGCCGGTAAGCACCGAAAGATCCATGCCAGTGGGCAATACCAGGATGGTGCCAGCAATTAAACCAGCAACGATGCTGCAGATAAGTGCAGTAAATAGGCGAATCCCACTAGTGCCATAGATGCCTGAACGGTCCGGCTGTGGAGTGGCGTGTACGAGCGTGCCGGAAATGGTTAATACCGCGGCAGGAAGGCAGCTGAACATGACGAATCCGAGTGCGATGCTGCGTGGATCCGGGGAGGCTAGCGCCAAGTGGTAAGTCATGTCTCCACACTAAAGACGGCTTTGGCTTGGGAAAAGGCTACTCCGGAAAGGCATAGGCCCTTTTACTTTAAACGACAGACTCTTGACAGAAAGTTTGCCTGTGCTGGCCGCTAGGCGGAGTTTGCGGGGCAAGGTAGACTACCTAGTGTTATGACATCACCATTGAAGTTCGATGTGGGCGAATTGTTGAACGCCCAAGGCGCTGACGCACTGCCGGAGCAACGCACCCAGACAGGCCCCGCACCTGAGAGGATCGGCGTCGAGATGATCGCCATTCCGAAGGGCGAGGAGCTCACCGTAGACGCCACCTTGACCCCTCTAGGTGCAGGTGTCTTGGTGGATGCCAACGTATCTGGACGGCTGACAGGGGAATGCTCTCGGTGCTTGAAGGAACTGCACCCAGAGCTGGACTTGCATGTCACGCAGGTCTTTGCTGCCGATGAATCCTTCGTCTCTGGCGATGATCCTGCAACCGATGATGAAGGTTCCGGAGATGAGATTCCGGAGATCGAGGATGATGAGCTGGACCTTTTGCAGGCCGTGATCGATGAGGCAGGCCTCAACCTTCCCTTCGCGCCGGTGTGTGAAGATGGCTGTGAGATTGACACGCCTGAAGGCGTGACCACCGGTATTTCTGGTGAAGAAGAGGAAGATAAGGTCGATCCCCGCTGGGCTGGTTTGGAGAAGTTCCTATGAGCCGCAAAAAGAAGCTAACCGGGGAAGAGGCACTGGCAGCCGAATTTGCTGCAGTAGACCACACCCCACTGTTGGAATCGCTCGGCGTGGAGTTGAAGCCGGAGCACCTGCGTTTGGCGCTTACTCACCGCTCTTTTGCCAATGAGAATGGGCATTTGCCTAATAACGAGCGCTTGGAGTTTCTGGGCGATGCGGTGCTGGGCCTGTCGGTGGCCTCTCAGCTCTACATCACTTATCCTTCTCGTCCGGAATCGGATATTTCCAAGATGCGTGCCTCGATCGTCTCGCGCTACGGGCTATCGGATATCGCTCGTGAGATAAACCTCGGCCCGCACATTTTGCTGGGCAAGGGCGAGCAGTCCACTGGTGGACGCGATAAGGATTCCATCCTTGCCGATACCACCGAGGCAATCTTTGGCGCTATCTACCGTGAGCATGGATTCGAAACTGCGCGAGATGTCATCCTGCGCCTATTTGCAGAAAAGATCGACAACGCCACTGTGAGCGGTCGCCACCTAGATTGGAAGACCACTTTGCAGGAGCTGTGCGCCGAGCTTAAGGCACCAATGCCGGTCTACTCGGCTACCTCCACCGGCCCAGAACATGACCAGACCTTTAACGCGGTAGCCACCGTTGCTGGTCTGACCGTGGGCAATGGAGTGGGACACAATAAGAAGCTGGCCGAGCAGCAAGCAGCTCAAGAGGCGTGCCAGACCCTCCGCGAAACCCCGCTTTTGGTGCAGGGCACCGCGCATAAAGAAGGCTAAGTATGCCGGAACTGCCGGAAGTCGAGTCCGTCCGCCGGGGTCTTGAGCCCCACGTGGTGGGGCGGACTTTTGAGTCTGTGCACGTCCTGCACCCGCGTGCCAACCGTGGCCAAGATGAGCCACTTCCCGGTCTTCTTGTCGGTAAAGAGATCGCCGCTGTGGCTCGGCGGGGAAAGTTTATGTGGCTGGAATTTGTGGGCGAAGATTCCATGGATCCCCACCGCGACGTCCTCTTCATCCACTTAGGCATGTCGGGTCAGGTTCGAATCGGTGCGACCGATTCGCCGCATCTGCGCATTAGCGCTCAGCTAAGCGGTGGGGTAGAGCTTAGCTTTGTGGACCAGCGCACCTTTGGCTATTGGCTCTATGCACCGTGGGCGAAGATCTCGCACATAGGCATTGACCCGTTGGAACCAGGTTTCGACATTGTGGCAACCGCCCGGCGCCTGCGGGCAAAGAAGACTGCAGTAAAGACCGCACTCTTGGATCAAACCTTGGCTTCTGGAATCGGCAATATCTATGCCGATGAATCCCTGTGGGCGGCACAGATTCCGCCACGCAAAAGGGCATCGACGTTGCGGCAAAAGGATGCCGTGGCCCTGCTCGAAGCGGCCCAGGAGGTCATGGCCGCCGCCCTAAAAGTGGGTGGCACGAGCTTTGATTCCTTGTACGTCAACGTGAATGGTGAATCGGGATACTTCTCGCGGTCCTTGGCCGCGTATGGGCGCGCTGGCCAGCCCTGTCAGCGCTGCGGAACGCCCTTAGAACGCTGCGTAATTTCAGGGCGTTCCACCCATTTCTGCCCCCATTGTCAATAAGTTATGGCGCATGGGGTTCACGTTGTGAACCTCAAGGCAGTAAATTATTCTGCATGGATTTTCTTGAAAATGTCGTAACGACATTTAATGACGGCGTCTGGTCGTGGATTCTGCCCTGGCTGCTCATCGCTGCGGGCCTATTCTTCGGCATCCGTACCGCGTTGGTGCAGGTGCGCATGGTGCCGGACATGTTCCGCGCCGTCGTCGAGCGACCCAAGGGGGAGGGCCGCGATGAGGACGAGGACTATGGCGGCATCTCTGCTTTCAAGGCCTTTACCATCTCGGCCGCTTCCCGCGTTGGCACCGGTAACGTGGCCGGCGTGGCCGTGGCTATTTCCGTGGGCGGCCCAGGTGCTGTCTTTTGGATGTGGCTCATCGCCATCCTTGGTGGTGCAACTGCATTTATCGAGTCCACCCTGGCGCAGCTGTGGAAGGTGCGCGATGGCGACGGGTACCGCGGCGGCCCGGCGTACTACATGAAACGCGGCTTGGGCTGGGGCCCGCTTGGCGCGCTTTTCTCCATCGCTATCGCCTTTACCTTTGGTTTGGTCTACAACGCCTTTCAGACCAACGCCATTGCAGATGCGGTGTCCTTCTCCTTTGACCGCGATGACACCATGTTCCGCTCCATTATCGGTGTTGTTATTGCCGTGGTTGCGGGCCTCATCATCTTTGGCGGCGTGAACCGCATTGCCAATATCACCCAGATCATCGTGCCTTTTATGGCAGTGGCCTACCTGCTTATCGGCGGCTTTGTAGTCATCACCAACTTTGACAAGGTGCCGGGAATGATTGGCGATATTGTCGGCCACGCACTGGGCATTAAGGAAATCGCAGGCGCCGGTCTCGGCGCGGCCATGATGAAGGGTATTCAGCGCGGACTGTTCTCCAACGAAGCTGGTGAGGGCTCTGCTCCGAACGCAGCCGCTACCGCGGCAGTCTCGCACCCGGTCAAGCAGGGCCTGGTGCAAACCCTTGGCGTGTACTTCGACACCTTGGTGGTGTGTACCATCACCGCCTTTATCATCTTGCTGGGGCCGGAGATTGCCTACGGTGCTGAAGCAGAAGGCGTCTCCTTGACCCAGGCGGCTTTGTCTTCTGAGGTGGGCGAGTGGGGAATCCACTTCGTCAGCTTCATCCTCTTTTTCCTGGCTTTCTCCTCTATCCTGGGCAATTATTACTTGGCGGAATCTAACCTGGAGTACCTCACCCAAAGCAAGCCTGCGCTGGTAATTTTCCGCCTCGTCGTGCTTTTCTTTGTCTGGTTCGGCGCAGTGGGTTCCCTGCCGCTGGTCTTTGCTTTGGCCGATACCGGTGCGGCAACCATGGTGATCCTCAATATCATCGCCATCGTGCCACTATCCGGTGTGGCGATTAAGCTGCTCAAGAATTACAACGAGCAGCGCAGCCACGGCATCGATCCGGTATTCCACCGCGATATGATGCCGGAGCTGAAGGGCGTAGAGTGCTGGGATGGATCGGATCCTGTCACTCGCCGCAGCGAAGAGGATCGCCGCGTGTTGCGCGATAAGGGACACCACGACCGCTATTAGAAATTAGAAAGGCAGCATGGCACTGGAAAGAATGACCGCTTTTGTCCACGGGAACGTCCAAGGCGTGGGCTTTCGTTGGTGGACGCGCTCCCGTGCCCTTGAGCTCGGCTTGAGTGGGCATGCCACCAACCTGAGCGATGGCCGGGTGCAGGTGGTAGCAGAAGGTCCGCGGGAGAAATGCGAGGAATTACTGGGACTCCTCAATGAGCAGCCGAGTACTACCCGCCGCCCGGGAACGGTGGATCTGGTTGTCGAACAGTGGGCTGCCCCTAAGGGCGAATCTGGTTTCATCGAACGTTAACTCGCAGCACAAGCCCGCTGGAGCGAGCCCCGAGGCTCGGCTGGGCAGCTGCGTTCAAGGCTTGCTAAACTTACCCAAATGCACCTGAAATCGCTGACGCTGAAAGGCTTCAAATCATTCGCGTCGGCGACGTCTCTGAAATTCGAGCCAGGAATTTGCGCCGTCGTCGGGCCAAATGGCTCCGGCAAGTCCAATGTGGTGGACGCTCTGGCCTGGGTTATGGGTGAGGGAAGCGCCAAGACGCTGCGCGGCGGAAAGATGCAGGACGTCATCTTCGCCGGCGCTGGTGATCGCAAAGCGCTGGGGCGCGCCGAAGTCACCCTCACCATCGATAATGCGGACGGTGCGCTGCCAATCGAATACTCGGAAGTATCGGTCACCCGCCGCATGTTCCGCGATGGCGCCAGCGAATACGAAATCAATGGCTCCAAAGCGCGCCTGATGGATATTCAGGAGCTGCTTTCTGATTCCGGTATTGGCCGCGAGATGCACATTATCGTCGGCCAGGGCAAGCTTTCTGAGATCCTAGAATCGCGGCCCGAGGATCGGCGCTCGTATATCGAAGAGGCCGCGGGTGTGCTCAAGCACCGCCGCCGCAAGGAAAAAGCGCAGCGCAAGCTCACCGGCATGCAGGCCAATTTGGATCGCCTGCAAGACCTTACTGATGAGTTGGGCAAGCAGCTCAAGCCTTTGGCCCGCCAAGCAGAGGCCGCGCAGCGCGCCGCCACTGTGCAGGCTGATTTGCGTGATGCCCGCCTGCGGCTGGCTGGTGATAGGGTGGTGCGCCTGCGCAGCAAGTTTCAGGAGGCCGAGCGCGCGGCCGAGGTTTTGGCCGAGCAGGTTGAAGAAGTTACCGCGCAGCTGGAAGAAGCAACGGCTTCTCAGTTAGAAGTGGAAGCCCAGCTGGAAGAGGTAAACCCCAAGGCGGAGTCGGCTCAAAAGCTGTGGTTCGACCTGTCCACTCTATCCGAGCGCATTTCCGCCACCCAGCGCATCGCGGAGGAACGAGCGGCCAATGCCGGCGCGCAAGTGGCCTATTCCGGCCAGGATCCGGATGACCTAGAGGCAAGGGCTGCCCGCGCGGACGAAGAACATGCAGAGCTTCTCGCCGCAGCGGAGGAAGCTGCGGAACGCCTGGAGGCTATCCGCGAAGAGGTAGCAGAGCGTCGTGAGGCATTCGAGGCCGCTGAGCGCGAGCACATGGCGCAGCTGCGTGCCATCGCGGATAGGCGCGAGGGCGTCGTCCGCCTCATCGCAGCAGAGGAAAAGGCGGCAGGCCAGGTTACTTCGGCAGAAGAGGAGCTGGCGCGCCAAGAGGAAACCCTGACTTCTACCAAGCAGCGCACCCAAGCTGCCCAGGCGGAGGCCGATGAGGTAGCGGATAAGTTGCAGTCTTTGGCCGGCGAGCGTGAGCCGCTGGAGGAAGCCCATGTGCGAGCGGCCAGTGAATCGGGTGCGGCCGATAAGCGTTTGGAGCAGCTACGCGATGAGCAGCGCGAGCGCGAGCGCGCCGTCTACACGTTGCGCTCCCGCATCGATACCTTGGCTCAAACTGCGCCGGAAAAGATTGAGGTCGGCGAGCATTTCCAACCGTTGGCCGAGTTCATTACCACCAAGTACGAGACCGCGGTAGCAGCCGCGTTGGGTGCTTTTGCAGAGGCCCAGGCCGGCGAGATTTCTGCCCAGCTGATTGCGGACTTAGAAAAGGGCACGCGCTCCGCGCTTATCGACGTCTCCGCGGCCGCCCCCGCCACTTCCTGGCGCGTGGATGCGACTTTGCCCGCAGGAACCTCGTGGTTGCTCGACCACATTGTGGTGGTCCCGGAAGTTTCCGCAGCGCTGCACCGCCTCCTTGCGGATGTAGTGCTCGTCTCCGATGTCGCGGAGGCGAAAAAGTTGGTGGCCGAGGACCCCCGCCTGCGTGCCGTCACCGAATCCGGCGTGGTGTTGGGTGAAGGTTGGGTAGAAGTAGGCACCGGTGCCTCATCCACCGTCGAGGTTTCCGCCCGCATCGCGGAGGCAGAGGAGCAGTTGGAATCTGCCACGCAGGAGCTGGAAGAACTCTCCGGCACGCTTGAGGGCGCGAAGATCGCGGCGGAGGATGCCCGGGTGACTGCAGCCTCGGCGAAGGCTGCCTTGCGCGAGCATGATACTGAAGTTGATGCGTGGAAACGCGATCACCAGCGCCTGCTCAAGCAGTACGAGGCCAATAAGAATGAGCACGAGAAGGCCGCGGCGCGGGCTACCGAGATCGAGGTCAAGCTCACCGAGGCCCGCACGCAGCTTGCCGATGCCCGCGATAGGCTCGCCCGCGTCGATGCGGACGAGCAGCCCGACGAGCCCTCTTCGGTAGAGCGCGACGAGGCCTCCGCAGCATTAGAGCAGGTCAAGTCCATGGAAATGGAGGCGCAGGTGGCAGCCCGCTCGGCCCAAGACCACGTGGGTCAGGTAGCGGGGAAGGGGGAGGCGTTGCGTCGCCAAGCGCAGCATGAACGCCAAGCCAAGGCCCGCCATGAGCAAGCCATGGCGCGGCGCAAGGCCCAGGGAGAGTTGGCCGGTGCGGTAGCCAAGCATTCACGCGATCTGGCCGCGCGCGCCACGCAGCTGCTTGAGCGCGCTACCTCTGAGCGCGATGACTACTTTGCGCAGCGCACCTCCCTCAACTCGCAGCTGCAGCAGGTCAAGCAACACGTCTCGGCCGCGCGGCAGCAGCTGGACCGGCTGACCAATCGCGCCCATGACTCGGAAATTGCTCGCTCCCAGGCGCAGGTGCGTGTGGACGAAGCAGAAGCCAAGATTGTGGAACAGCTGGGCATTGCGATTTCGGATCTCCTGCAGGACTACACTCCAGGCGAAGATTTCGACCGCGGGGCGGAAAACGCGCGCTTGAAGCAAGCAGAAAAGGACCTCAATTCACTAGGCAAGGTCAATCCGCTCGCGCTGGAAGAATATAAGGCTTTGGAGGAGCGCTATTCCTTCCTTTCCACTCAGTTGGAGGATGTCATCCAAGCCCGCAAGGATCTTACGGGCGTTATCGAGGATGTAGACGCGCAGATCTTGCAACTGTTTACCGATGCATGGCACGACGTCGAAGCAGAATTTCCAAAGGTTTTCCAGACCCTTTTCCCCGGTGGCGAGGGACGCCTTATCCTCACAGAGCCGGACGACATGCTCACCACCGGCATCGAGGTGGAAGCGCGCCCACCGGGCAAGAAGGTCAAGCGCCTGTCCTTGCTATCTGGTGGCGAGAAGTCGCTTACTGCGCTTGCGATGCTGGTAGCTATCTTCCGCGCCCGCCCCAGCCCGTTCTATGTCATGGACGAGGTCGAGGCAGCGCTTGATGACGTCAATCTGCGCCGGCTCATTGCCCTCTTTGAGGAGCTGCGTAAAGACTCGCAGCTCATCGTCATTACGCACCAAAAGCCGACGATGGATGTCGCCAACGTCCTCTATGGCGTAACCATGCGCGGCGATGGTGTTACTCGCGTAATTTCGCAGCGCATGAATCCCGCAGGCAGCGCCCCTGGAACGGAGCAAGCCAGCGAGGATGCCACTCGCTTGGGCGTAGATGCTCCTCGCGGTGACGAGGTGGGGAAGTAGCCTGGGTTCGTCGACTTCCCGCAGGGCCTCTTCTGCGTTAGGAGGGGGTTTGGCGTGCCGCGAGCTGAGAAGACTGGCACTATAGAGGCATGAATTCTTTATGGTTATGGATCGGCATTGCGATCGTCGTGATCGTGCTGATTATTCTTCTCGTGGTAATCGGCAAAAAGCGCGGCGACGCCAAGAAGGTGTCCTTTGATAAGCCCGCTGAGGAAGAACCGAAGCAGCTGACCCAGGAGCAAAAGTCCGGCAACTATCAAGCCAAGTCCGGCTTTAACTTCGCTCCTGCTGGCGGCGCTAAGGAAGCGCAGAAAGCCCCGGTTCAGGCGGACAAGCCGGCTCAAGCACAGCAGGTAGCTAAGGCCGAGCCGAACGCAACTGACATCGCCAACGAGCAGCTCAGCGGCAAGACCTCACAGTCGAAGGAAAAGCCGAAGGCACAGGCTAAGCCGCAGGCTGATAAGCCACAGCCTGCCCAGCCTACGACTGATGTCACGGCAAACAAGCCCGTGGCCGACAAGCCTGTGGCAGAGGAATCAGAAACCAAGCCGGCACCTCAGCAGGGGAAGCCGGCGAAGACCGACAAACCGGCAGAGCCTTCTAAGCAGGCCCAGGCCCAAGCGCCAGCGGAGGAGAAGAAGCAAGCGGCAGAATCTTCCGCTGATAAGGCAGACAAAACACAGTCCAAGGGAACTGGCGCTGCCGCCGCGGCGGCGACTGCCGGCGCGGCAGGCGTAGCGGGTGCGGCAGCTGGGGCGTCGGAAAGCGAAGAATCGCACGCGGACCGTGCCCCAGAAAAGGCTGAGCAGCCAGAAGCTGCGCCCAAGACAGAAGAGCCGGCAGCTGCTGAAAAGGCAGAAAATCCAGAAGACGTCGTCTCCGTGGAGAATGCTGAGGTAGAAGAGGAGTCCCCAGTCTTCGACGAGGTTGTTGAAGACAATGATGCCGAAGACATCGAGGAGCGGGTGGACGACCGCGAGGAAGCCGAAGAAGCCGCAGCCGCTGCCGAGGCGCAAACCGGTGCAGCTGAAGCTGCCAAGGAACAGACCGAGGCTCCAGAGGGAGAACCTGCTCCAGCGCCAGCTCCGCAGGATGATATTGCACCCGCCGGTGGGCGTCTTGGCCGCTTGCGTGGCCGCCTTTCGCGCTCGCAAAATGCCATCGGCCAGGGGCTCATGGGAATTTTGTCCGCAGGCGATCTGGATGAAGACGCCTGGGAGGAAGTCGAAGACACGCTCATCATGGCGGATTTGGGTACCAAGTCCACGATGAAGGTGACCGATTCCCTGCGCGAGAAGATCGCTGAGCGCGGCGTTTCCAGCGAGGATGAGGCACGTGCCATGCTGCGCGAATGCCTGATTGAAGCTGGCCACCCAGAGATGGATCGCTCCATTAAGGCCATGCCGAATGAGGGCAAGCCAGCAATCGTAATGGTCGTCGGTGTTAATGGCACCGGCAAGACCACAACCACCGGCAAGCTTGCTCGCGTGCTGGTAGCCATGGGCCACAAGGTCCTTTTGGGCGCGGCCGATACTTTCCGAGCTGCGGCCGCTGATCAGCTTGAGACGTGGGGCCGCCGCGTTGGCGCCGATACCGTGCGCGGCAAGGAAGGCGCTGACCCAGCATCGGTAGCCTTCGATGCGGTAGCAACCGGCGTGGAACAGCAAGTAGATGTGGTCTTGGTCGACACCGCAGGCCGCCTCCATACCTCCACGGACTTGATGGACCAGCTAGGCAAGGTCAAGCGCGTGGTAGAAAAGAAGACCGATGTGGACGAGGTCCTGCTGGTATTGGATGCCACGGTGGGGCAAAATGGCCTTACGCAGGCACGAATCTTCCGCGAGGTAGTAGATATCACCGGTGTGGTTCTCACCAAGCTGGACGGCACCGCCAAGGGCGGAATCGTCTTCCAGGTACAAGAAGAATTGGGTGTTCCAGTCAAGCTTGTGGGCTTGGGCGAAGGCGCCGATGATCTCGCACCATTCGAGGTTGAAGGCTTCGTCGACGCCCTGTTGGGTGAGAAGTAGTAGCTAACCTTGAAACTCCCCCCTGCATACCGGGTGCCACGTACGTGCGCCACGGTGTGCTGGGGGGCTTGTCGTTTTCATAGTCTCGGTGCAGCGTGCAGCAGTCTCGGGAATTCTTTTCGCTTTCATCTCTCCGTCTTTTCACAGACTATGCAAAAAGCGTATGCAATTGGCGCGGGAATAAGTCCTGCTGAGCGCCTGTGAATTCTCTGCTTGTGAGCGTAATTGTGGCGGTTGTGCTTGCCTTTTATGAAGCGTAGGGGAGTGCTGCAATGTGGTTTGACCTTGGCGAGAATGGTAGCCTGAAAGGGCTGTATTTAATGCGAAATTCGCATTAAACCTAGATCAAGGTTCGTGAGGCAAGTATTTCGTGACGCTACTTTATGCAGTCCTCCTCGCGGCGCTGGCAGTGATCTTGGCACCGGTAACCGTAAAGGTTATTGACCGAAAGGCAGGCTATCCACTAGCTGGCCTTTTTCTTATTGCAGCGGTCCTTATCGCCAAGGAATTTCCTGCCATTGCAGCCGGGGAGGAATTAAGTTTCCACGCCACTTGGGTGCGTGATTTCATCGCACCAGGCGTCGACGTAAGTTTTGCTCTCCGCGGGGACGCGTTGAGCATCTTCTTCGCTATGTTGGCGCTGGTCATTGGCGCCGTCGTTTTCACGTATTCGGCGGCCTATCTGCCCAAGAATGAGGGCAACACCAGCTTTTATACCTTGATGACAGCGTTCACGCTGTCCATCTTGTTGCTGGTTCTGGCCAACGACGTGGTGGTTTTGTTCCTTGCCTGGGAGCTAGTCTCCTTGGCTTCGTTTATGTTGATTGCTCGCTCCGGTTCCGGCGGCGAGGCTGGTTCGCAGCGGACACTGATCCTGACCTTCATTGGCGGATTGACCCTGCTGACCGGCTTGGGTATTGCCGCGACGGTGACCGGATCGACTACCGTTTCTGATATCTTGGCGTCCCCTGTATGGACGGAACGCCCAGGGATAACGGCAGCCGTAGCAGTGTTGATTGCGGTGTCCGCCTTTACTAAGGCGGCACAGTTCCCATTCCATTTCTGGTTGCCAGAGGCTATGGCCGCCGCCACCCCGGTATCGGCCTTCCTTCACGCAGCAGCAGTGGTCAAGGCCGGTGTGTACCTGCTTATTCGCTTTTCAACCATCTTCCACGATGTGGCGGTGTGGAATTGGTTGCTCATCGTCGTAGGCATGGGCACCGCGGTGATGTCCGCGGTATTTGCAGTGCAGAAGACGGATTTGAAGAAGCTTACGGCCTATTCCACCGTCTCCCATCTGGGTTGGATCGTTGCCACCATCGGTGTGGGCACCCCGTTCGCTATCGCCGCCGCGTTGGTCCATACTCTGGCCCACGCGCTGTTTAAGTCCTCGCTGTTTATGCTCATTGGCGTTATCGACCACGAGGCTGGGTCGCGCGATATTCGCCGCCTTGGACCACTGTGGAATAAGATGCCGTGGACTTTTGGTTCCGTAGTAATTGGTGCAGCCTCGATGGCTGCGGTGCCACCGCTTCTGGGCTTTGTGTCCAAGGAAGGAATGCTCACCGCGTTTGAGGACGCCCCGATTGGCGGCGCGGGCCAGGTAATCCTACTCATCGTTGCTGGTATCGGTGCCTTCTTTACCTTTACTTACTCCGCAAAGATTGTCTTCGGTGCCTTCTTCGATGGACCTCGCGACATGGGAGATGTCCATGAAGCCCCAGTGTCGCTGTGGCTGCCCGCAGCTTTGCCGGGCTTTATGTCCCTGCCACTGGTGTTTGTGCTCGGGCTCTTTGATGCCCCGATTGATGATGCAGTGGCTGCCGTGGGATTGGAGCATCATTCGCACCTTGCCCTCTGGCACGGGCTCAACGTTCCTTTCCTTATCTCGCTAGTAGTCCTCATCCTCGGTATTGCCGGTATCTTTGCCCGCAAGAAGATGTGGGCAAGCTTTGAAGCTCACGAGTTCATTCCGCGCAGCGGCAATGATTTGCTGTATTCCTTGATGAAGGGCTGCTCCCAGTTGGGGCGCGTCCTGGGCAAGATGTCCGACTCGCATAATCCATCCCGCCACATGCTGCCGATTGTCATTTTGATCATCGTGCTGGCTGCTACCACTCTCATCCGCGATGGCGTTGACGGGGTAGCACTGCAGCCACGGGTGGATGGTCTGGATAACCCATGGGACCTGCTGCCACTGGGCATTATCGCCCTAGCGATGTTTGGGCTGGTGCGCACCCAGAACCGCTTGACCGGTGCCATCATGATTGGCATTGCCGGCTCGGGCGTGACCCTGCAGATGTTCCTGCTTGGCGCACCTGACGTAGCGCTGACGCAGTTTATGGTGGAGGCCCTGTCCGTCATCGTCATGATGATGGTGCTGCGCTACCTGCCAGAAACCTTCCAGCCGGTGAAGAACAAATCCCGCAAGACCGGCTCTATCGTCATTGCGGTCTTTGCCGGTGTGGCTGCGTTCCTGGGCGTGTGGGGGCTCATGGGCCGACACGAGCGATCCGATTTGGCCATGTGGTACCTGGACAATGCTCCGGACATCACCGGCGGCGACAACGTTGTCGCTACTATCATCGTGGAGTTCCGTGCACTCGATACCTTGGGCGAGCTTTCCGTTCTGGGTATGGCTGCGGTGGTTATTGCAGCCATCACTACGACGTTGCCGCGATTCCCGTTCAAGTCGGGTACACGCCCAGCGCCGTTTGGCCAGTCCCAGCTGAACTCCGTGCCATTGCGCAAGGGCGTGCACGTTGTCATCCCGCTGTTGGTCATTATGTCCGTCATCGTTTTCTTCCGCGGGCACAATGCCTCCGGCGGCGGCTTCCCCGCGGCGCTGATCATGGGTGCAGCAATCGGGCTTATCTATCTGTCCCGTGGCTCTGATGAAATTGTTTTCGGCCGCATGACTCCGATTCGCCTGACCGGTATCGGCATCATCACCGCCTTGATCGCCGGCTTTGTAGGCTACTTGCACCACGGCATTGGCAATGGTGGCTTCCTGGCTGCAATCCATGCCGAAGCCTTTGGCCAACACTGGACCACCTCTCTCATCTTCGACTTGGGCATCTACTTAGCGGTGCTGGGTATGTTGACTATGGCGATTAACGCATTGGGCGGCTACCTGCGCCCAGGAACGGAGCGTGAATTCTTGCCATGGGTTCATGATGATGATTCCGCGCTGCCGACGACTCCACGAATTTCGCTTGAAGACGTCGACGATCCGTACCCAGACCCGATCAACCCTTCGACCGATCCGTTGGCCTTGCTGACGCCTTCGGAAGCAAAGACGAAGAGGAAGAATAAGCGCTCCGCTGCTATCCGGGGAGGGGAGAAGTAATGATCCTTGCATTGACTATTGCTTTGCTCATCGGCAGTGCTGTCTATCTCATCCAGCAGCGCGGCCTGGTACGCATCGTGTTGGGCATGATGGCCTTTGGCCACGGTGCCAACCTGATGCTGCTGGCTACGGGCGTGTATTCCTATCGCGGAGAGTCCTTCCCATCCCAGGTTCCGCACGATCAGATGGCCGACCCGCTGCCGCAGGCCTTCGTGCTGACCGCCGTTGTTATTTCCATGGCAACCTCGACCATCTTGTTGACGATGGCGGCCATGGGCAAGAACGACGACACCGACGTGGTGGAGCCGGTTGATGACAACACCATCGACCATGCCTTTTCGACCTTGGGTCGAGACGCCCAAAATCGCCAAATTTTGGAAGAGTCCACCAATCAGCTGGACCGAATCGGTCAGGTGGACCACAACACTCCCGTTGCAGAACGCGGGGCAACTGAACAGAAGGAGGATGACAAATAATGGCTGATGCTGTAGCTCAACTCCTTCCGCTATTTCCAGCGGTCCCGCTGATTGCAGCGGCCTTCGCACTGCTGGCACCGTGGCGTGCGGTACGCGATTCCATCATGCTTATCATCCCGGGTGTTGGAATTTTCGCCGGCCTGGGCCTGCTCATCTACACCATGAACAATGGGGTAGTAGCTCACACCGTTGGCCTCTACCAAGGCAATGTGGGTATTCCGTTTGCGGCGGATGCCTTCTCCGCGTTGATGATCATTACTACGATGATCGTCGCGTTTGGTGCCAACTGGTTTGCCATTGTGGGCGGGGAGACTAAGTCTCGCTACTATCCTTCGCTTACCCTGATTTTGATCACCGGTGTGTGCGGTGCATTGCTCACGGCCGACCTCTTTAACTTCTTCGTCTTTATTGAGGTCATGCTTCTGCCGTCCTACGGCCTTATCACCATGTCTGGTACGTGGTCGCGTTTGGCAGCCGGCCGTGCCTTCGTCTTGGTTAACCTTTTCGCCTCTACCTTGTTGGTTGTTGGCGTGGGTTATATGTATTCGGTTACCGGTGCGGTCAACCTAGGCGCGCTGAAGGGCGCAGCGGCAGGCAATGGGCCGGTGACCGTGGCAGCAGGCTTGATCCTCATCGCGATTACCGCCAAGGCCGGCGTGTTCCCCGTGCAGTCGTGGCTGCCGCGCACCTACCCAGGGACCTCCGCCGCGGTGATGGGCCTGTTTTCCGGCTTACACACCAAAGTGGCCGTCTACATGCTCTACCGGCTCTACGTGCAGCTATTCGATCTGGAACAGCGCTGGAATGTGTTGATCATCGTCATCATGATTATCTCCATGATGATCGGCGCCTTTGGTGGCCTAGCGGAAAATTCCATCCGCCGCGTCCTCGGCTACCAGATGCTCAACGGCATGCCATTCATTTTGGTTATGCTTGCGTTTACCTCTGATGACCCACGTCGCGCACTGGCAGCTGGCATCATGTACACGATTCACCACATGCTGACCGTTGGTTCGCTGATTTTGGCCTCTGGTGCCATTGAGGAAACCTACGGCACAGGCTTGCTCAGCAAGCTTTCCGGCCTTGCTCGCCGCGACCCCATCATCGCGTGGATTTTCGCTGCCGGTGCATTCTCCGTCGTGGGCTTCCCACCGTTCTCGGGCATGTGGGGCAAGCTGATGATTGTCTTCGAGATTGCCCGCGTGGGCGGTGCTTGGGCCTGGATTGCCATCGCGGCCATCATCATCGCTTCCTTCGCTGCCTTCTTGGCTATGCTGCGCGTATGGCGCAAGGTCTTCTGGGGCAAGGGTCTGCCGGAGGACAAGGTCCCGGATGAATTGGTCATCCGCAAAAAGCTCATGGCCCCATCCGCGGCTCTCATCCTTGGTTCGCTGTGCATGTTCATCTTCTCCGGCATCGTCCTCGATGTTGTGGATGCCGCAGCGGAGCAGCTGCTGGACACTAACGCATATACTGAAACCGTCTTGGGTGACGAGCCGATTGCCGTTCCCAATATCGATGACATCCAGGAGGGCCGTTAAATGAACGCAATTGTGTATGCATTGTGGCTCATCAAGGAGATTTTCGTCGCCGGCATTAGCTTGGCATTGGCGGCTTTCAAACCCGATACCGAATACAACCCGGTTATCATTCGCTACCCACTGCGCGTGACTAGCGCCTGGGAGATCTTCTGGTTTACGTCTTCCATTACCGCAACTCCGGGCACGCTCTCGCTCGGTTTGCGTGAACCGCCCCGCAAGGGGCTGCCGCGCATCGTGCTGGTACAGGCCGTCCAAGGATCCGACCCAGCGGGAATCGTCGCTGATCTGGCTGATATGGAACAGCGCCTCGCCCCGCGGGTTAAGGACATCGACTACGGCGTCCCGGGTCAAGGGGAGACTACAGAATTGGATGAGGCGTTCTACGAGTACCCGCTCGAGTCCGTGGGACGCTATATGCGCTCGCCTGACTTGGCACGGGCGGAGGACACTCCGCTTTCAGAAAGCGAAGCGGACGTCGAAAAGCCAAAGCGCCGCGCCCGCAACGTACAACGCAGAAAGGAGACCGAGCGATGATTGACTTTGCCACATTGTCCCCGTTCGGCTGGGTCGTATTTGTATGCGTATTCATCATGGGCATCGCCACGTGGTGCGGCGTGCTGCTGGGGCTTCGTACGCGCGATGAGCTCACCCGCGCCATTACGTCGGACATCGTTTTTTACGGCATGATCTGCATGTATTTAGCCTGGTCGATGACCAATAATGCCCCGATGGCGTATTACATTGCACTCCTCGCAGCCATTGCGGCAGGTGTGCTACCGACGCTATCGATGGCCCGCATTATTTCGAAGGGCAGGCGATAAACCATGGCCATTTCTGAAATTATCGCTTCGGTCCTGCTTATCATCGCTACCCTCTTGGTGGTCGCAACGGTGGTGTCTTTGTGGCGAGCGCCCGATGCCTTGACCCGTGCCAACCTGCTGGGCCCTACCGTGGGACTTGCGGTACCGCTGATCATCGTGGCTAAGCTAGTAGTGGACTTTGGCCGTGATGGCTTTTCGCTGTGGCTGCTCATCCAGGCACTGATCGCCTGCTTCGGTGTATGGATCATCGGCTCAGTAGGTTCCTTTTATCTGGGCCGTTCCATCTATGGCGTAACCGTCACCGACGTCAAGCACGCCAAGCACAACAATAAAGAAGTTCAGACCGTACAAGCAGAGGAAGACGATATCTAGTCTTTTCCAGCTCCTTCTGGCGGCGAGCCTTTTCTGCTCCTGCGCGTAGCTGCGGGGGAGGAGAGGAGCTCGTCGCTTTTCGGTTGCACAGTGGGTCTTCTGAACCCACCAGCGCCCTAGATTCGCAATGTGGATAAAGTTGCACAGCAATTGCCGTGCTCGGGCTAGAATGGGTGCACATTATTCGGTGCCTCTAGACCCGCCCCGAAGAGATAGCAAGGAGTAACAATGAAACTCATCACGGCCATCGTTAAGCCCTTCACCCTGCCGGAAATCCGCCAGGCTTTGGAGCAGCAGGAAGTTCGCGGCCTCACTGTTACAGAAAGCCAGGGCTTCGGGCAGCAACGTGGGCACAGCGAGGTATACCGAGGGGCAGAATACGCCACTGACTTTGTGCCTAAGGTCAAGCTGGAAGTTGTTGCGGCGGATGACCACGTCGAAGACATCATTAACGCCATTGTGGATGCTGCCTACACGGGCAAGATCGGCGACGGCAAGCTGTGGGTAACACCAGTTGAAGATGCTATTCGCGTGCGCACTGGCGAGCGCGGCGAGGCGGCACTCTAAGCCCGCATGCATACCGCCGCACAGATTCGCGCCGAGGCCCATGCCTCGGCGCTTCGTGTATTGCGCAGTCTCGAGCTTCCACCTGGAACCGCGCTCGCTGCCACCGGATCCTTTGCGCGCAATGAGATGACCCCGCACTCGGATATTGATGTCATCCTCATCTATCCGGAAGGTCACGAGCCAGATCCGGCCCTGGTGGAGCAGCTGTGGTACCCCGTGTGGGATGCCAAGTACCGCCTGGATTATGCCCTGCGCACCCCACAAGAGTGCGGGGCGATTGCTGCCGAAGATGCCTCGGCCGGCTTTGCCCAGTTGGATTTGGCCTTTGTAGCAGGGCGCAAGGTTCTGGTGGATGAGGCGCGGGCACAATTGCTCGCGGCGTGGCGGCGCCAGCTGCAACGCGGCTTTGATGATTTCTTGGATACCGCGATTACTCGGTGGAAGCGCTCTGGCGCGGTGGCAGCGATGACGAACCCGGACCTGAAGAACGGGCGCGGGGGACTGCGCGATATTCAGCTCTTGCGCGCGATGGCTTTGGGCAACCTGTGCGACTTTCCAGATTTAGACATTGAGCAGCGGCTGCTTCTCGACGCCCGCACGCTCCTGCACGTCACAGCCCGGCGCCACCGGGATATCTTGGACCCCGAGTTCGCCGCGGACGTAGCCGCGGACCTGGGGTTTGAAAACCGTTATGCCTTGACAGCAGCTTTGGTCAGCGCTGCGGCCACGGTCAATAAGGCCGTGGAGCGCGGCCTTGCAACCGCCCGTGGGGTACTAGGACGTAATGCTTCAGCGACCGGCCGGGGCCGGCGCCGCCCGCTCGATGTGGACGTGGTGTCCGAGGGCGGCAACATTTTCCTTTCCCGCAATCCAAATGTAGAGGACCCGTGGCTGCTCACCCGCGTGGCGGCTGCCGCGGCACGCACGGGATATATCATCGCAGAGACCACGTGGCACCAGCTCCAAGACCTGCCCGAGTTGCCGCCACACTGGCCGCGGGCAGCGGTGGATGATTTCTTCGCTATTTTGTCCTCCCCGCGATGCACGCCGCGCGTCATACAGGACTTGGACCACTATGGCTTATGGGAACGCTTAGTCCCAGAATGGGGGCATGTGCGCGGCTTGTTGCCCCGCGAGCGCAGCCACGTCAATGCAGTGGACCATCATCTCATCGCAACGGTAACGCGGTGCGCGCAGGTGCGTACGTCGGTGGCTCGTCCGGATTTATTGCTGCTGGCCGCGCTTTACCATGACATAGGCAAGGGCTACGGGCGCCCCCACGCCCAAGTCGGTGCGGAGATGATTACCCGCCAGGCAGCCCGTATGCGGCTGAGCGTCGCCGATAGGTCGCGCGCCCAAACCCTGGTGGCAGAACATACCACCTTGGCGCGGTTAGCAGCGACGATGGACCCAGCTTCCGATGCCGCTCGCGACGCCCTCTTGGCTGCCGCGCATTATGATCAGCTGACTATATCCCTGTTAGCGGTGTTGGCTGAGGCGGATGCCCAATCGACTGGGCCGGGCGTGTGGACACCGCGGGTGGAGCAAGCACAGAAGCTGATCGTCGCGCGGGCACTTGAGGCGCTCAAACCACGTGTTCTCGACCGCCCTGCTGTGCATGTACCGCTATCTAGCGAAGGCGTTGCGCTCAAAGTGGATTGGGAAGACCAAGAAGTTAGTGTGTCGTGGTGCGGTTCCTCGCAAGAAGAGTTAAAGCGCATCTTTGCCTTGTTATCGGCTCTGGGGTGGACCATCGTGCGGGCGAAAATCGTTCGCGAGGAGGACGGTGCCTATAAGGCGGAGTTTTTCATCCGCACGGTGCAACAGACCCTAAAGGAAGCAGCGCAGGAGATAAGGTTTATCCAGTCCTATAACTCACGAACTTATACGGAGCTGCCGGCCATTACTGGAGAGGTGACCACTGCGGCATTCGATGTGGGCGGCATTTTGGTCATCCGGACAGTCGAGCGCATCGGCGCTTTAGGGCACTTGGTTGAGGCATTGCCGGACTTTGTGTGGCTGCGCCATGAGATTTTGGGCGCGACGATGATTGTCAATGTGTACCTCGCCGGGCAGGTTTCTCGCGCTACCGTGGTGGGGAATGTGACCAGGGCCCTGGCTAGGGACTAAGATTGAATAGTTGAACTTTAGATCGATCTAAATAAAGGGAGCGCATCCGTAGTGTTTGACTCACTATCAGACCGCCTACAGTCAGCCCTGGCGGGCCTGCGCGGTAAGGGCAAACTGACCGAGGCTGATATCAATGCCACTGCCCGCGAGATCCGCCTCGCGCTGCTGGAAGCCGACGTGTCTTTGACCGTCGTCCGTGGCTTTATCAAGCGCATCAAGGAACGCGCCCGCGGCGCGGAAGTTTCTGAGGCGCTCAACCCAGCCCAGCAGGTAGTCAAGATCGTCAATGAGGAGCTCATTGAGATCCTTGGTGGCGAAACTCGCCGCCTGAACTTGGCTAAGAACCCGCCGACTGTGATCATGCTCGCCGGCCTGCAGGGTGCTGGTAAAACCACCTTGGCCGGTAAGTTGGCCAAGCACCTGGCTAAGCAGGGCCACACCCCGATGCTGGTGGCCTGTGACTTGCAGCGCCCAGGCGCAGTGCAGCAGCTGCAAATCGTCGGCGAGCGCGCTGAGGTGCCGACCTTCGCACCGGATCCGGGAACCTCCCTGGACTCCAATGAGCATGAAATGGGTACCTCGCACGGGGACCCGGTGGACGTCGCCAAGCAGGGCATTGCTGAGGCCAAGCAGAAGCAGCACGATGTGGTCATCATCGATACCGCTGGCCGCTTGGGCATCGATGAGACCCTGATGACGCAGGCACGCAATATCCGCGATGCCGTCAACCCGGACGAAGTCCTTTTTGTCATCGACTCCATGATCGGCCAGGACGCCGTGCAGACGGCCGAGGCCTTCCGCGATGGCGTGGACTTTACCGGCGTCGTTCTCACCAAGCTGGATGGTGACGCCCGTGGTGGTGCGGCCTTGTCTATCCGTGAGGTCACCGGCAAGCCCATCATGTACGCCTCTACCGGTGAGAAGCTCGATGATTTCGATGTCTTCCACCCAGAGCGCATGTCCAGCCGTATTCTGGGCATGGGTGATTTGCTCTCCCTTATCGAGCAGGCTGAAGCAACCCTAGACCACCAGAAGGCCGAAGAGGCAGCCACTAAGCTGGGCTCTGGCGAGCTGACGCTCAATGACTTCCTTGAGCAGATGCTGATGATCCGCAAGATGGGCCCCATCGGCAACTTGCTGAAGATGATGCCCGGCGGCAAGCAGATGAATGAAATGGCCGCCATGGTGGATGAAAAGCAGCTGGACCGCATCCAGGCGATCATTCGCGGTATGACGCCGCAGGAGCGTGAGGATCCGAAGATTCTCAATGCATCGCGCCGCAAGCGCATTGCTAATGGTTCTGGTGTAAGCGTTTCCGAGGTCAACCAGCTCATTGAGCGCTTCAACCAGGCTAAGAAGATGATGTCCAAGATGGCCGGCCAATTCGGCATGGGCGGCATGGGCGGTCGCTCCGCTACCAAGAAGAAGCCCAAGGGCCGCAAGGGCAAGAATGGCAAGCGAAAGAAGGGCAAAGGCGGCGGTGGCAACCGCGGCCCGAAGATGCCGGGCGGTATGCCGGGCATGGGCGGAATGCCAGGAATGCCCGGTGGCGGCGGCATGCCATCCATGGAGGAGCTGCAAAAGCTCCAGCAGCAAATGGGCGGTGGCGGTGGCATGCCAGGTATGCCCGGCATGCCAAAGATGCCGAAGGGAATGGAAAATATCGACCTCGACAACCTGGACTTTGGCAAGGGCACAAAGTAGTCTTTCTGGCCCGTAGCCAGAGCAAAAGGGGCTTCCGCATTCGCGCGGAAGCCCCTTTTTGTGCTTGCGTTTGTCGACGCCCCCCCTAAACCGGCTTCGCGAAAGCGCAGCCGGTCTTGGATCTTAGGGGCTAGACTGCCTCATCTTGGCCAGCGTTGGGGTAGGGGACTGGGTTGGCATGTTGCTTGCCGGCGTTGGTAGGCGCTGCGGGCGCTTGCTCCACGGCTCCTGCAGCCTGCTCCGGTGGAATATCCGGCGCCTCCTGCTGGACTTTTTCCCCGTTAAGGAAGGGCTTTAGGGCCTCGCGGATCATTGGCATTGCAGATTCCGCAAAAGCATTGGTGATGTGGTGCATGTCGCGGTAGACCATCGTATTGCCGATGATGACCGGGCAGTCACCATTGGCATCGCAGAACCACGGAGCGGTATCAATCGAGAGCATATTCTGGTACTTCGACAGCACGACCGCACCGGGGTCAAAAGGCTGGTAGACCTGCTCAAATCGCATGCCGCAGCCATAAGCATCTTCGGAAGCGACGTAGCATTCATCAAACTCGCGTGGGCGGCCTTCTTCATCGAATCCCCACGGGTTATCGCGGAAGCCCAAGAAAGGAATATCGCGGTCGGCCAATTCATCCCAGAACGCCTGGTAGCCGGCGGGCACGGCATCAGGGCCGGTGCCATATTCATTTTGCGGGCGAGTGGTATTCGAGATGACCAAGGCCGGGTTCGCCTCTTCGATGCGATCCATGACCAGCTTGCCCCACTCGGCACATTCTGGGGTCACGGTGACATCGTCACCCAATTCAATCGGGCAGCCCTGGCGCAGCAGCGGTACCAACTTAAAGCCCATTTCCTTGCCTAAGCGGTCCAGCGGGGCAGAATACTGCTCCGCGTGGGAACCGCCCACCAAATAGACTTCCTTCTCTGCGTTGGGGTCACCGAAAATGCAGGGGGTCTTTCCGTCCTTGCGGGTTTCGAAGAAGAAGTCAGCAGGCTGGCTATCTGGTACGAAGCACCAATTTGTCGCTACCGGTGGCTGGATGCCGCCGGCCAGGATCGGATCAGGTTTAATTTCCACATTATCCGGCGGGGTGATGTCGTTGATGAACGTCGTTGCGCCGGGGTAAAGGGCAGGATCCAAAAGCTCTGCATCAGCATCATTCAGTGTGCGCATCCATAGCGGTTGGACCGCCAAGAGGCCGATAACAGCCGCGGCGACAACAACGCCACCCACACCGCGTGCGGCACCGGCGGGTTTCTGCAAGGTCGACAGGCCCTTGCGCACCGGTAGATCCTCCGACGTGGGGCGCTTGCGATGCTGGCGTAGGGGCTTTTCCAAAAAGCGGTGCGTGAGGTCCGCCAACACCAGCGAAATGACGATAATGATGACGCCCAACCACCACGATGGGGTTTCTTGACCCAGGTAGGAGGTGGACAAAATGAGCAACGGCCAGTGCCACAGGTAGAGCGGATAGGCTACGTCGCCCAGCCAGCGCGCCTGCTTGGAGGCCATGGCCTTGGAAATCTTGCCACCGCCGCCCAAGATAATGAGTACGGCGCCGCCTAGTGGCAAGAGGGAAAGCGGGCCAGGGTACGCAGTGGTATCCGCGATGATGGCACCAGTAAAGATGAGCATCAGAAGGCCCAAACCAGTAAAGAGATCATAGAGGCGGGCTGGAATCTTCCAGGAGGAACCGTAGATGGCCAGGACCGCGCCCAAGGTCAACTCCCAAGCGCGCGACCAGGTGGAGTAGTAGTTCTCCGGAGTTCCGTAGAGGCCGTGGCGCGAAGCATAGGCAAAGGAAGCAATCGTGACCACGATGAGGATCGGGCCAGCAATCTGGTTGACCGTGGGGAAACTGCGCTTGCCCAAAGGTTGCTGCTTTGGCCGGAACTTCATGATGGCCGCCAAGATGAGCGCGAAGGCAATGCCCATGATGTAGAACTGGCCCTGCACGGCCATGGACCACATGTGCTGTAGCGGTGAGGTATCAGCCGCGGCCGCCGTGTAGTCGGCGTTTTGTTCCGCTAGCTCCCAGTTCTGGTAGTACAGCATGGTGGCTGTGATCTGTTGAGTGAGCTCGGTGCGCATGAGCTGCGGGGTGAAAATGCGCACTAGAATGTAGGTCACACCGATGACCAAAACCAAGCTTGGTACCAGGCGCCGCAAGGTACGCCAGATGGGCCACCATGGGTTCAGCGAGGCGTTGGGCTTGCTCGCGTAGCGCAGTTGGGAGCCCAAGAAGAAGTAGCCGGATAGCAGCAAGAATACGTCGACGCCGCCGGAAACGCGTCCGACGAATACGTGGTAGATAACTACTAGGCCGATGGCAATACCGCGCAGACCATCAAGGTCATAGCGGTACCGGAAATTTCGCGGTGATTCTTTAGTCATAAACTGTCTTTTCGTGCGCCTATGCCTGGATGGTAAGGCGGAAGGCGCGCCATACATATGAAACGAAATGTCTATATTCGGCCCCTAAGGGTACTCTGCTTCAGTATCGCAGGCATAACGAACCTGCGTGCGTGGCGTAGTGATTTTTGAAAATGCAGCTACTCGCGCTAAAATATCCCAGGTTATCTACTCGGATATTCTGAGCTAGATAAATTGAAGAACGTAATATTCTGCGTAGCACCGTTCCCGTCTACGGTCGGCCGGTATGTCACGCGCAGATAAAATCCAAGGGTTGAACCGGCGCACAACCTAGTGCGCGTCTGTACTGCCCAGTGACTAGTAAAGGAGCCAACATGGCTGTCAAGATCAAGCTGCAGCGCCTGGGCAAGGTCCGCGCTGCTGAGTACCGCGTTGTTATTGCTGATGCCCGCACCCGTCGTAACGGCAAGGTCATCGAGAACATCGGTATCTACCACCCGAAGGAAGAGCCTTCCCTCATCCAGATCGACTCCGAGCGTGCACAGCACTGGCTGTCCGTTGGCGCACAGCCAACCGAGCCGGTTCTCGCTCTGCTGAAGGTTACCGGTGACTGGCAGAAGCACAAGGGTCTGCCGGGCGCAGAGGGCACCCTGAAGGTTGCTGAGGAGAAGAAGTCCAAGCTGGAGATCTTCAACGAGGCACTGGCTGAGGCCAACAACGGCCCGACCATCGAGGCCATCACCGAAAAGAAGAAGAAGGCAAAGGAAGAGGCTGAGAAGAAGGCTGCTGAGGAAGCTGCTGCTGCAGAGGCTGCCGCTGCTGCCGCCGGCGAAGCTGACGCTGAGGCCGAGGAGAAGGCTGAGGAAGCTTCCGAGGAGTCCGCAGAGTAATCTGCCTCCCTTGCTAAGCGCATAGCGCTTCTAGCTTTGGGCCCGTCGCTACGATCACTGGTCGTAGTGGCGGGGCCTTTGTAGTTTTTGGTGCCTATAATGCCGGCACACGAAAACGACCGTGCACGCTAGCCCGTGGCGGGGCTGCGTGCGCGGTCGCTAGTGAAATTGGCGCGCAAGGAAACTTTCGGCGTCCCTCTCGGGGATGTGCCGGTTCGCCTTTAGCTCTGTGGCTTGTATTTGGGGTAGCGGCTGTGGACGTTGGATGGATCCTTAAAGTCCATGCCGCGCAGGGCGCCTGTAACAACCGGTGTGAAAAGCTCGAGGATCTGCTCGCGTGGAAGCCGGGACATAGGGCCGTTGATGGCAAGTACGGTAAAACCGTGAATGGCCGACCAGGCCAGCAGAGCATTCTGCATGAAATACGTAGCGTCAGTGGTATTGTCCAGCGCTTCCGCGTGGCGGGACAACAGCGCGAAGAAATCGCGAATCTGCTGTAGGTGATCCATCTTCGGATCATCTTCCGTATTGGGATCTACACCAAGCATGAAACGCAGCGCCTTCCACTCCAGCATGCAGCGGAAGAAATTGGCCTCATCCAAGGCAAACTCGAGGTAAGCGTAACCAATCTGCATCAGGTGCTCTGGAAAATCTAGGCCCTCTGCAGTCTCGGTAGTCTCGTGTAAACGCCGGACCAACTCATCGGTGGCAAGCTCAGCGACCTTATCGTGCAGTTCTTCTTGGTCCTTGAAATGGCGGTATGCAGAGGTAGGGGACACTCCTGCTTCGCGAGTTACCGCACGAACGGTAATTGCGTCGGGGCCGCTTCTTTTGCCTAGTTGAACAGCGATACGGAGCAGCTCATCGTGGAGGTTTCCATGATGGTAGGGCTTATTGTACGTTTCCATAAAACTCATTTTATCAACAAAACCTATGTACGTATAAACTATTAAGTCAGCATGGTGAGCAGCAAAATTGCGGGGGTAGAAGGGTCGCCGCTCTCGCTTGTAGCCTCGACTTTATGTACCTCATATGCAGGAAGGTGCACGATAGAGCCGGGGGTGAGCGTGATGGTTTCACTGCCGTAGCTGAAGTCAAGCTCACCGCGCAGCGCCTGCACGGTGATCGGATGTGCGGCCTTGTGATCGGGCAGGGACTGTCCTGGTGCAAAGCTAAAGAGAATGAGGTTGGCACCATCGGCGCTTAAGATGCGCTGGACGCCTGGGCGCGGGCGTTGCGGATCGGTATCTGGTGCGATGTCGAGCAGGTTGAGCGCGGTCATGGCAGAGGTGCCACTGGAATGAGAAGCCGCGCCAAAGGTTTCCGGGGAGTTGGTAGGTAGGTTGCTCATGGACCCACTTTAACGACAATGACACTCAAATTCTGGGTTAGCTTTCTAAAGTGGCGGAAGTTTATGACTGACAAGGGCAAAGAGGTCTGTGTTGTAGACTTTCCGCTATGGAATTGATGATTGGTCGCGTGATTAAATCGCACGGCGTGAAAGGCGAAGTCGTAGTCGAGGCCACTACGGATGAGCCGAAGGTGCGCTTTGCGGTAGGGGAAGTTCTTCATGGCACGCAGGGCAAGAAGGGGCACACACTAACTACCAAGGCGGTCCGGAGCCATAAGGGAAGGCTGCTCGTCACCTTCGAAGAGATCAAAGACCGAACAGTGGCGGATAGCCTACGTGGTACCAAGTTCTTTGCCGCGCCGCTCGACAGTGATGATGGTGGCTTTTATGACCATGAGCTGGAAGGGCTTCGCGTTCTTTTAGCGGGCAAGGAAATCGGTAAGGTCACATCGGTCATCCACGGCGGAAGCCAGGATTTGTTGGAGGTAGAACTCGATAACAGCAAGGAGGCGCTCATTCCCTTCGTGCATGCCATTGTTCCTGAGGTGAACCTAGAGGCTGGAACGTGCACCATCGATCCGCCGGAAGGACTGCTTGATCTATGAGGCTTGACGTCATCACCATCTTTCCGGAGTACCTGGACCCGTTGCGGCATGCGCTTCTGGGAAAGGCCATTGAACAAGGTCGCCTTGAAGTAGGTGTGCACGATCTGCGGCAGTGGGCTACGGATGCGCATAAGTCTGTCGACGACTCGCCGTTCGGTGGTGGTCCCGGCATGGTTATGAAGCCAGAAGTTTGGGGGCCGGCGCTCGATAGCGTTGCTGCGCGGGAAAGTGCGCCCAATCTAGAGTCTGCGCTGCCACATTTGAACCGTCCGCGCCACGATGAATTAGAAGGGGTAGAGGCACAAGCCTATGCGGTTGATGCCACGGCCGATGAGGATAGCGACCTCCCATTGCTTATCGTGCCGACGCCAACGGGAAAACCGTTTAGCCAAGCAGATGCGCGGGCGTGGTCCAATGAGGAGCATATTGTTTTTGCCTGCGGGCGTTATGAGGGCATCGATCAGCGCGTGGTGGATGACGCCGCTCGGCGTTACCGCGTGCGCGAGGTTTCTATCGGCGATTATGTGTTGATCGGTGGGGAAGTGGCAACGTTGGTGATTGCTGAGGCTGTGGTGCGCCTCATCCCCGGGGTGCTGGGAAATAAGCGCTCTCATGAGGAAGATTCTTTTTCTGATGGTCTCTTAGAAGGCCCGAGCTATACTAAGCCGCGAGAGTGGCGTGGCCTAGCCGTGCCGGACGTGCTCACCTCGGGAAACCACGGTTTGGTAGACAAATGGCGGAGGGAACAGGCATTGCTGCGCACGTGGCAACGCCGTCCCGAACTTTTGGAGGCGGCTGAGCTCGATAAGGACGACAAGGCCTTCATCGCGCAGTTGGAACAAGAAGCCAACACCCAGGGTGAAAGCTAATGGAGGTAAGCGCTGACCTCTCGGTACTCCTAGTAACCCAGGAGTGGGAGAAAAGCCTCGAAGCATTACCGGAGGCGATACGTGTCCGGGGTTTTAAGCCAATAAGCATTTTTGCCCTCCAGGTAGCGGAGGAGTGCACTGAAAGCGGCCCGCTAGCGCAGGAATATCGCTTCAGATTCGGCCAGTGGCCGCAGAGAATTCCGGTGTGGCGGCTCATCGTAAACGGAGAGACCACACAGCCCCTGGCCACAGTGGCCGCCCTGGTGGCAGACTGCTTGCCGCCGGCAGCCTCGTGGGTGGGCAGTGCGGAAATCGGTTTTACAGAGATGGGGCTTGGCGCCCCAGCGGTGTGGCGGGCCGAATCTGGGTTATAAGCGCAATCTGGAAAACTCTTTAGCGCTTTTTCCTGCCTAAACTGCAGCGCATATGCCTTCTAGGGTTATAGTAAAGGGGACTTTCCCTTCAGATTCCTATTCCCAAGGTGGTCCCTTAACCATGACGGCTCCCAATGGCAATAACTACGGTGGATATAACCAACAACCGCCCCAGTACAATCAGCAGTATTATTCCCAGCCGCAGCGAAGCGGTGGCGTAGGTGGCGCCACGATCGCCGCGATTATCGCAGCCATTGTGGCGGTTATCGCGGTGGCTGCCATGGTCATCATGTTCGTGACCACTAACAAGGATGATGCATCGACTAGCGCGGCTGCCGATAGTCAATTCCAACAGGCGGATGCGAATAGTGGCTCCGGCTCCTCCAAGGACGATGCAGACGATGAGGATGAAGATTCCAGCCCGGTCACGGTCACCAAGACCAAGGATGCTCCAGCTCCAGCGCCGGCACAGGCAGCGTCTTCTGGCAGCAGCAATGGGCACTCTTGGAGTGACTTCACTAGCTACTATGCGGCTACCAGCAAAACCTCCAGTGGGTTTGCCAACAACGTCTATACCGCGTTTATGAATAACTGGGTCGCTGGCGGCGGAACCGGCGCTACCTTGAGTGTCTACTCGCCGGCAACAGGTGGTACCTACACCATGTACTGCTCCGGTAGCTCTTCGCGCGTTTCCTGCTCCGGCGGCGATAACGCCCGCGTGGTTATCTACTAAGAACGCACTACGGCAACCTCCTTTCCTTACTGGGGAAAGGAGGTTTTGTGCGTATTGGGGGCGTCGGCAAGCGAAGGCAGTAAAGGGGCCGTGCGGTAAATTGGGTGGGTCTAATCCCAAGCCTCGAGAAAGAGTGAGGAGACCACGTGAATATTGCGGCCACTATCGCCGCCGAGCTCAACGTCAAGGAATCGCAGGTTTCTACCGCGTTGCAGCTGCTTGCGGAGGGCAATACAGTGCCCTTTATCGCCCGCTACCGCAAGGAGGCCACCGGTGGGCTGGATGACTCCCAGCTGCGCACCATTGAAGAGCGCGCGAACTATTTGAAGGAACTGCAAGACCGCAAGGAGACCATCCTTGCGGCGATTGAAGAGCAGGGCAAGCTTAGCGACGCCCTCAAGGAACAAATCCTTGCCTGCGAATCCAAGGCGCGCCTAGAAGATTTGTATCTGCCGTATAAAAAGCGCCGCAAAACGAAGGCCGATATTGCCCGCGAAGCCGGTCTTGAGGAACTGACCGATAAGCTCATTGCGGATCCCAACGCCGCTCCAGAAGAGTTGGCACAGGCCTTTACCACCGAGGGCTTTGAGGACACCAAGAAGGCCCTCGACGGCGCCCGCGCCATTTTGGTGGACCGCTTCGCGCTCGACGCGGATCTGGTGGGTGAAGTGCGCGAGCGTATGTTCATTGAGGGCTCCATGGGCGCGCGCGTTGTTGAGGGCAAGGAAGCCGAAGGCGCGAAGTTTAAGGACTACTTTGATTTCAACGAGCCCCTCCACAAGCTGCCTTCGCACCGCATTTTGGCGCTGCTGCGTGGCGAGAATGAGGGCGTGCTGCAGTTGAAGCTAGATGCCGGCGATGACGCCGACTACGAGGATGTAATCGCCTCCCGCTTCGAGCTGGATCGCTCCTCCAAGTGGCTCGCCAACGCCGTCCATTGGGGATGGCGCACCAAGCTCTATATTTCCTCTAGCCTGGACGTTCGCATGCGGCTCAAAGAGATTGCGGAGGAAGGCGCGCTGCAGATCTTTGCGACCAATTTGCGCGATGTGCTGCTCGCGGCACCTGCTGGCCAGCGTGCCACCATCGGCTTGGATCCGGGTTACCGCAATGGTGTGAAGTGCGCGGTAGTGGACAAAACCGGCAAGGTGCTCGACACCGCCATTGTCTACCCGCATCAGCCGCAGAACCAGTGGGGCCAAGCAGTTCAGACGCTGTCGACCCTGTGCGCCAAGCATTCTGTAGACCTTATGGCCATCGGCAACGGCACTGCCTCCCGCGAGACCGAGAAGCTTGCCCAGGAAATTGCGGACCTCATCAAGCAAGCCGGCGGTCAGCGACCCACTCCTGTAGTGGTATCGGAGTCCGGCGCTTCGGTTTACTCAGCCTCGCCGCTTGCGGCGGAGGAATTCCCCGACATGGATGTCTCACTGCGCGGCGCGGTCTCCATCGCACGCCGCTTGCAGGATCCTTTGGCTGAGTTGGTCAAGATTGATCCGAAGGCCATTGGTGTGGGGCAGTACCAGCACGACGTTAATCAGACGGCGCTCGCCCGCACCCTTGATGGCGTCGTGGAAAGTGCGGTAAACGGCGTGGGCGTTGATCTCAATACCGCTTCCGTCCCGCTGCTTGAGCGCGTAGCTGGTGTCAATTCCACCATCGCCACCAATATTGTGGCCTACCGCAATGAACACGGTTCTTTTGCTTCCCGCAAGGAACTGAAGAAGGTACCGCGTCTTGGGCCTAAGGCCTTTGAGCAATCTGCAGGCTTCCTCCGCATCAACGGCGGTACCGATCCGCTGGATTCCTCTGCCGTACACCCCGAGGCCTATCCTGTCGTCTCCCGCATCGCGGAGAAGACGGGCCTGGGTATTTCTGAACTTATTGGCAATACCCGAGTGCTCAGCACGCTGGCGCCAGCAGACTTTGCAGACGAGACTTTCGGCATTCCTACGGTGACCGATATCATCGCCGAGCTGGATAAACCCGGACGCGACCCGCGCCCTGAGTTCAAGACCGCCACCTTTAAAGAGGGCGTACATAAGGTTTCCGATCTCACCCCAGGCATGATTCTTGAGGGCACGGTGACAAACGTGGCGGCATTCGGCGCCTTCGTGGATGTCGGAGTCCATCAGGATGGTCTCGTCCACGTTTCTGCCATGAGCCACAAGTTTGTCTCTGATCCGCACGAGGTCGTGCGCTCTGGCCAGGTGGTCAAGGTGAAGGTCATGGAGGTTGATGTGGAGCGCCAGCGCATCGGTCTCTCGCTCCGTTTGGATGATGAACCGGGGAAGCCGGCTCCCAAGCGCCGCGGTGATTCCCCACGCGGTTCCGCTAAGTCCGGCGGCAGAGGAGAAGGAAAGCGCTCCGGCCACAACTCTGGGCGCGGATCCCGGGGTGGCTCGCGCGGCCGCACGGGTGGGGCAGGCAGCACCGGCGGCGGTGGAGCCATGGCCGATGCCCTGAAGAAGGCAGGATTCTAACCGCTTTCAACTGCCGTTGGGAAGCCCCGATTCGCCCAGCTGTGTAGCTCCCATCGCCGTGGGCGATGGGAGTTTTTCCTGTTCGGAAGCAAGTTTTGGATGGATTGGTGTCTAAAATGCGCGGATATCAACCCAAAATGGTAAGTTGAGCAAAACTAAATATCTGCTGGTTCGAGTCACTGTTTAGTGCAAGGAGAAAGAAATGAGCAACGGGGCTAAAAGAGGTTACAGCAGGGGAGTATTGGGTTGGCACCGCCTACTCGATTGGCGGCCCCGCAGCGTGTTGGCCCGAGTATGCATAGTGTTCTTCTTGGTTGCGCCCATCATTATTGCCGGGACCATGATGTGGGCGATGTGGGACCCTTCCAAGTACATGCGCAAGATCGACTTGGCGGTGGTCAATGAGGACGTGGGCGTAGATAAGCAGGACACGTACACCAACTACGGTGAACAGGTGGTAGAAGGATTGCTAGATACCAACTACCTCAATTTCACAGAGGTGGAAAAGACTGAGGGTGATGAAGGCCTAATCAAGGGCAAGTATTTGATGGTGGTGACCATCCCCAAAGATTTTTCCCAGCAGGCGGTGACCATCATTAGTGACAATCCCGTCAAACCTGAAATCCATTTTGCTAGTAACGACTTTTACGGGTCCAATGGTTCCGTCATTTCCTCAAGTCTGATTCCCCAGGTGCAAACCAGTGTGGAAAACGCGATTTCGAAGAAATACGCTGACCAGGTAATTGAGGGGCTCAACAAACTAAGTGACGGCCTAGGCAATGCCGCCGACGGCGCTGGGCGTCTTGATCAGGGCGCTGGGAAGCTTCAGGAGGGTGGTAGCCGTGCTGTCGCTGGAATCAGGGAATTGGGAGCTGGTGCCGGAAAGATTAATGACGGAACCTCGTCTTTGGTCGATGGAACCGCTCGTCTCAATGAAGGGGTTGGGCGCCTCGATGAGGGTGCGGTCCAGCTCGATGAAGGTGCGGCTCAGCTTGCCACAGGGTCCGATAAACTGCTTTCTGGAACTGGCCGTCTTGCTGACGGCGCCGGTCAGATCGATGGCGGAGTCAATCAGCTCACGGGAATGCTTATTCCAGTGCTTAAGCAGGCCCAGATTGTGGTCCCAGCACTGTCGCAGCTGGTAGGCGCATTGCGCAATTTAGGTATGGAGCAGCAGGCAGAGCAACTCAATTCGCTCGTATCCAAGCTTGACCCTGAAGCGAGCGGAAACATGGTGGACAAACTCGAGCAGCTTTCGGAGGGGACTGGTCAGCTACATTACAACCTTTCAGATCCCAACTCGGAGTATCTGGGGGGAATGAATAAGCTCAATGTTGGCGCCCATCGTCTTTCGGATGGAACCAAGCAGCTTCGTGGAGGCGTGGGAGAGCTAAGCGATGGAGCCTCGCAGCTGCACGATGGTGCCACCCGCCTTCATGCAGGTACCGGTACTCTTAAAGAAGGAACCGATCGGTTAGCGGCCGGAGGCGCAGAGCTTAAAGGCGGTATGGATAAGCTCAAGTCTGGTTCCGGTGAACTATCCCAGAAGCTGACGGATGGAGTAGCCAAAGCGCCAACTATTTCCAAGCCCGATAAGTCGGCTCAAAACATGGCCGTGCCTATCAACTTCACGGCGTCCAATGTGCATCCGGTTCAAACCGTGGTAAACCCCTTGGACCCTACTCGCAAGGACATTACCGGCGGTGCCTCACTTCTTTTGGTCCTCGTCTTTGGCTTCCTCGTCATGCTGCTTGTAGCTCTGATGCTTCCGTATTACTTAGGCCGACGAGGGGTCCGTGTGGTGCATCCAGCGCGCGGAATACTTGGAGCTTTTGGCGTACTAACTATTCTCAACTTTCTTATTCTAGCATTTATGGCACTCATGTCTGCGACGCTGGGCTGGGTACCTGAAAGCTGGCCAATGATACTCGGGGTGATAGCGGCGATAGCTGCAGCAGGCGCGGCAACCTACCAGTTCTTCTTGGTGACGTTTGGGCGAAAGGTAGGTGGTGTGTTTGCCGCGGGACTCTTCGCTTTAGGTGTGATGGTCTTCGGCGGTGTGTGGCCGGTAGCCGCTATTCCGCGGCCGCTCAGCGTTGTTCACCCCCTCCATCCGATGGCCTATGCAAAGGATGCCTTCACGCGCGCTACTGACGGAATTTATGATACGACTTTCTGGACCGGCATGGGGGTGCTGGTCGTGACCGCACTGCTTGCGCTTTTAGCGTCTCAAGCGGTTTTCCGTGCGCGTCACCTAGGTACTGCAAGAATTGTTGATGAACACCTCTTTCGTGCAAAGTCCACTGCGGCGGCATAGTTTGGGTGGGGCCAGGGCCAGCTATAGAAGAATTTGGTTCTTGCTGGCGAATATGGAAAAGTAGTACACCGTTCTATGTAACGGGCACGAACCGGTTAGGCAGTATGCCGCTAGGGTCCTCTGTCCCAAACTGAAAAGGAATATTGGCATGTCCAACATTATTGACAAGGTTGATGCAGCACAGCTGCGCGACGATATCCCGTCCTTCCGCCCAGGCGATACCCTTGACGTTAACGTAAAGGTTATCGAGGGCAACAACGAGCGTGCACAGCTCTTCAAGGGCATCTGCATCCGTCGTCAGGGCTCCGGCATCCGTGAGACCTTCACTGTCCGTAAGGTTTCCTTCGGTATCGGCGTTGAGCGTACCTTCCCGGTTCACTCCCCGAACCTGGAGTCCATCAAGGTCTCCCGCCGTGGCCGCGTCCGCCGTGCGAAGCTCTACTACCTGCGCGATCTGCGCGGCAAGAAGGCTCGCATCAAGGAGCGTCGCTAGTACTAGCGCGCTGCGCGCCAGCATCCCCCTGCAACCAACCGTGGGTGCAGGGGGATTTCTATTTTCCTAATTCCCTTCATCCCTATGCCGAGGGGGAAGGGGGCAAGCGAAAAGTTGGCTGTGAATCCCCCTGCCGCGAGGGGGATAAGACCGGACATCGGGCGTGGGGTTGCTAGGATCTAGCGCGTGAATAAAGACAGCATCTCGCAGGAACAGCCGCCAGAAGGCGAGGGGGCCCACCCAGTACAGGGAGACGCCACCCAGCAAGGCAAAGAGGCGACTAAGAAGAAGGAAATGCCGTGGCTGCTGGAAACCCTTCTGGTAGTGGCGACGGTTCTCGTGATCGTCGGACTATTCCAGAACTTTATCGGCCGGCAGTATGTGATCCCATCGGGTTCGATGGAGCCGACTCTCCACGGCTGCGAGGGCTGCACAAATGACCGTATCTTTACGGAAAAGATCTCTTACTACGGTGACGGCGAGCCAGAACCAGGTGATGTCGTCGTCTTTAAAGGCACCGAGGACTGGAATTCCAGCTTCGTCTCACCGCGCTCGTCCAATCCAGTCATTCATGGCGTGCAGGATGCGTTGAGCTTCGTATCCCTGGCACCGCCAGACGAAAATACTCTGGTCAAGCGTGTGGTTGCTACCGGCGGACAGACGGTGTCCTGCCAAGAGGGCGATCCTGCAGTCATGGTAGATGGCAAGCCCATCGAGCAAGACTACGTGCAAGACCCGCCAACGTACCCGGTAGATGAATCGACCGGCTCGGAGGCCTGCGGCGGTCCGTACTTTGGTCCCGTCGAGGTACCGGAGGACAATATCTGGGTGATGGGCGATAACCGTACTGCTTCGGCCGATTCGCGCTACCACATGACCGATAAGTTCCACGGCACGGTTCCAGTAGAAAACGTCCGCGGCAAGGTGAAATTCGTATTCTGGCCGTTTACCCGCATTGGTGGGGTCGATGACCCGGACATTCAGGAATAAGCCTTCCTCCCAACGCCTGCGCACCCGGGATTTTCTCATCCCCGTGGTGGCAGGCTTTGTCCTGCTGGTGCTCCTGCAGGCGCTGGTGGGGCGGATGTATGTCATTCCTTCTGCTTCGATGGAGCCGACCCTGCACGGGTGTCCCGGCTGTAAAAATGACCGCATTGCCGTGCAAAAGGTCAGCTACTACTTCACGGACCCCAAGCCCGGGGAGGTTGTGGTTTTTGAAGGGCCCGACTCATGGAATAACGAGTTTGAGGTCAATCGCTCGCACAATATTTTTGTGCGCGGCGCGCAGAACGCTTTGTCGGCCCTAGGGCTGCTTCCTAATGGGGAGAATATCCTGGTAAAGCGCGTCATTGCTACTGGCGGGCAGACGGTGAGTTGTCAGGCTGGCGATCCTGCGGTCATGGTGAACGGAAAGTCCATTGACCAATCCTTCGTCCTCGATCCGCCGGAGATTCCCGTAGATCCCAGTGTGGGCTCGCAAGAGTGCGGCGGTGAGTATTTTGGCCCAGTCACCGTCCCAGAAGGAAGCCTCTGGGTGATGGGTGATAATCGCACCAACTCCCTCGATTCCCGTGCGCACTTGGGTGACCATCTGCAGGGCACCGTGCCGGTGGACAATGTCCGCGGGCGCGTCGAGGCCGTCATTTTGCCGCTTTCGCGTTGGGGTGGGGTGGAGCACCCGGAAATTTCGCATGCGGCGGCTTAAACAGCGGCGCACCTACGAGGTCGCATTGAGCAAGGCCGGTTTAGGTCCTGTAGCTGGCGTGGATGAGGCTGGGCGCGGTGCCTGCTGTGGACCAATCACCATCGCGGCCTGTGTGATGCCTGATCGGCCGATCAAGGAGTTATCGGAACTTACTGACTCCAAGAAGCTCACCCCCAAACAGCGCGAGAAGCTTTTTCCACTCATTAAAGACAAGGCTGTGGACTGGTCTGTGGTGCATATTGCTGCCGGGGACATCGATAAGCGCGGCATCCAGCACGCCAATATTTCCGGCATGCGCAGGGCAGTTGCGCGCCTGGAAGCACGTCCGGGCTATGTGCTTACCGACGCCCTTTTTGTCCCCGGCCTCACCCAACCCCACCTGCCCATTATCGGCGGCGATGCGGCCGCGCGGTGTATCGCCGCGGCGAGTGTGTTGGCCAAAGTCAGCCGTGACCACCTGATGTACGAGCTGGATGCGCGGTACCCCGGCTACGGGTTAGCCAGCCATAAGGGGTACGGAACCAAGGTGCACGAGGCCGCAATTGCGACGCTTGGAGCGTGTCCGGAGCACCGGATGAGCTACGAGAATGTCCGCCGCGCTCAAGCGGAGTTTGCCGCGCGTGCCTAGCTAAAATCTAGCCTTTCTCGCGCTAAGCTAAAGCGAGCTAACCCACAACCTGGAGGTCCACCGTGAGTGCAGAGGAACTCGATAACTACGAGGCTGAGGTAGAGCTGTCCCTCTACCGCGAGTACCGGGACGTTGTCAGCCAGTTTTCCTATGTCGTTGAAACTGAGCGGCGCTTTTATCTGGCTAACGCGGTAGAGCTTATTCCGCATACCTCTGGGCCTGATGTCTACTACGAGGTGCGCATGTCGGATGCCTGGGTATGGGATATGTACCGCTCCGCGCGCTTTGTGCGCTACGTCCGCGTTATTACATACAAGGATGTCAATATCGAGGAGCTGGATAAGCCGGAATTCATGATGCCGGAATAACTTTGTCAAGCTGGCGCACAACGTGCCGCACCCTAGCTGTGGATAACAGCGCTGCAGAGCGTAGTTATCCACAGCTAGGGTCTTTTTTGCTTTTGTGTCCCTTGTGTAGGCCCTTTCACCTGCGGTGTCCTGTGCTAGTCAATGATTCTCTCGACGCACAAGGATAAACCGCAATGCACATTAGTTCAGAACACCGCTTGGCCACGAAGAAGCCCCGTCATAAACAAGTCTTAGGAAAAAGGGGAGAGGCCTTCGCAGCGCGCTATCTGCGCGAACGCGGGGCAGAAATAATTGCTGCCAACGTCACTTATCGGGTGGGAGAAATCGACCTCATCGCCCGGGAGGCGGATGGAACCATCGTCTTTGTTGAGGTTAAGACCCGCGCCAATTCCCGCTACGGGGTAGCTGAGGCCGTGACCCCGCAGAAGCTCGCGCGACTGCGTAAAGCTGCGGCGCAGTGGCTTGATGGAAAGCCACTATCTGAGGTGCGATTCGACGTTATTGCCTTGGTCGCGCGCGGGCAGGGGTTTGCGCTGGAACACTTCAAGGGGGTTGAAGATGGCTCTAGGTAATTGTTTGACCATGTCCCTCAACGGAGTCTTAGCCCAGTTGGTTGACGTGGAAGCGAACGTCGGTCACGGACTGCCGGGCATTCACGTTGTAGGCCAGACGGATACCGCAATTTCCGAATCTCGGGACCGAATCAAGACCGCAGCCTTTAACTCCCATCTGCCCTGGCCCAAGACGAAAGTGGTTGTCTCCATGTCCCCGGCGTCGCTTCCCAAATCCGGGTCCCACTTTGACCTACCCATAGCGCTTGCGATTCTGGCGGCCCAGGCGGAGGCCGACTTCCCGTCTTATGGCAGTACTCCCTCGCCCGCCCAACGTCTCCAGCGCACCTTGGTCTTAGGCGAGCTCGGTCTCGACGGCTCCGTTCGGCCTGTAGCAGGCATCATCCCTGCCCTCCTTGCCGCACGGGAACAAGGAATAACAACTCTCCTTGTTCCGCCTGGCAATGCCGCCGAGGCGACATTGGTGCCGGACATGGACGTACTGGTTGCGTCGTCTTTGAAGGAAGCTTTCGGATGGGCCTGCGGAAACCGTGGGCTGCCGCAGGCTGGAAGCTTTTCGGGGTCGCTCAGCCCCGCGCCTGCGGCGGCGTCGCGACTCGACTTTGGCGATATCGCTGGCCAAGCTAATGCCAAATGGGCTGCCGAGGTTGCTGCAGCCGGAGGCCATCACTTAATGATGATTGGGCCGCCAGGATCAGGAAAGTCCATGATTGCCTCACGCCTGCCCACCATCCTGCCTACACTTACCCCGGACCAGCAGGTCGAAACCACCGCGATTCATTCGCTTACCGGAACCCCAGGTGAGGTCATCGAGCGCGCCCCGTTCATCGCCCCGCATGCCTCAGTTACTCGGGCGGCATTACTTGGCGGCGGTTCCGGACATCCGCGCCCTGGTGCGGTGAGTTTGGCTCACAATGGTGTGCTCTTTCTCGACGAGGCCAGTGAGGTAGCCGCGCCGGTACTCGATGGTCTGCGTGCACCGTTGGAGGAAGGACAGGTGCGGTTGGCGCGCTCGCGCCGCGAGGTTACGTATCCTGCTCGCTTCCAATTGGTCATGGCGGCAAACCCGTGCAGGTGTGCGGCCGAAGACCCGTCTAAGTGCAGATGCAACCCCCATGAACGAATGAACTACCTCTCCAATCTCTCCGGTCCGCTGCGAGACCGTCTGGATATGGTGGTCACCTTAAGCGGGCAGGCGGCAACAATTAACGCGGACGGTGAAGAGGAATCCGCAGTCATCGCCGAGCGCGTCGCCGCTGCCCGTGAGCGCGCCGCCGCACGCTGGTGGGCGGATGGCATCACCGCACGCACCAATGGGGAAGTTCCTTCGTCCTATTTGCGCCGAAAGAGACCCGCTGCAGAGGCTGCGATGGTCATGTTGTCTGCCTACTTGGCTGAAGGTGAAATATCCCAGCGCGGAGTGGACCGCGTATTGAAACTCTCCTGGACTCTGGCCGATCTAGCAGGAAAGGCACAGCCGGACCTGGACGAAGTGGGGCGCGCGCTCGATCTGCGCGGCTCAATAAACGTCGGGAGGCTCGCAGCATGAGCGACCTTGATCTCTCTTCCTCGTATGTGACCTGGGTATACCTCAATCGAGTGGTGGAAGGCCCCTCTGCTGCTTTGCAGGCCCTGCTTACGCAATACCCAGCTGAGGAAATCGCCCACGGAATCTACAATCGCGCCGACTGGATTGGCCCGCTTTTGGCGCGTACGGCCTCCCGCTATGACTGGTTGCGGCAGGCCGAAGATATGGCGGCAGCCGAAAGGGTCGGGGCTCGGCTCATTACGGCAGAAAGTCCAGAGTGGCCCACAGAGGAGTTTGACTCTGCATTCGGCTTCTATCAGCACGGCGGGGAGGCCCCAGCTACTTTTGATGACCAAGCATTGCCACCACATAGCCTGTGGGTGCGCGGTGCGCCATTGCAGGCAGAGGTTGCTCAAGCTGTGGCCATCGTCGGTACTCGTGCCATTTCTCGCTATGGCTGGCAGGCCACCCAGAACGTCGTGTCCGGATTGGTTCAGCATGAATGGACTCCAATATCCGGCGGCGCGCTGGGAGTGGATAGCGTCGCGCACGAAACAGCGTTGCACAACAACGGGCGCACGGTAGCCATAGCAGCGTGTGGCATCGATAGGGATTACCCAGCCCACAATGCCAACTTATTCGCTAAGATTGCGGACAATGGTTGCATCATCTCTGAATTCGCGCCGGAAACCGCGCCGAAGCGCCACCGGTTCTTAACGCGCAATCGCTTAGTGGCAGCATTGAGCCACGGCACAGTAGTTATGGAGGCGGCGTTTCGATCTGGTGCATTGAACACCCTCAACTGGGCAGAAGCGCTTGGGCGAGTTGCGATGGCGGTGCCGGGGCCGATAACTACTAGCGGTTCGTTGGGCTGCCACCAGCGCATTCAAGAAGGCCGCGCACAGTTGGTTACCAGTGCTGATGAAATTCGCGCCTTAGTAAGTCGCGCCGGGGAAGTGGACCCAGGCGCACAGTACGAAATCAATTTTGCAGCCACCATGACCCAACGCCTCTCCCGCAATGAGTTGCGCGTCTTTGACGCGACGCCACCGCTAGGACAGGAGAAAGCAACGGCAGAAGACATTGCCCGCGAAGCGGGGCTTCGTTTACCGCTTACAGTTCATTTACTACTGGCGCTGGAGAAGATGTGCGTTGTCGTCCGGCATGGCAATACCTGGGCGCGCCGGGAAACAGAATAAAAGCGAGTACACTGCTGTGGCATGAGTGAAGATGGAAAGTCCGCGAAGGCTCCGAAAGTTGAGGGTCAAATGGCTGAAGCTATCGAGGACTTTGCGGATTTCCAACTACATGTCAAAGGTCGCGCAGAAGCGACGGTGCGCGGGTATCGCTCCGACTTGCGCGACCTTGCACGCAGTGTGCCTACCTTCGCGGAGTTTGACCTCAACAGCCTGCGCCAATGGTTGGCAGAGGCTGTTGCGGAAGGAAAGTCGCGTTCCACCCTGGCACGGCGCACCGCGGCAGCGAAGGGATTTTCTACTTGGGCAGTGCGCGAAGGGCACTTGAAGCGAGACGTTGCTGCCCGCCTAGTTACGCCCAAAGTGGGGCGTCACCTTCCCACGGTTCTCGCTCCTGAGCAGGCCGACGAGCTTATGGGCAATGCGGTCTCTGCCGATGAAGTCCACTTCCTTCGCGATAGTGCCATCCTGGAGTTGCTCTATGCCTCCGGTATGCGCGTGGCGGAGTTGGTACGGCTGGACTTGGGCGATATTGATTTTCAACGCGGTACCTTGCACGTCACAGGTAAGGGCAATAAGCAGCGTGTAGTGCCTTTCGGGCACGCAGCGGAAGACGCCTTAAAGCAGTGGATTGGCAACGGCCGTGGAGAAATCGCTGCGGCCGATACTGAAGCGGTTTTTGTTGGCAGCAGGGGAGGGCGCATCGATCAGCGCCAGGTGCGCCGCATTGTAGAAAAGGCCGCCAAAGTCACTGGTACACAGGGGCTTACCCCGCACGGGGTTCGCCACTCTGCCGCAACCCACCTTTTAGAAGGCGGGGCAGATTTGCGCGTAGTGCAAGAACTACTGGGGCACTCCTCGCTTAATACCACGCAGATTTATACCCACGTGTCCGCGCAGCGCTTGCAGCGCGTATACGACCAAGCCCATCCCCGAGCCTAAAGCGGTTTGAGGCGAATTGCCGGCATATCCAGCAGGGTTAAAGGATCGATGTAAGTATCTTTTGCGATGAGTGCGCCCCAGTGCAGTCCGGGATAGCCATCGACTGGATTGCCTAAACGGCCTATCACTTGGCCCTCGCGGACTTCTTGGCCCTGCTTTACGGAGCCGTGCACGGGCTGATACGTCGTTCTCACTCCATCCGCGTGGGCAATGGAGACAACTGGTTTGCCGGCCACCGTGCCCACAAAGGCGACTTCGCCGTCTTCGGCGGCTACTACCGGCGAGCCTACGGATAGGGCCATGTCGACGCCGCGGTGGCCAGGGCTCCACTTTTGTTCGGGGGCATCGAATCCACGCAGTACCCGTGCCGGGCTAGGTTTTCCGGAGGCAGGGTCGACATAGGCCGTGGCCGGTGGGCAACACAGAATAAGAATCGAAAGAAGGGTGAGGAAAGTGGTGGGGAGGAAGGTGGGGCGTCGGCAAGCGGCAAATGTGGAGGAGGAAAGGAACTGATTCATGGGCACAGTGTTCGCTGGAATGAAGCGTTTGGGAAGTCCGTTCTCCTTATAACTGTGGACAACTTGGGTTACATGGTGTGTTTGAGTCGGTTGTGACGATTGAGGCAAAGTGGCTGCGGCGAAGTTGTGGATAAGCTGACTTCGGTTTGGAAAAACCAGCGTATGGGGATTATTCTTTGTGGCAGCAGTGTGTCCACCTCGTGGAGGCATTGACTACGCGCGGCGAAGTTGTCGCTTCCTGCTGGAAGGAAGAGACAGCCTGACGGTTGACGTGGTCCTTGGAAACAAGGTGTCAGCGGGGCCTTCGTTGCTAGGGTGCGGAATAAAACACCGCACAATTGGAAAACCGAAAGACAAGATAAAAGAAAGCGAGCGAATCATGGCAGTTGTAACCATGCGCGAGCTCCTCGACGCTGGTGTGCACTTTGGCCACCAGACCCGTCGCTGGAATCCGAAGATGCGTCGTTTCATCTTCACCGACCGTAACGGCATCTACATCATCGACCTGCAGCAGACGCTGACCTACATTGACGAGGCTTACGAGTTCGTCAAGGAAACCGTTGCACACGGCGGCACCATCCTGTTCGTTGGTACCAAGAAGCAGGCTCAGGAAGCAGTTGCTGAGGAAGCAACCCGCGTCGGTATGCCTTACGTCAACCACCGCTGGTTGGGCGGCATGCTCACCAACTTCCAGACCGTTTCCAAGCGTCTGAAGCGCATGAAGGAGCTTCAGGCAATGGACGAGCGTGAGGACGGCTACAAGGGCCGCACCAAGAAGGAAGTTCTCATGCTCAACCGTGAGCGCGCCAAGCTCGAGCGCGTTCTGGGTGGCATCTCCGATATGGCCAAGACCCCGTCCGCACTGTGGATTGTTGATACCAACAAGGAGCACATTGCGGTCAAGGAAGCTCACAAGCTGAACATCCCAGTTGTTGCCATCCTGGACACCAACTGCGACCCGGACGACGTTGACTTCCCGATCCCGGGCAACGACGACGCCATCCGCTCCACCAAGCTGCTCTCCGGCATCGTTGCCTCCGCTGTTGAGGAAGGCAAGAAGGCTCGTGAGGAGCGTCAGCTGGCTGCAGCTAAGGAAGCTGCCGGCGACTCCGCTGAGAAGGAAAAGCGTGACGCTGAGGCAGCTGCCGCAGCTTCCGACCCGGCTTCCGCGGAAAAGTCTGAGGAAGCATCCGCAGACAAGGCCGAGAAGTAGTCTTAACTTCTCGCTAGGAAATTTCCTCACCTGCGTTTAACTGAATACCCCACGCACTTTTGGTGTGGGGCAGCAAGGGGAGTAATTCCTGCCCAAGGCTGTTTACCAACCCCCGCCACCGTGCTTTAACGGCGGCGGGGGTTGGTTTTATCTATGCTGGGTGCTGCTGAAACCAGCTCCACTTTCATGCATAGGTGGGAAAGGGGTGGTTTCTGCCACCCTAAAGCGGCGCGATTTCACCGCGTCGACTACGCTGTTTGAACGAACACTGTTTGATTTTCAAGGAGGATCGCCCCAACTATGGCGAACTACACTGCTGCAGACGTCAAGGCACTGCGCGAAGCTACCGGCTCCGGCATGCTCGATTGCAAGAAGGCTCTGGAAGAGTCCAACGGCGACTACGACAAGGCTGTTGAGTACCTGCGCATCAAGGGCGCTAAGAACGTCTCCAAGCGCGCTGACCGTGAGGCTACCGAGGGCCTCATCGCCGTTTCTGGCAACACCATGGTCGAGATCAACTGTGAGACCGACTTCGTTGCTAAGAACGAGGCTTTCAAGACTTTCGCAGCCAAGATTGCTGACGCTGCTGCTGAGGCCAAGGCCAACTCCGCTGACGAGCTCAACAACATTGAGATCGACGGCAAGAAGGTCTCCGAGGTCGTGGACGAGGAGTCCGCAAAGACCGGTGAGAAGCTGCAGGCACGCCGTGCAGTTACCGTAGAGGGCGACAACGTTGCCGTTTACCTGCACCAGCGTTCCGCTGACCTGCCGCCGGCAGTGGGCGTTCTGGTCTCCTACGAGGGTAGCGAGGAGGGCGCTCACGCTGCAGCCCTGCAGATTGCTGCAATGAACGCTGAGTACCTCACCCGCGAGGACGTTCCTGCAGAGATCGTTGAAAAGGAGCGCGAGATCGCTGAGGCCACCACTCGTGAGGAGGGCAAGCCAGAGGCAGCCCTGCCGAAGATCGTGGAAGGCCGCCTGAACGGCTTCTTCAAGTCCATCGTTCTGCTGGAGCAGGCTTCCCTGTCTGATAACAAGAAGACCGTAAAGCAGGTTGCTGAAGAAGCTGGCACCACCATCACCGGCTTCGTTCGCTACGAGGTTGGCGCTTAAGCCCACCCCCGCTTTAACGACTAGCCCACGAAGGACTATCCTTCGTGGGCTTTGTTGTGCGCTCACCGTGCCGACTAGTGCGGATTGTCTATCCGCAGGAGAGGGACCGGCACGTAGCAATTGCCTACTGGCCTGCACCGGCGGGCGGTGTGAGGATGCGAAAGATATATGGGTAAGATAGGGCGGAGATTGAAACTGCCCCGCGTTAAGGAGACGAAGTAGGCGTGACTGCTGCAGATATTAAGCGAACCGGATACAAGCGAGTAATGCTGAAGCTGGGCGGTGAGATGTTCGGCGGCGGCAAGGTCGGCATCGACCCAGATGTGGTTGAAAACGTAGCCCGCCAGATCGCCGAGGTTTCCCGTCAGGGAATCGAGATTGCAGTGGTTATCGGTGGCGGAAACTTCTTCCGCGGCGCAGAGCTCTCCCAGCGCGGCATGGATCGTGCTCGCTCGGACTACATGGGCATGCTGGGCACGGTAATGAATTCCCTCGCACTACAGGACTTCCTCAAGCAGCAAGGCGTGGACTGCCGCGTGCAGACATCCATCAACATGGCGCAGATTGCCGAGCCGTACCTGCCGCTGCGCGCTGAGCGCCACCTAGAAAAGGGTCGCGTGGTTATCTTTGGCGCCGGCATGGGCATGCCGTACTTCTCCACGGATACCACTGCCGCGCAGCGTGCCCTAGAAATTGGCGCCGAGGTTCTTTTCTTGGCCAAGGCAGTCGACGGCGTCTACTCCGATGACCCACGTACCAACCCGGATGCGGAACTGTACTCCGAAATCACTCCGCGTGAGGTCATTGAAAAGGGCCTTAAGGTTGCAGATGCTACGGCGTTTAGCCTGTGCATGGACAATGATATGCCAATTTTGGTCTTTAACCTGCTGGAGGAGGGCAATATCGCCCGTGCCGCAGGAGGCGAAGTTATCGGCACGCTGGTGCAGTCCTAATACTGTAAGGGCTGCGAACCTGCTACCTTTTTATACAGCCACCCCTATTCGTTTAAGGATGATTTAGCCTCATGATCGATGAGATTCAGCTCGAAGCAGAAGAGCACATGACCGCTTCCGTCGAGCACACCCGCGAGCAGCTGGTGACCATTCGTACCGGCCGCGCGAACCCCACCATGTTCAACGGCTTGGTAGCCGAATACTACGGTGTACCTACCCCAATTACCCAGATGGCTACCATTTCCGTACCGGAGCCGCGCATGCTGCTCATCAAGCCTTATGAGCAGTCCATGATTCATGAGATTGAAAACTCCATCCGCAACTCGGATTTGGGCGTGAATCCCACCAACGATGGTCAGGTTCTGCGCGTGACCGTTCCGCAGCTGACGGAGGAGCGTCGTAAGGAAATGGTGAAGCTGGCCAAGAGCAAGGGCGAGGACGGCAAGATTGCTATCCGTAATATTCGCCGCAAGGCCATGGAGCAGTTGAAGAAGCTGCAGAAGGACGGCGACGCCGGCGAGGACGAGGTCATCGCAGCGGAAAAGGAAATGGAAAAGATTACTTCCGGCTACATCGAGCAGGTGGATAAGCTGGTAGATAATAAGGAAAACGAGCTGATGGAGGTCTAAGACCTCCCGTCATTGCCGCCGTGCCCGTCCCCGGCCGGCGGCGCTTTTTCTGTTCCGCGGCCTACAGCTCCGAAGTTAGGAGTAGGGGAGGTCGAGCAGTAGAAGTCAGCGAGGGGCGCGAAAGAAGCAGTGAAAGGAGCCGGTCACGGTGAGTGACGCCATTAACCGCCGATTGCCTCAGCCGAAGAATGGTGCAGGCCGCGATTTGCCGGCTGCTATCGGCGTTGGCGTAGGCCTCGGCGCACTTGTCGTGCTCGCCGTATGGGCTGGACCACTCGCGTGGTACGCGGTCGTGGCCCTTGCAGTTGGCGTTGCCATGTGGGAGGTGCTCAGCCGCCTGCGGGAGCATTCCTACTATATTCCGCGCACGTTGCTCATTATTTTGGGCCAAGCCATGGTCTGGGTCTCGTGGCCACTGGGCGCGCCCGGCCTTGTCGCGGTCTATGTCACCGCTGTGCTGGCGCTTATGTTTGGTCGCCTCTTCCATAATGGTCGCCATCGCCCACCAATTAACTACCTGCGGGATATGTCCGTCGGCATTTTTGTCTTGACGTGGATTCCGCTTTTTGCCACCTTCGCGGCCATGCTATCGCTGGTATCGACCCCATTTGCCAGTGGTGCCGCTTCCATTGTGGTCTTCATGCTGTGTGTGGTGGCCTCCGATACCGGTGGCTATATCGCCGGAGTGATGTTTGGCTCGCATCCCATGGCCCCTGCAGTAAGCCCCAAGAAATCGTGGGAGGGCTTTGCCGGGTCCATCCTCTTTGGCGTGGTCACCGGTGCGCTTACCGTGAAGCTCCTGCTCCATCACGATGCCTGGGTGGGCGGCCTAATGGGGCTTGGCCTTGTCATTTGTGCCACCTTGGGCGACTTAGTGGAATCACAGTTTAAGCGTGAGCTGGGAATCAAGGATATGTCGGCCTTGCTGCCAGGCCACGGTGGACTGATGGACCGCCTGGATGGCATGCTGCCTTCCGCCATGGTCACCTGGGTGGCCATTAGCTTCCTGGCAACGTTTACGCCATAGAAGCAGCGGGTACGCAAAAGTCGCCTCTTCCCAAGAGTCCTTCTTAAGAAGGCAGGAAAGGGGGAGAGGCGGCTTGTTGAGACTTATACCTGCTGAGCCTGTTTGCGCAGTTGGCGGCGCAACTCAAACATGCGCCAGCCACCCACCAGAGCCATGATGAGTGCTCCGCCAATGGCGAAGATGAGGAAAGCAATTCCGGCAGGGAACTCACCGGACCAGCCTAGGAAGTTCATGGGAACCTCGTGCTGGTTTTGCATGATGAAAACAATGAGGACAATCAGCAGCAGGAAATCTACGATGAGCGCGATCCAAGTGCTGGCTGCGAAAGATCCCTTCGCCTTGCCGGAAGGCTGGGTGGAGTGAGAAGTAGAGTCAGAGACCGTCGGCTCTAGGCTAGAATCGGTCTCCGGTGCAGAAGTGTTCAGCTCCGTCGAGGAGAGGTCTGCGTCGGAAGAAGAAAAGTCATCTGCGGGGTAATTCGGATTTGTCATGCATCCATTATTTCTTTAAACCTGTCGATTATGCCACTTGGCATGGCTTTCAATTGGAAAAACCCACGCAGACCGTGGAAAGATGGGCAACACTATGGCTCAACCAGTGAAACTTAACTTCTCCGCCCCGCGCCGCGGACTTCCCCCTAAGCACTTCGCGGACCTGACCGAAACCGAGCGTATTGACAAGCTCGCAGAAATTGGCCTGCCTAAATTCCGCGCAAAGCAGCTGGCTAAGCACTATTACGAGCACTATACCGACAATGTAGAGGATATGACCGATATCCCCGCCGGCAAGCGCGAAGCAGTTAAGGAAGCCTTCTTCCCTGAGCTCATGCAGCCTATCCGGACTACTTCCACGGATGACGGCGAGACCACTAAGTCCCTGTGGCGTTTGCATGATGGCACGCTGCTGGAGTCGGTTCTGATGCGCTACCCAGGACGCGCCACGTTGTGTATTTCTTCCCAAGCCGGCTGCGGTATGGCCTGCCCGTTCTGCGCTACAGGCCAGGGCGGTCTAGACCGCAACTTGTCCACGGGCGAGATCGTTGAGCAGTTCCGCCATGCTGCAGCCGCGATGGCAGCAGAAGGTGGCCGCCTGTCCAACGTGGTCTTCATGGGCATGGGTGAGCCACTGGCCAACTACAAGCGCGTGGTGCAGGCCGTGCGACAGATTACCGGCCAGGATGGTGCCGGCTTTGGTCTTTCCCAGCGCAACGTGACCGTGTCTACCGTGGGCTTGGCACCGGCAATCCGTAAGCTGGCGGACGAAGATTTGGCCTGCACGCTCGCCGTTTCCTTGCACACTCCGGATGATGAGCTGCGCGATGGTCTCGTGCCAGTCAATAACCGTTGGTCCGTCGATGAGGTGCTCGATGCTGCGCGCTATTACGCGGATAAGTCTGCTCGCCGCGTGTCCATCGAGTATGCCCTGATTCGCGATAAGAATGACCAGGATTTCCGCGCGGATATGCTGGGCCGCAAGCTGCATCAGAAGCTGGGCTCCAAGGTTCACGTCAATGTCATTCCGCTGAACCCCACGCCGGGCTCGGAGTGGGATGCGGCCCCGCAGGACCGCCAGGACGAGTTCGTGCGCCGCGTACAGGCCCAAGGCGTTCCTTGCACGGTGCGCGATACCAAGGGCGATGAGATTGCGGCAGCGTGTGGTCAGCTCGCAGCGGATGAACGGGAAGATAAGTCCGCCTAACTGATAACATTGGCGGATATGATTATTCCGAATTATCCACCGCTTGCAGATGACCCCACCGCGCAGGCCTTTGCCGTGCGCGGTCTGAATAAATCTTTCGCTGGACGCCCCGCGGTGTCGAATTTGAGCCTCGACATCCCGCGGGGCTCTATTTATGGCATCGTCGGCCCTAACGGCGCTGGCAAGACCACCATGCTGACCATGGCGTGCGGTCTGCTGCGCCCAGATAGCGGTGAGGCGTTCATCGCTGGGCACAATACGTGGCAGGAACCGATTGCGGCTAAGGCGGCGATGGGCCTGCTCATTGATGGCGCTCCCGTCTTTGACCGTTTATCGGGCCCAGAGTACCTGTTTTATCTCGGCGCTTTGCGCAGCATGAACCAAGCCGAAGTGGAGCGCCGCAGTGCACAGCTGCTAGATGCCTTGCAGCTTGCCGACGCCGCCGATAAACCCATCGCGGACTATTCCGCCGGCATGACTAAGAAGATCCTTTTGGCAGGTGCGCTCCTGCATAACCCAGAGGTAGTGATCCTCGACGAGCCTTTGGAAGCGGTGGACCCAGTCTCCGGCCAGCTCATTCAGGAGCTCTTGCGCGCCTATGCCGCCCGCGGTGGCACCGTAATCCTGTCTTCACACGTTATGCAACTGGTGGAGGGCTTGTGTGATCATGTAGCCATCATCGCGGGAGGACAGGTGCTATCTGCTGGCCACGTCGAAGAGGTGCGCCAGGGCGGTAGCCTGACGGATGCCTTCATCCACTTTGCCGGTGGGAGTGACTTTGACGCGGACTCTTTCGATTGGCTGCGCCGTGGAGGCGGCGATCCGCAGCGCGGGGAAGGGGAGGCGTAGGCGCAATGACTTCGACGCTCCTCAAGCTGCACCGCACACTGTGGGTCCGCAATCTCAAAGCGAATGCCGCGGCGGTCATGATCCCTATCTGCCTCTTGCTCTATGGACTCATCGGCCTTGCGTCGCTAGGAGCTCTTGCTGCGGCAGATATCTCCATCGGAACTGGGAACGTGCAAGCCCTTACCGTGGCCCCCGCTGTAGGCACGCTGGCCTTTATCGTTATCACCCTCATCATACCCAGCGGGGAGAATCAGCTTTCTGCCCGTGAGCTCTCCGCCTTGCCGGTGCGGTTAAAAGACATCACACCGGCACTAGCTATTGCCTCAGTGCTCAATTTGCGCGCTCCAGTATCTGTCCTGCTCTCCATCGCCTACGCGGTGGCGGGAAGCGTGATCTTGGCGGCCAATGGTAAGGCATTGTTCATCGTGCCCTTCTGCCTAGGCATGCTCTTTGCCCTAGTTCTGACGCTGGTTTTAGTGGACCTCGCGGTCTATGCCGGGGTTACTGTCGCGGAGCTAAGCTCGACCACCCTCAAAGTTTTGGGTGCGCTGGCGGTGTTCTTGCTCATCTTTGGTTCTAATCGGCTTGCTTCCCTCGCTGGCTCTGACTTCCCATTGGGAACGGTGGGCGAGGGGCTGGCGTGGACGCCCGTAGGCGCACCGGTGGGCTGGGCGCTCGCGCTCGCCCAAGGCCAACTGGCGGTGGCACTAGCACAGGTCCTCATCGCCGCGGCGTCGCTGGGCGCAGCCGTGTGGGCGTGGCACCGGTTGCTGCGCTTGCAATTCGAGCGCCGCACACTCTTGTCTCCGGCGCACCAACGCCGCGAAAAGGCCAAAGGGATTAACCGCTTTTCCTTGGGCTCCTTTTCCTATCGCGGACCAGCTGCGATGGAATTTACGCGCTCGTTGCGCTACATCTTCCGTGACTCCCGCCTTATCGGAACCATCATCATGCAGCCGATTCTGGCAATCGTCTTTATCATTCAAGGCTTTACTACTGATTCCGTCATGCCGTCTATAGGAGTGCTATTTCTGGGACTTTTCGGCGGAATTGTAGCCACAAATGATTTTGGCTATGACGGTCCAAGCCTGTGGGTAAAGATGGCTGCCCCAGTTCGTCCGCGCACGTTTCTCTACGCCCGGCACTGGGCGCACTTGGCGCCCACAGTCACAATCTTCGTCCTCTCGGCGGCGGTGCTTTTCGCGGTGAGCGCCGACAAAGCGCTCACGGGGTGCTTGATGGTGGTCGCACTGGGAATTTTCATTTCTTCTGCAGGATTGTCATTGCTGCTATCCACCTTTAATCCCTTTGCCACCGCGCGTCCCGGTGGCAGTATGTGGGCAGATAAATCCGGCTACTCGGCCAGTGCCTTCTTAAGCGCCATTTTGAATTTGTTTATTGGCTGGACGCCGATTATCCCTGGCGTCATTCCAATGGCCATCGGCTACGGCTCGAATATGGCGCTGGTTGCACTGGGGTATATCCTCGTCATCGCGGTTCCCGTTGCGTGTTATATCGTCGCCCTACGGGTAAGCGGAAAACGCGTGGACAACTCCCTGCCTGAGATTTACGCCAAGGTGGGGCACTGGGTGTCTTAATCCTCCGGCCCCCGCGACAGTGGCCGCATCGCTGCCCTCCCAGGGCGCGGTTGGGTCCGTGGGGGCTGGGAGTGGGGCCTAAACGACCGAATATGTTGGTGAGTAGGAGGGGGCGTCGCCAAGCGGAGGCATAAAGAAACCGCCGGCCTTCGCAGGGAAGGGCGGCGGTAGCTAAAGCGTACTAAAGCTTAGAGCGTGTGCTTGCCGGAGGTAACCGGGGTGGCGTTGTTGGTGCCTGGCTCAACGCGCAGGTGAGAAACGCGGGAAGGCTCAATGTTGAGCGCGCGCAGCTGGGAATCGGTCAGCTCGGCGTATACACCGGTGTTGGTCTTCTGGTCGTAGACCCAGTCCGGCTCCTGGTGGCCCACCGGCTGGTTGCGGGCGGTCACGGTGCGGACCTGGTGCAGCTTCGGCTGGAAAGCGTGGATGAGCAAGCCAACAGCGATCAAGATAGCCAAGGCAATGAGCCAGATGGTCTCAACGTGGCCCTTGTGGTTACCAAAGTTGTAGGCAAGCAGGAACAGGACAGAGATCCAACCAGCGATCTGCACGCCAGAGCGGCTGATGCGGGACCAACCGAATCCTGCGGATGGAACGTCCTCAGTAGAAACACCGTCAAATACCTGCGGTACCGGCTTGTGGGAAGACACTTGCTCTCCTTCGCTTCTGCGTGTGTCCGTCTGCGCGATGGGCATGCGGGAACACCAATGCCATTTGTCTGCTACACATTCTAAAACATCGCACCTGAGATGGCGATTAAACACCCCCGTCGCAGTGCGGCGTACCTGCCGCGCACGCCCAATGGTGGTGGGCGCTAGGGTGGAGGCGTGACTACTCAGCGAATACTCATTCTTGGTTCCACCGGTTCAATCGGCACGCAGGCTCTGGAAGTCATTGCGGATAATCCCGATAAATTCGACGTCGTGGGAATCGCTGCGGGTGGCTCCAACCCGCAGCTCATCATCGAACAAGCCCGTAGCCTCAACCTTTCGTTTGACCACGTTGCTGTGGCCAACGAGGCCGCCGCCGCCGAGGTGTCGGCCGCTTTAGGCGGTTCGGTCTTGAGCGGCGCCGACGCTGCAGAGCACCTAGTGCGCTCGGCCCCGGCCGATACGGTACTCAATGCCTTGGTGGGGTCTTTGGGGCTCAAGGCCACCTTGGCCACCCTGGAGATGGGCGAGTATTTAGCCTTGGCCAATAAGGAATCCCTCGTGGCGGGTGGCACGCTGGTTACGCAGAAGGCGCGCCCTGGCCAGATTATCCCTGTTGACTCGGAACATTCCGCCATGGCACAGTGCCTGCGTGCCGGCGAGGAGGGGGAGCTGGATAAGCTCGTCCTTACCGCCTCTGGTGGCCCCTTCCGCGGTTGGTCGCGCGAAGAGATGTGGGACGTGACCCCTGAGCAGGCAGCGCAGCACCCAACCTGGTCCATGGGGCAGATGAATACCCTCAACTCCGCCACCCTCATTAATAAGGGCCTGGAGCTGATTGAAGCCACCCTGCTCTTTGACATCGCCCCGGAGCGCATCGACGTCACCGTGCACCCGCAGTCCATCATTCACTCCATGGCCACCTTCAAAGACGGCTGCACTATCGCTCAGGTCTCGCCGCCGTCAATGAAGCTGCCCATTTCGCTGGCGCTGAACTGGCCGCACCGCGTACCAGGCGCCCAGCCGGCCTTGGACTTTGCGCAGGCGCATGACTGGCGTTTTGAGCCGCTTGACGATGCCGCCTTTCCCGCTGTCAACCTCGCCCGCCGGGCCGCGGCCGAGGGAACAGGGGTCATTTATAATGCCGCTAATGAGGAAGCTGCGGCCGCGTTCTTGTCTGGGCGCATCCATTTCCCGGAGATCGTGGACGTCGTGGGCACGATCCTTGATTCCGCATCCGAGTTTGCTGGTGTAGTCTCTAGCCTCGATGAAATCCTCGCGGTAGAAGGCGAGGCGCGCAGGCGCGCGAATGCGCTGATTGATTCGCTGGCTGACTAGAAAGCTTTCACATCATGGCAAACTTGCTGGGCATTGTGTTTTTCGCCCTTGGTATCGGGCTTACCGTAGCGCTGCATGAAGCAGGCCATATGCTCACCGCGCGTGCCTTTGGCATGCGCGTGCGCCGTTATTTTATTGGCTTTGGGCCGCGCTTATTTTCCTTCCGGAAGGGCCACACGGAATATGGGCTTGCGGCCTTCCCGGTAGGCGGGTTTTGCGATATCGCTGGCATGACGGCCCAGGATGAATTCCTCACCGAGGAAGAAGAGCCCCATGCGATGTATAAAAAGCCGTGGTGGCAGCGCATAATCGTGATGGCTGGCGGCATCGGTGTCAACCTGATTCTGGGCTTTGTCATCCTCTACTTTGTGGCGATGACGGCTGGTCTGCCCAACCCAGATGCTGACGTGCGCCCGCGCGTGGGTGAGGTGACGTGCTCGGCCAATCAGAAACCGAACCAAGAGCTAGAGACGTGCACGGGTAAAGGCCCCGCTGGAAAGGCCGGCGTGCAGGAGGGCGATATCATCGTGGCCCTCGATGGCCAGAAGCTGGATTCTTTTACCCAGCTGCGCGATGAGGTAATGCAGCGCCCCGGCGAGACCATCACGCTGACGGTTGAGCGCGGTGGGGAAGATAGGGACTTCTCGGTCCACCTCGATACGGTCAAGCGATTGAACCAAGACGGCGAGCTGGTGGATGCTGGCTCAATCGGGCTGAGCAATCAGCTTATCGATGTCGTCGAAAAGCACGGCGCCGTCGACGCCCTGCCAGCAACCTGGCGCTTCAGCACCTACTCGCTGGAAGCCACGGTTGACGGTCTCAAGCAATTCCCCGGCAAAATTCCGGGTGTGGTGGCCTCCATCTTCGGCCACGAACGCGAGGCCGATGGCCCGATGTCCGTCGTCGGCGCTTCCCGCGTGGGCGGCGAATTGGCGGAGCGCTCCCTGTGGTCGATGTTCTTTATGATGCTGGCCACGCTGAACTTCTTCCTCGCGCTCTTTAACCTGATTCCGCTGCCGCCTTTTGACGGCGGACATATCGCCGTCATCATCTATGAAAAGCTGCGCGATGGCATCCGCAAAATGGCGGGCAAGCCAGCTCTGGGGCCGGCCGATTACACCAAGTTGATGCCGGTGACCTATGTCATGGCCGCGCTGCTAATGGGCGTTGGGGCCATCGTGATCGTCGCCGATGTGGTCAACCCCATTCGGCTATTTGGCTAGCCGCCGCAGCCCCCCGCTGCGTGCACTTCAGGCATAAAGCAAGCAGTGCTAGAGTGGGGGCGTTAATCACCCACCGTATGTATTTACTGTGCTTCAGCAAGGAGAATTCATGTCGACCCCCATCGGTCTAGGAATCCCAGACGGCCCACCACCAGTCCTGCACCCGCGCCGCAAGACTCGTCAGCTGCAGGTGGGCCCGGTCGGCGTCGGCTCTGACTCGCCCATCTCGGTGCAGTCAATGACCAATACCAAGACGCACGACATTAACGGCACGCTGCAGCAGATCGCGCAGCTGACCGCTTCCGGCTGCGATATCGTGCGCGTGGCTTGCCCTAAGCCCATCGACGCGGAGGCACTTCCGGCCATTGCCAAGAAGTCTCCGATCCCGGTGATTGCGGATATCCACTTCCAGCCGAAGTACATCTTCCAGGCCATCGACGCTGGTTGCGCCGCCATCCGCGTAAACCCGGGCAATATCCGCGAGTTTGATGGCCGCGTGAAGGAAGTTGCTAAGGCCGCAGGCGATGCCGGCATTCCCATCCGCATCGGCGTGAATGGTGGTTCTTTGGACAAGCGCCTGCTGGAAAAGTACGGCAAGGCCACCCCGGAGGCACTCGTCGAGTCCGCTATTTGGGAGGCTGGCCTCTTTGAGGAGCACGGTTATGGCGATATCGCTATTTCCGTTAAGCACTCCGATCCGGTTCTGATGGTGGAGGCCTACCGCCAGCTGGCGGAAAAGACTGATTACCCGCTGCACCTTGGCGTGACCGAGGCCGGTCCGAAGTTCATGGGCACCATCAAGTCTTCCGTGGCCTTCGGTGCACTGCTGGCAGAGGGCATTGGCGATACCATTCGCGTGTCCCTGTCCGCCCCGCCGGTAGAGGAAATCAAGGTGGGCGACCAGATTCTGCAGTCGCTCAACCTGCGCCCGCGCAAGTTGGAAATCGTCTCCTGCCCGTCCTGCGGCCGCGCCCAGGTGGACGTTTACAAGCTGGCAGAAGAAGTTACCGCCGGCTTGGACGGCATGGAGTTCCCGCTGCGCGTTGCCGTGATGGGCTGTGTTGTCAACGGCCCAGGCGAGGCCCGCGATGCCGATCTCGGTGTTGCTTCTGGCAATGGCAAGGGTCAGATCTTTGTTAAGGGCGAGGTTGTTCGCACCGTGCCGGAAGACAAGATCGTGGAGACCCTCATTGAAGAGGCCATGCGCATTGCCGATGAGCAGGGTATGGAAGCCGTGGAAGGCGCCAAGGCTGAGGTTCGCGTAACCCAGTAATTCACCCACTTTGAGCAGACTGCCCCGCACTTCGGTGTGGGGCAGTCTTTTTTGGCGCTTGCGCTGCTAGAGTGCCAAGACATGAAGAAGTTGGTCGCGCTGGTTGCAACTATCACGCTCGCCTCCACCAGCGTGGTTTCCTGTACTCCGAAGCCGGTTTCTGCGGAACCGGTGGCGGAAGAATTCCTCCAGGGGATGGAGTCCCGCAATAATGACGGTTTAGCCGCGCTTACCGACGCCCCCTCGGACGCCACCTCCGCCCTCGATGCCACCTACTCCGGCTTGCAGGCCGAGGGGCTCGACATTGAGCTTGAAGGCGTGGACCAGGATGAGAACCTCGCCACGGCGAACTACAAGGTCACCTGGGACCTGCCCAAGGATCGTACCTTGAGCTATGACACGCAGATGACGCTGACCAAGACTGAGGATGAGTGGACGGTGCGGTGGAAACCGAGCCTTATCCACCCAGACCTGGGAGCAAATCAGCACTTGGAACTGCGTGCGCTGGAAGCAGAGCGCGCCAGCGTGGTTTCTTCCAACGGGGTGGAATTGATGAGCCCGGGGTTGAATTACCGGCTGGTGGTAGATACCAGCTCGCTGGATGATGTGCGGCCCACCGCTTCCAAGGTCAGCGGCGCACTGGCTGCCGCCCACCGCCAGGATGACTCCATTGCGGAGATGGATGCCAAGGATCTGGCGAAAAAATTGGAGGATGCAGACGGCTCCTTTTCCGTCACCATGTTTACGGAGGATCAAGCCAAGGCTGTGCGCCCCAAGGTGGAAGGCATGGACGGTGTGCGCCTCAATGAAGAGCCGGCTCTGGTCACCCGCGACCGTGGCCTGGCACCCGATCTGATGTCGCGCGTGCGATCCGCGGTCCAGGATGAGGTCGATGGCCAAACCGGCTGGTCCATTTCTGTGGTCAATGAGAATGGTGCGGCGCTCTCTGATGTGGAAAAGCACGACCCTGATGCGGCGCCGTCGATCAAGGTAGGTCTGGACTACGATGTGCAGCGTGCCGCACAAGAGGCGGTCAATGAGCGTGCCGATTCCCAGGCCATGCTTGTAGCCATCCGGCCCTCCAATGGCGATATCTTGGCCGTGGCCCAAACCGAGAAGGCCGATGAAGATGGCGACGTAGCCCTCCAAGGTCAGTACCCGCCGGGCTCGGTGTTCAAGATTCTCACCGCGGCGGCCGGCGTAGAAAAGCAGGGGCTTAATACCGATACCATCGTTCCGTGCCCTGGCACCATGGATATCTTTGGCCGCGTGGTGACCAACTACAACGCTTTCGCCCTAGGTAGCGTTCCGCTCAGCCAAGCCTTTGCACAATCGTGCAACACTACCTTCGCGGATATCTCCACCAAGCTTAAGCCTGGTGAGTTGAAGGATATGGGCAAAAAGTTTGGCTTCGGCGTGGAATACGAAATCCCAGGCCTTACTACCATTACCGGTTCCATTCCGGAGGGCAAAGAACCACTCGAGCGCACTGAAGCTGGCTATGGACAGGGTTACGACTTGGCTAGCCCTTTCGGCATGGCGCTTGTCTCCGCAACGGTTGCCAATGGCAAGACGCCTACGCCCACGCTTATCGAAGGCCACGAAACCAAAGCCTCCGATAAGCCGCAGCAGATTTCGAAGCCTGTGCTAGATAACGTCCGCGCCATGATGCGCCAAGTGGTTACTAGCGGTACCGCACGCAGCATGGCGGCGGGTGGCACGATTTACGGCAAGACCGGTGAGGCCGAGATTAACGAGGGCTCGCACGCCTGGTTTACCGGTTACCGGGAAGAAGACGATATCGCCTTTGCCACCCTCGTGGTTTTGGGCGGCGGCTCCGATGTCTCGGTCAATATCACTAGCAACTTCTTGCAGAAGGTCGATGACTACCGGTCCGGACCGCACGAGGGTGCGGCTCCGCCGGCCGAAGGGTAGAAACCCCGCCTGCCCTCGTGACCCCGGCTGCTGCATTATGGGCGCAGAGGACTACCATGGGAAACCATGAGTAATCGAGGAAAGCTAAAGCCAGGCAAGCCCACTCCGATCCTCACCGTGCCGGAGAGCATCGAGCGCCCCGAGTACGTGTGGAAAGACGAGGTGCAGGAGGCCGTAGGCGAGCCCTACGTCCAGTCCCCAGAGGTCATTGAGAAGATGCGTGAGGCCTGCAAGATCGCAGCCAACGCCCTCAAGGAGGCCGGAAAGGCCGTGCAGCCGGGCGTAACCACTGATTACGTGGACCGCGTGGCGCACGAGTACATGTGCGACCACGGCGCTTACCCGTCCACGCTGGGCTACCGCGGCTTCCCCAAGTCCAGCTGCGTGTCCCTCAACGAGATTGTCTGCCACGGCATCCCGGATACCACCGTGATTGAGGATGGCGACATCGTCAATATCGATATCACCGCTTATAAGAACGGCGTCCACGGCGACAATAACGCCACCTTCCTCGCCGGTAATGTCTCCGAGGAACACCGCCTGCTGGTAGAGCGCACCAAGGAGGCCACCATGCGCGGCATCAAGGCCGCAAAGCCCGGCCGTGAGATTAACGTCATTGGCCGCGTTATTGAGTCTTATGCCAAGCGCTTCGGCTACAACGTCGTGCGCGATTTCACCGGCCACGGCGTCGGACCAACCTTCCACAACGGTCTTGTGGTCCTACACCATGACTCGACCGTGTACCGCGACATCCTTGAGCCTGGCATGACCCTAACTGTTGAGCCGATGATTAACCTCGGCTCCTTGGATTACGAGATCTGGGATGATGACTGGACCGTCCAAAACACCGACGGCAAGTTCACTGCCCAGTTTGAGCACACCCTCGTCATCACCGAAGACGGCAATGAAATCCTTACCATTCCAGATGAGGACTAGTACTTAGTCTCAGAACAAACTGAAGGCCGCCTCCATTTCCAGAGAAGGGGAGTGGAGGCGGCCTTTGTATTCTTGCCGACTTCCCACGGAGCAGTCGGCCGTATCGGAGCGACTATATATAGCAAAAAGGGCCTCGTTACAAGAACGAGGCCCGTGCAAGCCCTAGCTATCTAGAGCCAATCTGCGGCTAACAATTAGCGGCGGAAGATTGGGTCCAGGATGTGCTGCGGGATGATGCCGTTGTAAACAGCGTAGTTGTAAGCGCCGATGATTGCGCCGATAACGGAGGTGATGCCCAGTGCGGTAGCACCCTTCTTCCAGTTGGAAGCCCACTCCGGGATGGTTTCGGAGGTTTCCTTGCCGAACATGTCCTCGCCGGTGACCTGGTTGTCTGCAGTTACTACCGGCTTGCCGTCCTCGCCCGGAGTCCATGCGCCCCACTCCTTGCCCTTCTGGGTGAAGGAGCTGGAGGACAGGGAGGAACCGGTGCTCTCGTTGGCGGTGGAGGACTCTGCAGAAGCGACGGCAACGCCGCCGAAAGCTACGGTGACAGCGGTAGCAGCAGCAACGGCTGCGGTGCGGAAGTTACGCATTGTGAAAATTACCTTTCGGAAGTTTTGATTGAGCCGTGTGGCTGTTGCTTAGAAGGACGGGCCGTGTACGAAGAAGTTGTAAACAGGGCCGATGATGCCGCCGAGCAGGGCACCAACGCCTGCTACAACGGTTGCACCGTAGAAGACCTTTGCCCATGCTGGCTGGCCGGAGAAGTCCTTGGAAGAACCAAAGATGGCAACGCCGTTAGCTGCCTTGTCGCCCTCGAGCTTGTGGCCAAGCTTGGAGGACAGGGAAGGGGTGTAGTCCTCTGGAGTCTGGTCCTCGGCCTGGCCTTTACCAGTCTTGGAAGGGTTAGCCTGCTCTACGGTGACGTTGTTGCCGTTCTGGTTGACGGTGTCGGCAGCGGAAGCGACGGTGGTGCCGCCGAAGGCAACGGCGAGAGCGGTTGCGCCAGCGATTGCTGCATTGCGGATACGCATATCAAAATTCCTTAAAAGTCGTACTTGCAAGGCTTCCGCACTGGGAAACCAAAGTGTTATTGAATACACAGGCGGTATTCATAAACACGCGGTAGCCGTGTTCGTATCGGCTCGAGCCGGTGTCCCAAGTGAATTTAGTAAAACTCCCGTCCTTTTGCACGTCAAAGACCGGAATTTCAGCGATTAAATTAATTTGGGCCCCTTTATGGTGGTGAATTTCCTGAAATTGTGAATGGGACTTCCTTGGCGTGAAGTGGGAAAACGTCCTAAACCCTGGGAAGAAACTGGAGGAGTGTGAGAAGGATCACGTAACAGTTCACTTATTCCACTCCAGTCCCAAAAGGGTATTTTCCACTACTTCTGGCAGCGCAGGGTGGATCCAATATTGGTTGCGAGTGAATTCCCGCATGTCCAACTTGTAGGCCATCGCGGTAATCAATTGCTGGATCAAGGTTGAGGCCTGCGGGCCCATCAGGTGCGCGCCGAGAAGCTGCCCAGTGGAGCGGTCTGCTACCAGCTTGCAGATTCCGGTGTGATCTTCCATAGCCCAGCCGTAGGCAACGTCGCCAAAGTTCTGTACCTTGACGGTGACGTCGAAGCCCTTCTGTTGCGCCTGCTTCTCAGTTAGGCCCACTGTGGCGATTTGTGGGTGGGTAAAGATGGCGGCGGGGACATTGTCGTGGGGCAGTGGGCGGAGATCTTCTGGGTGGAGCAGGTTATGCTGCACTGCGCGGGTCTCCGCATTGGCTACGTGCTTGAGCATGTATGACGAAGAGACATCGCCAAGCGCCCAAACACCCTCGGCGGCGGTGCGGCCAAATTCATTGGTGGCAATTCGGCCGTCGGCAAGTAGCTCAATGCCAGCCTTGTCCACATCCATCTGGTCGCCATTGGGGGTGCGCCCAGTAGCAACTAGAATCGCTTCTGCTTCCACGGGTTCACCATTGTCGAGCTCCAACCGCACGCCCGTGTCAGTCTCCTCGAGCTTGGTGCCATTGGCTATGCGCACGTCGAAGCGATCGCGCGCAATCTGGTTGAAGCGGCTGGATAGGTCATCATCCAAGTGACGCAGCAAGGTCTCGGAGCGATTGACCACGGTCACCTTGGTGCCGAGGCCGTCAAAGACATGAGCAAACTCCATGGCGATATAGCCACCGCCTACCACGATGAGGCTTTCTGGCTGGTGGTCCATGCGCATGATGTCTTCATTGGTGTAGTACTTCACGCCCGAGTTGGCATAGACCTCCGGAATGACCGGACGGGAGCCGGCGGCAATGACGATCTGGTCGCCGCTGATGACATGCTCGCCGGTCTGAATGGTCTTCGGGCCGACGAAACGGGCGTGCTCATCAAACACGGTAATGTTCGGGGTTTCTTCGCCGCGACGGTACTGTTCGCCGCCCTGGGCAATCTGGTCGATGCGGTTGGTAAAGACCCGGTCCACGATGGAATCCCAATCCACGCTAGTGACCTGAGCATCAAGGCCGAGCCGGCCGGCCTCGCGCGCCGCTAGGGCAATATCGGCGGCGTAGACATACATCTTGGTGGGAATGCAGCCTACGTTGAGGCAGGTCCCGCCAAAGGTGCCCTTTTCAATGATGGCGATTTTCCGGTCATCAAAATCCGGGCTAGGGATGGAGTTTCCGGAGCCAGTGCCGATGATGATGAGGTCGAAATGTTCCTCGGCAGCGGGCGTGTGGGACTGGTGTGAAGTAGTCACGTTTATTCCTTATATATAGGGGCTTAATTACTGAGTAGATTGTGGGGTTTCTAGGACGGTGAGCAGCCACTTGTCACAGGCGTCAAAAGCTTCTTGGAGCGGGTCCGGAAGCGATAGGAACACATCGTGCCTAGCCCCCTTGATGGGATGCAAGGTGTAGTGGGCACTAAGTTCCTTTGCCCAGCGCCGCGTTTGCGCAACGTCGATGATGACATCTGCGTGGTTCACGCTGTCGGAGTAAGGCTGACCCAATTGGGTGCGAGTGGACTGCAGCGTCAAGATGGGGACACCGGCATCAACGCGGCCGCTGTGAATAGCATCAAAGCCGTGGAATACCGCGGCTATCCAACCGACATATTTCTTATGGCCCGCCAGTGGCTTAAAGCGGAGGTCAAAATTCCATTCGCCGTAGAAATCCTTATGCACGGACTCGCCGTAAGCAGTGAGGTTGCCACCAGGCAGGGGAGTCATGGGGGCGATGCGGCCCAATGTGTAGAGCAGCGGCTTGAGGGGAGTGAGGACCTGGCCGGGCACGCCCATCATGTCCAGCCATGGACTATTAAGGATGAGGCCCGCCAAGCGTTGGTGGCGTTCTTGGTCGGTTCGGCGCAGATGATCCATCCACAGCGGGGCGATCAAGCCACCGGTGGAGTGGGCGATGAAGATGACTTCATCATTGGGGATCGCATCAAGAGCGGCGGTGAGGTCTGTAAAGTACAGCGCCAGGTCCGAAGCATAGTGCCACGACTGGCCCGAGCGGCGCGAGCGGCCGCACTTGCGCAGATCGATGGCATAAAAGTCATAACCCTCGGCGGCAAAGTGCTCGGCTACGTGGGTGTGGAAGAAATAATCGGTCATGCCGTGTAGCCACACCAGTGCCGGGCGAGACGGGGCGGCTGACTCACGTGCAGTATCGCCCGCATGCTCCGGCGCGTAGTGCACCAGGGTGGTGACCACGTCGCCCTCGCCATCGGGGTCTGTACCCAAGTCAATGGTGGCAGCTTCATAGTCAGGGCCAAGCTTGTCTGGGCCCCATACCGGGGAGTGTGTAACCATGCCTCGATTCTAGGTGCAACGAAGAATTTATGGTGCTGCCGGTGGGGTGTAAATAGTGGGGGCGGAAATTCCCACATTTTCGCCACTGGTCTGGGGGAGAAATCCCAAATTGGATGAGAAAAGCGTAGAGTAAGGCCTTAATGCGTGACGCACTGCCAGGTTGTCATAGTGCAGCGATGGTGGCGCGGGGCGCTAAGCGCTAAAAATCAAGGCGTAGACCGCGCCGATGGATATCTATTTTCAATTCGAAGAGGTAATAACACAGTGTCCTCCGCTAAGAAGACAGCACAGGTTGTAGACGAGGTCGATGTAGCACTAATCGGTGCTGGCATCATGAGCGCCACCCTGGGTGCTATGCTCCGCGAGTTGGAGCCCAGCTGGACCCAAATGGTCTTTGAGCGCCTCGATGGCCCCGCATTGGAGTCCTCCTCCCCGTGGAATAACGCCGGTACCGGCCACTCCGCACTGTGCGAGCTGAACTACACCCCGGAGAAGAACGGCCGCATTGATATCTCCAAGGCTCTGGGCATCAACGAGAAGTTCCAGAAGTCTCGCCAGTTCTGGTCCCACCAGCTCAACAACGGTATTCTCACCGACCCGAGCGAATTCATTAATCCGGTTCCGCACGTGTCCTTCGCACAGGGCGAAATCCAGGTGGATTACCTCAAGCGCCGTTATGATGTGCTGAGCGAGAAGCACATGTTCCCGGGCATGCAGTTCTCCGCGGACGATTCCGATTTTGCTGAGAAGCTGCCGCTGATGGCGAAGGGCCGTGACTTCTCCAATAAGGTGGCCATTTCTTGGACCGACGCTGGTACCGACGTCAACTTTGGCGCGCTGACCAAGCAGTTCCTGACCGCAGCTAAGGCCTCCGGCACCGAGATCCGCTACGGGCATGAGGTCATCGATATCAAGCGTGATGGTTCCGCGTGGAAGGTGTACTCCAAGAACAAGCACACCGGCGACATCACCGTAGTTAAGGCAAAGTTCGTCTTCGTGGGTGCCGGCGGTTACGCCCTGGACCTGCTGCGCAAGGCAAAGGTGAAGGAAGTTGCTGGTTACGCAGGCTTCCCGGTATCTGGTCTGTGGCTGCGCTCCAAGAACCCGGAGCTTATCGAGCAGCACCAGGCAAAGGTCTACGGCAAGGCTGCTGTGGGCGCCCCGCCAATGTCCGTGCCGCACCTGGATACCCGCGTTATCGACGGTGAGAAGGGTCTGCTGTTCGGTCCTTACGGTGGCTGGAGCCCGAAGTTCCTGAAGAAGGGCACCTACCTGGACTTGTTCAAGTCTATTCGCCCAGACAACATCACCTCCTACCTCGGCGTTGCCGTGCAAGAGTTCGGCCTGACCAAGTACCTGGTGGATGAGGTGCGCAAGAGCTTCTCGGACCGCGTGGAAGCCCTGCGCGAGTACGTACCGGAAGCAAAGGAAAGCGACTGGGAGACCGTCATCGCTGGCCAGCGCGTCCAGGTGATTAAGCCTGCCGGTGCTCCGCAGTTCGGCTCCCTCGAGTTCGGCACCACCTTGGTGAACAACCAGGAGGGCAATATCGCCGGCCTGCTTGGCGCTTCCCCGGGTGCATCCATTGCCCCAGCCGTCATGCTGGAGCTGCTGGAGCGTTGCTTCGGCGAGCACATGATTGATTGGGCAGACAAGATCCGCGAGATGGTTCCGTCTTATGGCATCAAGCTGCGCAACGATGAGAAGCTGTATGACGAAATGTGGGAGTACACCCAGAAGACCCTGAAGTTGGACCGCTAAGAGCTAGCTTTCGGCCTCACAAACCCTCGCACCGCCTTTGTGACGGTGCGAGGGATTCGTGCGTCCTAGGCCGGTAATGGCGGCCCTAGGTGCCGCAGTAGGTCAGGTAGCCCTCGAGACCATTAGGATCCGGCGATTCGAACGCTGGGTTGGGCTCCCACGGGTGGGTGACCGCGTGGAGGAGCTCCTGATACGGGCCCATCTCCCCGCGTTCGGCAGCATCCAGCGCGGATTCTACGGCGAGGTTGCGCGGGATCACCCGCGGCATGGCATTATCGACGCGGGAAGGATCGGGCGAGGACGCAAGGTAGTCATCCAAGAAGTCACCCTCGGCAAAGAGCTCGCGGGCGTGGGTGGGGTGGCCCGCGGCGGCGTCGGCAAGAGCGCGGTGAGCGAGCGTGATATCTGGGCCGTTGAGCTGCATGGCAGCCGCATAAGAAGAAGCGACCTCTCGAGAGGTATCCAAAGCCTGTGCCAAATCTGCCCTGTGCTGGTGCTCAAAGCGGTCGGTAAAGCCGTTGATGGATTCTTGGGCAAAGTCCATGGCCTTATTCATGTTCATATCAAAAAGCGGCAGGAGGGATTCCGCCAAGCGGGCCAGGTTCCATCCCAGAATGGAGGGCTGATTGCCAAAGGCATAACGGCCCTGCCTATCGATGCTGGAAAAGACCGTTGATGGCGAATAGGCCTCCATAAAGGCACAGGGGCCATAGTCAATGGTCTCGCCAGAGATGGTGGTGTTATCCGTATTCATCACGCCGTGAATAAAGCCCAAGCGCATCCAGTGGGACACTGTGCGGATCTGCGCATCCATCACCTGGGTGAAAAACTCCTGGTAGTCCGCTCCAGGGTAGTGGCGCGCAATGGCATAGTCGGCCAACTGTCGGGTGTAATCCGTCTGCGCGGCAAGATGGAAAGTGCCGACGCGGATATGGCTGGCCGCTACGCGTACCACAATGCCGGCCGGTTGCACGTGCCCGCGCTGAATGGGCTGTCCGGTGGAAATAACCGCCAGCGCCCGGGTGGTGGGAACCCCCAAGGCATGCATAGCCTCAGAGACTAGGTACTCGCGCAGCATGGAAGACAGCGTTCCGCGGCCATCGGACCCGAGGCGGGAAAAGGGAGTAAGCCCAGTTCCCTTGGCATGGAGATCCCATAACCGGCCGTCCTTTTCCACCTCGCCCAAGAGCATGGCCCGGCCGTCTCCCATTTGCGGGTTAAACGCACCGAATTGGAAGCCGGAATAGGCCATGGCGTGGCCGCACGCGCGGCCGGTAAGGAAATCTACGCCCTCGGAGGATCGCAGCCAGTCTGGGTCGAGGCCCAACTTGGTGGCCAGTTCCTCGTTGAGGATGACCATCTGTGGGTTCGGCTGCTCCTCACCCTCGGTGGGGCGAACCAAGTGGGGAAGCTTTTGGGCAAAATCGTGGTGGAGCTGCATCTAGACCTCCAGTGTTCCGCGCACGCGAATCTGGGCGCGACCGCCCACCCAAATATCCGTGCCGTCATCGTTGATAAATACTTCTCCCGCCCGGCCAATCTGGCTGCCTTGTGTTGCGGTATAGAGTGGCGGGACGAGGTTGCGTGAGCGCATAAACTGCGCGGCGCCGCCGTTGAAAGAACCGGTGACTGGGTCTTCGAATTGGGTGGTAAAGGCCCGCACCTCATAGGCCGGCTTGCTCTCTGCGGCGTTGGGATTAAGACCCACAACGCCGACCTTGGGGCGCTCGGCCCGGGGCTCAACCGCGCGCACCGCCGCGGCGTCGCGCAATTGAAGCAGGCGCCAGCCCGGGCCATTGTCCACCCAGCCATGGTCCACAATATCCGCGCTATCTAGCCCCAACCCAGCGCAGGCCTCCTTCAGCTCCGCCGGGCTCAGCGGTTCTTCGCGGCGCAGCGGCGGGGTAGCAAAGGAAAAGACTTCGCCCTCTTGGCGGACGGTTACCAAGCCCACGCCGCATTCTTGGACGATAGTTCCCTCCGACTGCGGGCTATTGCCCAGCGCCCGCCACGCGGCAGCGCTACCCAGCGTGGGGTGGCCGGCGAAATCAAACTCTTCGTACGGGGTGAAAATGCGGACGCGGTAGTCCGCGCGGGCGTCGCTAGGCTCGAGCAAGAAGGTGGTTTCAGAAAAGTTGGTCCAGTTCGCGATTGCCTGCATCTGCTCGGTACTTAGGCCATCGGCGCCCGCAATCACCGCCAAGGCATTGCCGTTAAAGGCACCCGTGGCAAAAACATCAACCTCAAAGAACTCGTGGCGCATGCCCGCCAGTCTAGTCAGCCCCAGGGATGAGGACTAAGGCTTAGAGCCTGCGCTAGCCTAGAAAGCCATGAAGAAGCTATGGCCCGATGCACTTCGCGCGTGGGTAGGCCCACCGTGGAGAATTCTCATTCCGCTGTTTTTCTGGGTTTCTTCGGTTTCTTATGCTGCTGATGTAGTGGACGGGGATTCCCTCTTTCACAGGGGCGTTTTAATTCTTTATTGCGTGGTTCTGCCATTGGCGTTGTGGCTGCATCCTAAGTTGAAGGAAAAGGCGATAGGCGCAATCGCTATTGTCTTTACCCTGTGTCTTTTTACCCCTTTGGCCGCGCTGAGTAACGTCCATGCTTTTCCCTTGGCGTATTGCGTTTTTCTCATTGGGGCGCATTCCCCGAAGCGCATGCGCCGTGTATGGATTGCCTGGATAGGCGTAGGCACCCTTTTCTCTGTGTGGGCACAGCATTTTGGAAACCTTATCTTTAGTGATATTGATTTTGGGCTCGAGGGAGCACAGATTGATCCCCTAGTGTCCTTAGCCTCCGTTGTTATCATCGCGTGGCCGGTCATGGGCTTTTTCTTCTTGCTGGGCACCAATGACCGCAAAAAGCGCGAGGACCAGCAGCTGCTGATTGAACGTGCGGAGATGGCCGGCGCGGTAGAGCGCAACCGCATTGCCCGCGAAATGCATGACATTGTGGCGCATAATTTAGCGGGCGTTATCGCGCTTGCCGACGGCGCCCGGTTCGCCGCCGCCAAAAATCCCGCAGCGGCCACAGAAGCCTTAGAAACCATAGCCTCTACCTCCCGCGATTCCCTCAAACAGATGCGCGGATTGCTCTCTGTGCTGCGAGATGGAGATTCCCGCGCCGATACCAAGGCGCCCGGCGCGAGTGATATCGCAGGACTCATCTCGGAAGCCCGCCGCAGCGGTTTCGATATCATCGTGCACGGGCTGGAGGACTTGCCGACCGAAAGCGACGAGCTCTATCAGTTCACCGTCTACCGCGTGGTGCAAGAGATTTTGACCAATATGCTCAAGCATTCCCGCGATAAAAGGGGAGTGCTGCGCTTTCGCTCTACTGGAAGCGGCCTAGTATTGAGCGCCGATAACCCGGCCGCACGCACGCCGGACAATCACGAGCCCGGTTACGGGCTCATCGGGATGAGCGAGCGCGTTAGGGCCTATGGCGGCAGCGTTGCTACCCGCACAGAGGACGGACACTTCTTTATCACCGTGGAGGTACCCAATGACTAACTCTGAGCAGCCAGCAAGATCGCATGCCGCTCCCATCCGCATTGGCCTAGTAGATGACCAGCCCCTCGTGCGCGCCGGGTTCGCCATGCTCCTTGGCTCCCAAGAGGATTTAGACGTTGCCTGGCAGGCATCCGATGGCGATGAAGTCCTCGACCTCGCCCGCGCGCAGCCTGCCGATATTGTGCTCATGGATGTCCAGATGGCCCGCGTCAATGGCATCGCCGCCACCGAAAGGCTGCTGCCGGAATTCCCGGATACCCAAGTCATTATGCTTACCACCTTCGATGACCAGAACTTTGTCCATGGCGCCATTTCCGCCGGGGCTTCCGGATTCCTGCTCAAAGACGTCGAACCGGAAAATCTCCTCGCCGCCATTCGCACCGTACATTCCGGCGAGGCCGTCCTTTCACCGCGCATTACCGCCCAGGTGCTGCAGCAACTGCGCAGCGAGCAGTCCGCGTCACAGCCTAATTCACATGCCACCCCCGTTGCGGCAGCGGCTACCGCCCCTCCGGCAGAAGATCTCACGCCACGCGAGCTAGACGTCCTCAAGCTGATGGCACTGGGGTATTCGAATACCGAAATCGCGGAGTGCGAGTTCGTCTCCATGGCCACGGTCAAGACTCACGTGCGCCACATCTTGACGAAAACCGGCTCGCGTGACCGCGTGCATGCCGTGCTCTACGCGCTTACTCATGGCGTGGTTTCGGTGGAGGAACTGCTCTCTCATCCCTAGGTATGACCTGCTAAATCACTCCCAAGGATGGTTACTCTGTGCCGGTCAGGCGGCACGATGGGAACCATGCTCAAAGTTTCACACCTTTCCAAGAATTTCCGCTCCTTTAAAGCAGTAGATGACCTCTCCTTCGAGGTTCCAGACGGTCAAGTCACCGGCTTCCTCGGACCGAATGGTTCCGGCAAGTCCACCACCATGCGCATGTGCGTGGGTCTGGAGACTCCGACTTCCGGCACCGCGACTTTTGATGGCACGCCTTTCCGTGAACTGTCCAATCCCGCCACCATGGTGGGCACCTTGCTGGATGCGAACTGGTTCCACCCGGGCCGCAGCGCCCGTGCTCACCTGGGCTACATGGCCGCGTTGCAGGGCGTGTCTATGAACCACGTGGATGACACCTTGGACCGCGTCGGCCTAACTCAGGTAGCCACCAAGCGCGTGGGCGGCTATTCGCTAGGCATGAAGCAGCGCCTGGGCCTTGCTTGTGCGCTCATCGGCGAGCCGAAGCACTTGCTTCTCGACGAACCCGTCAACGGTCTCGACCCCGAAGGCGTGCACTGGATGCGTGCCCGCATCCGCGAATTCGCCGAGGCCGGTTGCTCGGTCCTCGTATCTTCCCACCTGCTTTCGGAAATGCAGCTCACCGCAGACCGCCTCGTAGTCATCGGCAAAGGCAAGCTGCTGGGCGAGGGCACCATGGATGAATTCGTCAACGGAACTGGTGGCGCAAGCCTCGAAGTCATCGTTGACCAGCCCGATGAACTCTTGCGCCTATTGCACGGCACCGATGCGGAAACCTCCTTTGACGGTGAGGTCCTGCGCGTGCGCGGCCTCGAAGGCTCCGACATCGGCCGCATCTGCCTGGATAACCGCATTCTTATCTCCAGCTTGGAACGCAAACAGCCCTCCCTGGAAGAGGCCTACCTCGGCGCGACCGCCGACCACGTGGCCTACCGCTCCGCCTAAACGCACAACCCAACCTTTAAGGACAGATTTCTATGAATACTGTGGTTTCAGAATCCCGCAAGCTCTTTTCTCTTCGCTCTACCTGGGTCTACCTCGCCATCGTGGCACTCGGCATGACCGCCGGCGGCGTGCTTACGGCTTGGGGCTATGACTTCAACGGCACCGCGGACGGCAAGTTTCAATCCAGTGATGTCTTGGCAGCTAGTGACCTCGCCATGGTGGTGATGATCTTTGCATCTGCGATGATGGTCGGAGGTGACCTAGGAAAGGGAACCGTTGCATGGTCTTATCTTTCCTCCAACCGCCGCGTTGGCATAGTGCTCAGCCAATTCTTAGTCATCCTGGTATCACTCTTGCTCGCTGCCACGCTGGGTATAGCTGTGGGAACCTTGCTGATTGCGGCACTCGGCGGCGATATTGACTTCACAAGCTTTCACCAGTGGCCGGATTGCAACCGAGTGGTGTTTGCTTACCTGGAATGGGCCGGCTTTAGCCTGCTGGCTATGGGGTTGGCTTATCTCTTGCGTAGCGGCACATTTGCGGCGATGATCCTCGTGGTGGAGTTCTTTGTTCTTGAAACTGCGCTTATGGCATTTGACGCTTCGTGGGCAGAAGCGTTGTTGAGCTGCCTGCCCTTCGCCAATATGCAGACCTTGGTCCTGGGTAGCGATTTGGGCCCCTTGGACCATTCCCGCGGTGTGTCTGCTTTGATTCTGGGCGTCACGCTGGCAGTCTGCGTCGGCGGTGCGTGCGCAGTGTCCCGCCGTCGGTCCGTCGCCAAATAACTCCCAGAACTAACTACGCTGGTGGGCATGAGTGATGCACTTTTTGCCCGCATAGAACCTATCCAGACCATGCGGGATGGCACGGTCAAGCAGGTCAACCCGTTCTCCGGGACCGAAGTGTGGACCGTGCCGGGCCGCGGCAACCGCCCGCTGTCCACGCCAGTGGCTAACCCGCAGCCACTGCAGGAAGAAGACTTCACCCACCGCTGCGCCTTTTGTTCAGGGCGCATGACTGATACCCCGCCGGAAAAGGCCCGCATCCTGCCGTCCGGCGGGATTGTGCGTGGATTGCCCTTGAGCGAATACGGCCACACCGTCCCGGCCTTTCGCCGCATTCCAAATCTGTTTGAAATCGTCTCCTTTGACTATTGGCACGCCAACTACGGCTTCGACATGGATGCTGAGACCCGCCAACGCATGGACAACTACCTTGCAGATCCTGCCGGCCGTGAACATGTGCTCAATATCGTGCGCACGAAGCGAAAGGCAGCGCACCTGCCCGAGGCAAGCGACGAGGAACTTATAGAACAGGCGGCGGGCTTTTTCGCAGGTGGCCACGACGTCATCGTGGCGGGCCGCCATTTTGAGCGCGGTGCACAGGATGATTCCCAAGTGGTATCTTCCGGCACCCTCAGCGCCGAAGAGCACCTGCTCTTTATGCAGCTGACTATTGACGCCATGCGCGACCTCTACGAACGCAACCGCTACGCACCCTATGTGGTGGCCTTCCAAAATTGGCTGCAGCCAGCCGGCGCCTCCTTTGAGCACCTGCACAAGCAACTCGTTGCCATCGATGACCGCGGCATGGCCTCCCACCGGGAGGTACAGATGCTGCGCAGCAATATGAATATGTACAACGAGTGGGCGGTGGACTTTGCCGCTAGCCGCAACCTCATCATTGCGGAAAACGACCATGCCGTCCTCTTCGCCGGCTTTGGGCACCGCTATCCCACCTTGGAGGTCTACTCCAAGTCCGCGACCTGCGAGCCGTGGCGGCAGTCGGAAGAAGAAATCCGCGCCATGAGCGACCTCGTCCATGCTGCCCACGCTGCTGTCGGCCGCGAGGTTCCCTGCAATGAGGAGTGGCACCACAAGCCTGCCGATGTCGACGTCGCTCAGCCATGGCGCATTCTCATCAAGCTCCGCATTTCTACCCTTGCCGGATTCGAAGGCGGCACCAAGATTTACCTCAACACCATCTCGCCCTGGGACCTGCGCGATAGGGTAGTAAGCCAGCTTTATCCCTTGCGCGAGTCCGGGCATGTTGCCCGCTCGGTCCGCGTGGCCACCGAATGCTCGGTGCAGCGCAATAGCCTGCTGTATAACCCGCAGCTGCGCTAAGCGGGCAGCGTTGGGCTCAGCGCTTGACGACGAGCGTAAGCTCACTCGACCCAGGCCCCGGCTCCTCAACGGTCATACCCGCGGCGCGCGCGATGGCGGCAACGTCGGCGGCGCTGTAGGCGTCAGCAGGCGAGAGCGCTAACTCGCGGGCTAACAGGCCCTTGAAGTGCTTATTGAAGTGGCTGACCACCTTGCGCGAACCATCGTCCTGCAGGCTTTCCACCCGTACCGTTACCGCATCCTTTACACGGCCGAGCTGCTGGTAAGTGCCCGAGCGCAGATCGACAATAAGCTCGTCCACTCCCTCGAGCGCCTGCGTAATCTGCTTGCCCCAGCGCGACTTCATGGTGCGGCCACCAAGCTTGGAGCCACCCGAAAGCCGGTAATGCGGAATGGGGTCGCTGGCGCGGAGGACGCCAAAGAGGGCGTCGCCAATAGCAAGACGATCCCACGTGGGTAGGGAAGGGGCATCCAAGGCATCAAAAAGCACGCCGGTATAACGCAACACGGCCGGCATGGTGGGGGTGGTAAAAAGCCCCTGGTTGGATTCGGCCTCACCACGCAGCTTTTCCGAAAGCTTGAGTACCTCCATGGCCTCGTCTACCGGAAGAGACTGCAGCTCAGCGGCAATTTCTTGCCGGGTGGCATGCAATTGCGGAAAGGACAGTTGGCTGAAGTCAAGGGGCTGTCCCGTACCGCCATGGGCCTTAGTTTCTGAAGGAGGGAGGATAATGAGCATATATACAGGGTAGCGGGGTATATTTTTGTGCATGATTACCCGCCTTTCTGAACTATTTCTCCGTACCCTTCGTGAGGACCCCGCCGATGCCGAGGTCCCCAGCCACAAGCTGCTCGTACGCGCCGGTTATGTACGCCGCGTCGCGCCGGGCGTGTATACCTGGCTGCCGTTGGGTCTGCGCACCCTGCGCAAGATTGAAGATGTAGTCCGTCAGGAAATGGACGCCATCGGCGGCCAGGAAATGCTGTTTCCTGCTTTGCTGCCGCGCGAGCCTTATGAGAAGACCAACCGCTGGGTGGAATACGGCGATAACCTCTTCCGCCTCAAGGACCGCAAGAACGCAGATATGCTGCTTGGCCCTACCCACGAGGAAATGTTTGCCAGTGCGGTCAAGGATATGTACTCCTCCTATAAGGATTTCCCGGTTACGCTGTATCAGATTCAGACCAAGTACCGCGATGAGGAGCGCCCTCGTGCTGGTGTGCTGCGTGGCCGCGAATTCACGATGAAGGATTCCTATTCCTTCGACATGACCGATGAGGGCTTGGACGAGTCCTACGGCCGCCACCGCAAGGCGTATCAGAATATCTTCAACCGCCTAGAGATCGATTACGCCATCTGTAAGGCCACCTCTGGTGCCATGGGCGGCTCCGCCTCCGAGGAATTCCTCGCCGTATCTGAGGTAGGCGAGGATACCTTTGTGCGCTCCACCGAGGGCGACTACGCAGCCAACGTCGAGGCCGTGGTGACCCCAGCACCGGCGGAGAAGGATATTGAGGGCCAGCCAGAGGCACAGGAGCATGACACCCCGGGAGCAGAGACCATTGAGAAGCTGGTCGAATGGGCCCAGGGCGCAGGCATTACTGTCGACGGCCGCGAGGCCACCGCTGCAGACACCCTCAAGTGCATGATGGTCAAGCTCTACCACCCGGCCGTGGAGAGCGAAGAGCGCGAGTCTGAATTGGCTGCCGTTCTCATCCCTGGCGATCGCGAGTTAGATGAAAAGCGCCTTGAGGCCGCACTCGAGCCAGTGGAGTTTGAGTTGGCCGGGGACAAGGACTTTGCAGACAATGACTTCTTGGTCAAGGGCTATGTGGGCCCGCGCGCTCTAAATGCCAATGGCATCAAGGTCCTGGCCGATCCGCGCGTGGTCAAGGGCACGGCGTGGATTACCGGCGCCGATGCGAGCGAGCGCCACGTGGTTGGCTGCGTGGCCGGTCGCGATTTCACCGTGGATGAGTTCATTGAGGCCGCAGAGGTTAAAGAAGGCGACCTGGCTCCCAATAACCAGGGCACCTTGACCTTGGAGCGCGGCATTGAGCTTGGCCATATCTTCCAGCTGGGCCGCAAATACACCGAGGCCTTTGACGTGCAAATCTTGGATGAGAACGGCAAGCGCGCCGTTCCCACCATGGGATCCTATGGCATTGGTATCACCCGCATGCTGGCCGTCTTGGCCGAGCAGCGCCATGATGACAAGGGCCTCAATTGGCCAGTAGCTGTTGCGCCGTACCAGGTACACGTAGCCGTGGCTAATAAGGACGCCGCCGCCATGGAGGCCGGCGATAAGCTGGTAGAGGAGCTATCCTCCAAGGGGCTCGAGGTGCTCTTCGATGACCGCCCAAAGGTCTCCCCAGGCGTGAAGTTCAAGGATGCAGAGCTCCTTGGCATGCCCTTCGTGGCAATTCTGGGCCGTGCCTTCAAGGAAGGCAAGATTGAACTGCGCATCCGCGGTGGAGAGACCCTTGAGGTTCCAGCCGAAGACATCGTGGACAAGATCCTCGAGCTCGTGCGTGGCTAAATAGGACTCAACTCTGCGCGGCGGGGTACCGTGGAAGGCATGAACTTTCAAAAGAATGGGCTTTCCACGGTGCTTTCAGCAATGGGCGTATTGCACTTTGTGAAGCCGAAGACTTTCGAATCCATTGTCCCGCCGCAACTGCCAGGCCCTGCGCGCTTCTATAACTTTGCTTCGGGCCTGTGGGAGATTGCCACCGGTGCTTTGCTTCGCCGCCGCGCCACCCGCGGCTTCGGCGGTGCTTCCGCACTCGCGCTCTTTGCAGCGGTGTGGCCGGCCAATATGTACCACGCCTGGATTGAACGCAAGGCAGGGTGGCCAAAGAAGCTCTACCACATCATCCGCCAGCCGCTGCAGGTGCTGTTGATGATGTATGCCTGGAATATCGCCAAGCATGAGGCCTAAAGCCGCCTTGGCTGCATGCTAGCCAGCTAGGTCAAGCACAGAACCGGCCTCCTCCCTTACTCCGCGGGGTTTCGCGGGATGGGGAGGAGGCCGGCTTCGTATTAACTGCCGAGGCAAAAACTAGCCGGCGACGGGGCCGCCGCAGTTGGGCCAAGCGCCAGCACCCTGGGTGGCTAGGACGCTTTCGGCCACGGCAATCTGCTGCTCGCGGGTCGCCTGGTCAGCCGTCGGGGCGTACTGGGTGCCGCCATTGGCGGCCCAAGTCTGCGGGTTGAACTGCAGGCCGCCCTGGTAACCGTTTCCGGTATTGATGTGCCAATCACCGCCGGACTCGCAGGCGGCTACCTGATCCCAGGCGCTAGCCGGTGCGGCGGTAGCAGCAGGCGCGGCCAAGCCAGCAAGGCCGAGTGCTGCGGCGGATGCGGTCAACATGGTCTTCTTAAAACGCATTGAGAGGAAACTCCTTCTCTTTGTGTCTTTTAGCTTGCGGAATCTCCTGCAAGCTCATGGTGACCCAACCTACGCACGCTTGCGGAGCGAAAGCAATGCATTATGCCGTAAAGGTCGCTGCAATTTCGCTGACTGGTGTTCAGGGGATTTACAGGCGGTCAGCCTGTCTTATCGCATTCCGTGGGACTCCGCCGCGATGCCAATGAGCCAAGTAACCCATTCCTGATCCGGGGATTCTTCTTGCGCTGCACCCGTGGCGGCAGCGGACCACTTGCGGCCGTCGTGTGCGGCAAGGCCATCGATAAAGGCCAGGGCGGAATCAGAATCGTGGGGCAGTTCTTGCTCTCCGGAGGTATAAGCCGGCTCCGGCTGCGGAGTGTTGCCGTAGCGGGCAAGTGCGCCCTGGAGGGCGTCGATGCGGCGATGATGAACAGCGAGGCGATGATCCACCTTGTCCTCGTGCTCGGGGCCAACGTAGGCGCGGGCGAAATCTAGACCGTATACCTGCTCATACTCCCAGCTCAGGAGATCAGCAGCGCTTTTTTGCTCTGGTTGGGAAAGCTCGGGAATATCGGGGGCATCGCCAGGCAACCAAGCATTGAGCGCGATGGCCTGCTCGGTAACTAGGGTGCGCGATTCAACGGTGACCTCATCGGTGGCCTCGGTGGTAGCGGAAGCGGCATTTTCCATAATTTCGCCAGAGTCTGCGGCGTGATTGGCCTCGGTAGGGCGCTCTACCTCGCAGGAGCGTGGGGGATTGCCAGCATCATCCGTGCCGCATAGCCGCGTAATTTCGGCATAAAGGGCATCCGCCTGGGAGCTGCGCAGCCCTGCGGCATGGTCATCGACGCCGCTGAGGGACAAGGCGTCGGTGGCGGCGGCGTCGGCAAGCGCCAGCAGCCTGTTCTCTGGCCGCGGGCCAAAATAGTCGACGACGGAATCAACCGCTTGGCACCCAGCCAAGCCGGGCAGGGTGGCGGTTGTGGCTACGAGGGTCAAAGCTATACGTCGGCGGTTCACGCAAAAGACTGTACCCCGTAGCACGTAGGCTAGTGGGCATGGCTTTCCCAGATGCACAACAATTGACCGATCTCTTGCAACCCAAATTGGCTGAGCGGGGATTGGACGTAGAAGACATTAAAACCACCAAGGCGGGAAAGAAATCCCAGGTCATTATCCGTATTGATGGTGATAAGCGCCCTAGCTCCGATGTGCTGGAGGAAGTATCCAACGAGCTTTCTGCCTTCTTTGATGACAAGGAAGCGCAGGGAGAGCTGAACTTCGGCGCCGGCTATACCTTGGAGGTCTCCACCCCCGGCGTGGACTTGCCGCTAACCGCCCCGCGCCACTGGCGCCGCAATCGGGGGCGCAAGGTCTCCTTTGACCTTGGCGATGGCAAGACTCAATCGGCGCGCATTGGCGCGCTTAACGACGCCGCCGATGCCGTAATCCTCATCACGGCAAGCAAAAAGGACGTGCAGGCGCGCGCCGAACGATTGGAAAACATTGCCCGGGCAGTGGTAGAAATTGAGTTTGCACAGCCGTCCGAACAGGAGCTAGAGGCAGTGCGAAAGACGTTTGAAGAAGCCGAGAACTAACCGGCAACCGAGAGGAATGACAAGTGAATATTGATCTACAGGCACTTCGTACCATCGAATCCGAGCGCAATGTCCCCGTAAAGGACTTGCTGGAAGCGATTGCGGGTGCCTTGTTGTATTCCTACCTGGATTACCGCGAGTCCAATGCTGGCGGCAAGGTAGAAGGCGCCAAGTCCCGCGTCGATATCGACGCCACCACCGGTGCGGTCAGCGTCATTGTCTCGGAGCGCGACCCAGAAACTGGGGAAGTAACCACCGAATACGATGACACCCCGGACAACTTTGGACGTGTGGGCGCGCAGGCCGTGCGCGAGGCCATCCTGCGCAAGTTGCGCGAGGCCGAGGCAGAGCGCACCTACGATTCCTACTCGGAGCTTACCGGCCGCGTTGTCAGCGGCATCGTTCAGCGCGATGCGCGCGCTAATGCCCGCGGAATCGTCGTGGTCCAGCTGGGCTCTGAGCTGGAGTCCCAAGACGGCATCTTGCTGCCTGCTGAGCAGATTCCGGGAGAAAAGCTCGAGCACGGTGACCGCATCAAGGCCTATGTCGTAGGCGTTAATCGCAACGGCGCCCAAGTACAGATCAATCTCTCCCGCACCCACCCGGAACTGGTGCGTGGCCTTTTTGAGCTCGAAGTTCCAGAAGTTGCCGATGGCACCGTAGAAATGATTGCCATCGCCCGTGAGGCAGGCCACCGTTCCAAGGTGGCCGTTGTGGGCCATGCCAAGGGCCTGAACGCTAAGGGAGCCTGCATCGGCCCGCGCGGTCAGCGCGTCAATAACATCATGCGCCAGCTCGGCGGTGAAAAGATTGACATCATTGACTTCAGCGAGGATCCGACGGTCTATGTAGGCAACGCACTGGCCCCCTCGAAGGTGGTCAAGGTCACCGTTGTAGACAACGAGGCGCAAATCGCGCGCGTGGTGGTGCCGGATTACCAGCTGTCCCTGGCTATTGGTAAAGAGGGGCAGAATGCCCGTCTAGCTGCCCGTTTGACCGGCTGGAAGATTGATATTCACTCGGACGCTGACGCTAATTAAGGATCTGCGCTTTTGTAGCGTAGGCTAGTAAACGGCCCAGTTGCAGATTGGGGCATATTGGCGACGCGAAAAGTAAGGAGTTGAATGTCTGAGAGGCAAAGACTCCGGACTTGTATCGCCACTCGCCGCCGCCTGCCAGATACGAACTTGTTACGGGTGGTCATCGACCGCGATGATCCGCACGGCCGCCATCTGGTAGCAGATCCACACCGCCGGCTTCCCGGCCGCGGGGCGTGGATTAGCCCCACACTTTCTGCACTCGAGCTAGCGGAGCGCAAACGCGCCTTCAAGCGCGCGCTTCGCACGTCCGCACCCGTGGACACAGGTCAGGTACGGCAGTACTTGGAAGCGCATGGCGGACAAGTACCTAGCGTGGAAGATGCCGCGTTAGATTCGTACGAACCAGAGTTACAAAGGAAGACCGAACACTGATGAGCGCACAACGATGAAGCATCAGCGATGAAAGTCCTACACACCTAACTAGGGGTCAGGCCAGTTTCCGCGGCCTTGACTCCTAGTCGATACCAAGAGGAGACAAGTGCCCGGAAAGCTACGTGTTCACGAGCTCGCAAAGCAGCTCGGAGTAACCAGCAAGGAACTGCTCGCCACCCTGAAGGAACAGGGTGAGTTTGTAAAGACTGCTTCTTCCACCATCGAACCGCCGGTGGTTAAGAAGATGCGAGCTCATTATGAAGCACAGTCCGGCGGCGATGACGCCGCCGAGAAGAAGCAAGACAATAAGCCTGCCAAGGGTGCCGCTAAGAGCACCGCAAAGGCGAGTGCCCCTAAGCCGGGTGCGAAATCTGCTGCCCCCAAGCCGGGCGCAGAGGCGCCAAAGCCAGGCGCGAAGGCTGCTGCCCCGAAGCCAGGCCAGGGCGCACCGAAGCCGGGACAGGGTGCTGCTAAGCCCGGTGCAAAGCCAGCTGCCCCGAAGCCGGGCGCACAGGCCCCGAAGCCGGGTGCAAAGTCTGCCGCACCGAAGCCCGGCCAGGGCGCACCGAAGCCAGGCCAGGCTGGCGGCAAGAAGTCGGGCGAGCGTCCGACCCCAGGCAATTCCATGCCTCGTCCAATGCCGAAGCCAGGCGGTTCCCGTCGCGTAGCTAATAACCCGTTCTCCACGGGTGGCGGCGACAACCGTCCGGGCCCTCGCCCAGGTGGCTCCAAGGGTCAGCGTGGCGGCAATAAGCCAGGCGATAACCGCGGTAAGCGCGGTGGCCAGAACGAGGGCGGAAATAACCGCCAGGGTGGCAATAACCAGGGTGGCGGCGGTCGCCGTCCATCCCCGGCCATGATGCCGTCCCACCCGAACCCTGCGTCGATGCCGTCTAAGGCACCGAGCGGTGGTGGACGTGGCGGCCGCGGTCGCGGCGGTCACGGCGGGCCAGGCCACGGTGGCCCAGGTGGCGGCCGTCCAGGCGGTTTCCGCGGCGGTGGACGCGGCGGACGTCGCGGCGGCACCGCGGGTGCATTCGGCCGTCCAGGTGGCGCTCCACGTAAGGGCAAGAAGTCCAAGCGTCAGAAGCGCCATGAGTACGAGGAGCAGCAGAAGCATGTAGTAGGCGGCGTGCGCTTGCCAGACGGCAAGGGCCAAACCGTCCGCCTGCGTCGTGGTGCATCCCTGTCTGACTTCGCCGAGAAGATCGGTTCGGATCCAGCATCGTTGGTGCAGGCACTGTTCAATCTCGGTGAAATGGTGACGGCAACCGCTTCCGTATCGGAAGATACGCTGCAGCTGCTCGGCTCCGAGATCAACTACAACGTCGAGGTTGTCTCCCCTGAGGACGAGGACCGCGAGCTGCTCGAGTCCTTCGACTTGAAGTTCGGCGAGGACGAAGGCGGCGAGGAAGCACTGGAGAATCGTCCTCCAGTCGTCTCCGTTATGGGTCACGTTGACCACGGTAAGACCCGCCTGTTGGACGCCATTCGTAAGACCAACGAGGGCGCCCGCGAGGAAGGCGGCATCACCCAGGGCATTGGTGCCTACCAGACCACGGTGGACGTGGACGGCGAGCGCACCATCACCTTCCTGGATACCCCGGGTCACGAGGCCTTTACCGCCATGCGTGCCCGCGGTGCTAAGTCAACCGACTTGGCCATCCTCGTGGTTGCCGCCGATGACGGCGTTATGCCACAGACCGTGGAGGCCATCAACCACGCCAAGGCTGCCGATATTCCGGTCGTCGTGGCCGTGAACAAGGTGGATAAGCCGGAAGCTCAGCCGGATAAGATCCGTGGCCAGCTCACCGAGTACGGCCTGGTTCCGGAAGAGTACGGCGGCGACACCATGTTCGTGGATATCTCCGCGAAGCAGGGCAAGAACATTGACCAGCTGCTTGAGTCGGTCATCCTCACCGCGGATGCGGCCTTGGAGCTGACCGCTAACCCAGACATGGACGCACAGGGCGTGGCCATTGAGGCTCACCTGGACCGCGGACGCGGTCCGGTGGCAACGGTCATCGTTCAGCGCGGTACCTTGCACGTGGGTGACTCCATCGTCGTTGGCGATGCGCACGGCCGTGTCCGCCGCATGCTCGATGAGTTCGGCGAAGACGTCGAAGAGGCGGGCCCATCCCGTCCGGTGCAGGTCCAGGGTCTGTCCGGTGTGCCGGGTGCAGGCGATAATCTGCTCGTGGTGGAAGATGATCGCGTTGCCCGCCAGATTGCTAACCAGCGTGATGCTCGCAAGCGCTCTGCCCTGCAGGCAAAGCAGCGCAAGCGCGTCTCCCTGGAGGATCTGGACAAGGTATTGCAGGAGACTTCGACCCTCAACCTCATCCTCAAGGGCGACAATGCCGGTTCCGTCGAGGCACTGGAAGATGCCCTGCTGGATATCAAGACCGAGGACGAAGTCGAGCTCAACATCATCGACCGTGGTGTGGGCGCTGTGACCGAGACCAACGTCTCTCTCGCAGCGGCTTCCGACGCCGTCATCATTGCCTTCAACACCCGTGCGGAAGGCAAGGCGACGGAGATGGCCACCCAAGAGGGCGTGGATATTCGTTACTACACGATCATCTACAAGGCCATCGAAGAGGTCGAGGCTGCGCTCAAGGGCATGCTCAAGCCGATTTACGAGGAGCGCGACACCGGTGCGGCCGAAATCCGCGCCCTGTTCAAGTCCTCCGCGGTGGGTACCATCGCCGGCTGCATGGTTACCGAGGGCAAGGTTGTCCGCAACGGCAAGGTTCGCCTGCTGCGCGATAACAACGTCATCACTGCCGACGCCAAGATTGAGTCCCTGCGTCACGAAAAAGACGACGCAACCGAGATCAAGGCCGGCTACGAGTGCGGTATGGTGCTCTCTTACCCGGATATCCAGGTAGGCGACATCATCCAGGCCTACGAAGAGGTCGAGGTTCCGCGCGACTAAACGTCGCCGTCTCAAGGCCCGCTTCCGCTCCCGCCGTCCCCACTGAATGTGCTGCCAGCACTCAGTAGGGAAGGCCCGGGGAGATTGGAAGCGGGCCTTGTGCTATTCCGGCGTCTGTAAGTCAAGGGCGCCGTGAGCGCCGCTGCCTACAGGCGCTGCCGCGACGGGTTTTCATTGTCCGGGATTCGGCACTAAACTGGTGGTTTCTTGTACCGGTTGGCGGTAATTTTAGAGATAGATTCTTTTCGAGCTGGGAGGTTCACATGGTCGATCACGCACGCGCAGCGCGCATGGCCAAGCGCATTCAGGAAATCGTGGCGAGCGCCATCGAACGCCAGATTAAGGATCGCCGCCTCGAGCTGGTGACCATTACGGATACTCGAGTCACGGGCGACCTGCACGATGCCACCGTGTTTTATACCGTGCGCGGAAAGGACATTGATTCAGAGCCGGACTTTGCACAAGCAGAAGAAGCCCTCAAGCGCGCTAAAGGTCAGCTGCGCAAGATTGTGGGCGATCAGCTCTCGGTGCGGTTTACCCCGACGCTAACCTTCGAGGTTGATACCGTTCCGGAGGCCTCTGCTCATATGGAAGAGCTTCTGGCTCGTGCTCGCGCCCGCGATGAAGAACTGGCAAAGCTGAAGGAAAACGCCCAGCCGGCAGGGGATGCGAACCCGTATAAGACCTCCGATGAAGACGAGGCTTAAGTGACTAAGAAGCAATACCAGCCGGCAGTTGCCGCTTTGCATGATGCACATAGCATCTGCATTGTGACGCACCTGCGGCCGGATGCCGATGCCATCGGCTCTGCTGCGGCGTTGCTGCTCGCGCTGCGCCAACGGGGCAAAGACGTGTGTGCCGTTGTGGGCCAGGAGCGGGAGATTTCCCGTAATCTTTACACCATTCCTGCCGCCGACGACGTCACCACTAGTCGTGAGCTGCCGGAAGGCTATGACCTCTACGTCACCGTTGATTGTGGTTCTTTAGACCGGACGGGCTTTTTTGCGGACCGGATTGAGCAGCTAGCCCAGCAGGGCCGAGTTCTGTGCATTGACCATCATTCTTCTAATCCAGGGTTTGGTGCCATCAATGTGGTGGACACTGAATGTGAATCCACCACCGTGGTGTTGCTGAGCATCCTGGATTCACTGGAGATTCAGATTGACCGTCATATTGCGCACTGCTTATATGCCGGTTTGATGACCGATACTGGCAGCTTCCGCTGGGGCAGGCCGGCTATGCACGATATTGCCACCCGCCTCATGCACTACGAACTCGATACCAAGCAGATCGCAGCTGACCTTTTAGATTCCACCACGCCGGACGATCTTCAGATGATCGGTAGGGTATTGGCCGGTTTGCGCCTCGAAGAAGCAGGGGAGCACACCCTAGGCATTCTCGTCGCGCGGCTGGAAGATATCCAGGGACACTCTGATTCGGCCGTTGAATCTTTGGTGGAGTTCGTTCGCGCGCTTGAAGGAACCACCGTCGGCGTGGTGTTTAAGGAACAAGCTCCGGAGGTGTGGGCGGTTTCCTTGCGTTCTTCTCGCATTGATTGTTCTTCGGTAGCGCTTACCTTCGGGGGCGGCGGACATGTACCGGCCGCGGGCTATACCGCCCATGGGGCTCCGGAAAAGATTATTAAGGAATTGGTGGCCGCTATCCAATGAGAAATAGGCAGACGGATGGAATGAACGCTCAGGATCGCTCCACCGCTGGCACGGTAACCGCACGCGAGGTCTTTGGCCTCGCGTTTCCCGCGCTTGGCGTACTTGCGGCCATGCCGCTCTACCTCTTGCTGGATACCGCGGTAGTCGGACGCCTTGGCGCCCAAGAGCTCGCCTCGCTGGCTGCAGCCACCACAATTCACTCCGTGGTGACGACGCAGTTGACTTTCTTGTCCTACGGCACGACCGCTCGCTCTGCCCGTCTCTTTGGCTCCGGAAAGCGCGAAGCTGCGGTTGCTGAAGGCGTGCAAGCCACCTATGTGGCCCTAGGTGTAGGCGCGCTGCTCGCCGTGATCATGTGGATTTTCGGCGGCGTATTTGCCCGCGCCTTAACCGGTGATCCCACCACGGCCGCCGGTACGGCCTTGTGGCTGCGCATCGCAGCTCTGGCTATTCCCGTTACTTTGGTGGAGATGGCCGGAAACGGCTGGATGCGCGGCGTCCAAGATACGAAGAAGCCGCTGTACTTCACTTTGTCTGGCATGATTCCCGGCGCTATTGCGGTGCCCATCTTCGTCCATTTCTGGGGGCTGGCAGGCTCGGCCATTGCTACGGTTTTGGGCATGAGCATTATTGCAGCGCTATTTGTCCGCGAATTGCATAAGGAACATACCGGCTCCTGGCAATTTCAGTGGCATGTGGTACGCGAACAGCTCATCTTAGGCCGCGATCTTATTTTGCGTTCGGCTAGCTTCCAGGTGGCCTTTCTTACTGCCACGGCTGTGGTTTCCCGCGTTGGTACCGCTTCTTTGGCCGGTCACCAGATCATGATGCAGCTGTGGAACTTCATGTCCCTTATCTTGGATTCGTTGGCCATTGCCGCGCAATCGTTGACTGGTGCGGCCCTTGGTGCTGGCTCTGCGCGGCACGCACGCAGTGTGGGCAGCAAGGTGGCGTTGTACTCTACGATTTTCTCTGGCCTCTTGGCTGCCGTATTTGCTGCTGGTGCAGGGATTATTCCGCGCATTTTTACCTCCGCTCCGGAGGTGCTCGATGCCATCTCTAAGCCGTGGTGGATCCTGGTAGCCATGGTTATCGGCGGCGGCGTGGTCTTCGCCTTCGATGGTGTCTTGCTGGGGGCCGGCGATGCTGCCTTCCTGCGTACGCTGACCATTTCTTCGGTCCTAGTGGGATTTTTGCCGGGTGTAATCTTGGCGCACTTTATGGGTACAGGCTTAACCGGCGTGTGGTGTGGTCTCGCCGCCTTCATTGCTTTCCGTATGGTGGGTGTGGTCTACCGGTTCCGATCGATGAAATGGGCCGTAGTACAGGAGCGCTAGCTGCGCTAAAGTGGGCGTGTTGATACTCTCGCGCGGTGTGCGGCTCCGTGCAGCGCGCAGATTCCAGGAAGGCAGGTGAGAAACCTATGCCAACAGTGTGGGCGGTTTCTGACCTGCATGGAGCGGTCAACGCTAATAGCGAGCGCATTGATCAGCTTACTCCGCCCGATCCCGCGGATTGGCTCATTGTGGCCGGGGACGTTGCAGAGCGCACCGATCTCATTATTCGCATTTTGCGCCAGCTCAATGATCGCTATGCCAGGGTCATCTGGGTGCCGGGCAACCATGAGCTATTCTCCCGTTCCCAGGACCGGTATCAAGGCCGAGAAAAGTATGCGCACCTAGTGGAAAGGTGCAGGGAGATTGGAGTTATTACTCCCGAAGACCCGTATCCGGTATTTCACGGAACTACCATCGTTCCGCTCTTTACTTTGTATGATTACAGTTTCCGTCCGCATGGCCTTAGCGTGGACGAAGCCATTGACGCGGCGCGCGCGAAACAACTCATGATGACCGATGAGTTCGCTATCGCCCCCTTCGTAGACGTGCGGGCGTGGTGTTGGGATAGGTTGGCTTATTCCATCAAGCGCCTTTCTCGAGTACATGGTCCTACCGTGTTGGTTAACCATTGGCCCTTGGTCCAAGAACCAACCATGCTGTTGCGCTTTCCGGAAATTGCCTTATGGTGCGGAACTAGGCATACGCGGTCGTGGCCGCGGCGCTACAACGCGGAGTCCGTCATTTATGGGCACCTGCATATGCCGTCTCGCATGAATGTGGACGGCGTTGACCACATCGAAACGTCATTGGGGTATCCACGCGAATGGCAGGGGCGCGACAGCACCCAGGCGTGGCCGTATCCGGTACTGCGATCTTTTGAAGGGGAGGAGGCACGATGATGTATCCGGATCTATTTCCTGAAAGTGCGCGCTATTGCTACGTGTGCACGGATTCGGGTTACGCGGATTTGGCTAATTTTGAAGGCCTCGCGGCTGAAGAAAAGTCTCTGGTTTCCCAGGCAGTTGATGTGCGCAAGGCCGAGTTCGGAGATGCTCGGTGGTGTGCGCACCGAGCCTTGCAGGAATTGGGGGCCAGCCCGGCGACGCCGATTTTGCGCGGCGAGCGCGGCATGCCGCTGTGGCCCAAGGGCTTTGTAGGTTCGATGACGCATACCGAGGGCATGCGGGCTGCGGTGGTTGCCCCTACCTCTGCCTTAAAATCCGTAGGCTTGGATGCAGAACCCGCCGAACCGCTGCCGGATCATGTGCTCACCATGATCGCCCGGGCAGGGGAGATGCCGCAGCTTTTGCGACTTCGTGAGGCGGGGATTACCTGCCCGGACCGATTGCTCTTCTGCGCCAAAGAGGCCACGTACAAGTCATGGTTTCCCATGACCTTCCGCTGGCTGGACTTTGACCAAGCAGAAATCGACCTGCGCGAGGACGGCACGCTAATTTCCTATATTTTGGCTAGGCCCACACCAGTGCCTTTTATCACCGGGCGTTGGGTAATTCGAGACGGCTACGTTATCGTCTCCACCTCGGTTCCAGCCTTAGACTTTAGCCACTAAAGGGTAGAGGGCCGTGCCACAAATACGGTGGCCAGGCGCTTGCCTTTTTCTTTAATGAGCGCCACCGCTTGGCCATTAGGGGCCACAGCAGCGTGGACGCCCTTGAGCCCGCGGGGCTCTAGCCACTTGCCCATAGCGAGGGCGGCTGCCTCCTCCTCTGTGACGGAAAGGACGGGGAAGCAGCGAGCCAAGGCCTCATCCAGGCTGAGGGACAGGCGAGGGGATTCGGCAAGGGCGTCGAGCGAGAGGGTGTCGGCAAGTGCAAAAGGGCCCACCTCAGTGCGGCGCAAGGCTGTCAGGTGCCCTCCAACCTGCAGCGCCTCGCCCAAATCGCGGGCCAGGGAACGAATATAGGTACCGGAAGAACAATCCACCGTGACGTCTAGATCGATGTAGTCGCCCTCGCGGCGCTCTGCCAGAACGTCAAACCTATCTACCGTTACTGGGCGGGCGGGAATGTCTACTTCCTGGCCCTCGCGTACTAGCTCATGGGCGCGGCGGCCGTTAATTTTAATAGCGGATACGGCCGCGGGCTTTTGCATGATGTCGCCGGTGAGCTTGGCAATCTCTGCCACGATTGCGGTGCGGTCAATGGCTGCAGCGCTAGCGCCCCAAGAGTACTCTCCCTCGGCGTCATCGGTTGTGGTGGCGGCGCCGAGGCGAATGGTGGCGTCATAGGACTTAGTGGAGGCAACCATGTGGGCCAAGAACTTGGTGCCACGCTCCATGCCTAGGACAAGTACGCCGGTGGCCATGGGGTCGAGGGTGCCGGCGTGGCCTACCTTCTTGGTGTGAAAGTACCTGCGTAGGCGGCCGACGACATCGTGGGAGGTCATGCCGGCGGGTTTGTCTACGATGACGAGTCCGGAGTTTGCGAGCGCATCAGTCATAGCCTCTAAGTCTATGCTCTACGATGGTCTGCGTGGATATTTGGTACGGAATCGATGACATCCCCGCGGAATTGGGCCCAACGTCAGTAACCATCGGCGTGTTTGACGGCCTGCACCGCGGCCATCAGCAGCTCATCTCCGCCTGCGTGGAGCATGCACGCGCTCATGGTGAGCGCCCTGTCATGGTGACCTTTGACCCGCACCCGGTGTCGGTATTTCTCCCGGAACGTGCACCGTTGGCGGTGCTGAGCTTTGAACGCCGACTGGAATTGGCCGAAGAGATGGGCATTGCTGCCGTGCTCGTTATTGACTTCACCCGCGACCTTGCTGGGGTGGAGCCACGGCCCTACGTAGAAGATTTATTGGTAGGAAAGCTCGCAGCCCAGCACATCGTGGTAGGAGAGAACTTCACCTTTGGCGCCGGCGCGACCGGAACCGCCCAGGCTATGCAGGACTTTGGTGCCGAGTTTGGCTTTAGCGTCGAAATCGTCCCATTGCTGGATGATGAGGGCGTGCGCATTTGTTCCACCCACATTCGTGAATGCCTTGCGCAGGGGGACATCGAATCCGCCAATTGGGCGCTTGGTCGCCATTTCACCGTGACCGGGCCTGTAGTGCGCGGTGCAGGACGTGGTGGCAAGGAGCTCGGATTCCCCACGGCCAATCAGTATTTCCCGGATACGGTCGCCATCCCGGCCGATGGTGTGTACGCGGGCTGGTTCATCGTCCACTCTGACTCCTCTATCGACGGGGATATGCGCCCTGGCGTGGCCTATGCGGCCGCGATTTCCGTAGGCACCAACCCCACCTTTGGCGACGAGGAGCGCTCTATCGAGTCCTTCGTGCTCGACCGCGATGCTGACCTGTACGGCTACGAGGCTACGGTGCACTTTGTAGGCCACCTCCGCGATATGGTGAAGTTCAATTCCGTAGACGAGCTGCTAGAAGCGATGGCCAATGACGTAGCCAAGGCCCGCCAGGTGCTAGCCGCCGATGCTAAGGCGCAGGGCTGGACCGCGAAGGACTACTTCCTGCGGGAGAAATAAATGAAGGCGATTCTCGATCTTGATACCGGCATTGATGATGCCCTAGCGCTGGCGTATGCCATCGCCCGTCCGGACCTGGACTTAATCGGCGTGACCTGCACGTACGGCAACGTGACCGTGCCCTTAGCCGTGCGCAATACACTGGCCCTTCTAGAACTACTGGGCCAAGACGATATTCCGGTCTTTGCCGGACCTAGCCCGGATGGTTTTCGGCCAAGCGAGATTTCTTCTTTTATCCACGGCCACAACGGCGTGGGGGAGGTCCTGCTTCCGCCGGCAACCACCCAGGCGCAGTCCCAACCAGCGGCTGAGTTCCTCATCGAGGCCGTGCACGAGCACAGCGATGATCTAGTAATCATTCCGACCGGCCCGTCCACCACGATTGCTGCCGCCATGCAGCAGGACCCTTCCTTTGCCACGGCCGCACACCTGGTGATGATGGGCGGGGCTCTCACCGTTCCGGGCAACGTCACGCCGTGGTCTGAGGCCAATATCTCCCAGGATCCGGAAGCTACCGATTACCTGTTCCGCCACACAAGTGATACCACCTTGGTGGGCTTGGACGTCACCTTGCGCACGCTTTTGACCACGGCGGAGTCTGCGCGTTGGCGCGCTACCGGAACCCGCGCCGGCCGCATTTTTGCGGATATGGTGGACTATTACATTCGTGCTTACGCCACCACATCGCCGCACTTAGGCGGGTGCGGCCTGCACGATCCATTGGCCGTTGCGGTGGCAGCAGATGCCTCGCTTGTCGACGTCCTTTCGATAAACCTCAAGACTGACACCACCGGCCCTACCCGTGGGCGGACAATCGCGGATGAAAAGCGATTGGATGCGCCACCCACCGCCCGGGTAGCTGTGGGTGTGGATAGTGATCGTTTTGTGCGAGAGTTTGTCGAACGCCTTGAGACGTTCTTCAGCGAGCTTTAAAAGCACAGCCTAGGCGCCACGGGTTTTGATTTTTTCTGCCTGGGCGCTGTAAGGTGTTTGTTTGGCTTAGCGACTGCGGTTCACAGCAGTTGCGGCATGCACAAGTCACGCGCGCAGCGCAGGCTTATGCGTCACGATAATGTGGACTGAAATAAAGGAGAAATACTCATGGCATTGACCACTGAGAAGAAGGCCGAAATCCTCAAGGAGTACGGCCTGCACGAAACCGATACCGGTTCCCCTGAGGCACAGGTTGCCCTGCTGACCTCCCGCATCAATACTTTGACCGAGCACCTGAAGTTCCACAAGCACGATCACCACTCCCGTCGTGGTCTGCTGCTGATGGTTGGTCGCCGTCGTGGCCTGCTGAAGTACCTGGCTGAGAACAACGTCGATCGCTACCGTGATCTGATCTCTCGCCTGGGTCTGCGCCGTTAATTTCGGCCCAGCTTCGGCCACCTCGCCCCGCCCTTTGGCGGGGCTTTTGTGGTTTTTCTGTTAGAATTTGACACCGTTGTCATAGACAAAATCGACCAGGCGGCATCGACGATCGCCTAAACCACTCAAGGAGACATTTTTTAATGAGCGTTCAGAACTCCGTCGAGTTCAATATTGACGAGGACTTTGGCATTACCGAGGCCATTGCCACGCTAGACAATGGTGACTTTGGCACCCGCACCCTGCGCTTCGAAACCGGCCAGTTGGCTCGCCAGGCAGACGGCTCCGTGACCACCTACTTGGACGATGAGACCATGTTGCTGGCCACGACTACTGCGTCCAACCAGCCGCGCGAGGGATTCGACTTCTTCCCGCTGACTGTGGACGTAGAAGAGCGTATGTACGCCGCCGGCAAGATTCCGGGCTCCTTCTTCCGCCGTGAGGGCCGCCCTTCCTCTGAGGCCATCCTGGCATGCCGCCTTATCGACCGCCCGCTGCGTCCAACCTTTGTCAAGGGTCTGCGCAACGAGGTCCAGGTCGTTGTTACCGTGATGTCCCAGGATCCGGAAGAGTACTACGACGTCGTTGCTATCAACGGCGCTTCCGCCGCCACCCAGCTGTCCGGCTTGCCCGTTTCCGGCGCTGTCGGCGGTGTCCGCATGGCACTGATCGCTGATGATAAGCACCCCGAGGGCCAGTGGGTGGCCTTCCCGAATCACGAGCAGCACGAGCGCGCTCTCTTTGAGATGGTCGTTGCCGGCCGCATTGTCAAAAAGGGCCGTAAGGACGACGTAGCCATCATGATGGTCGAGGCCGGTGCCGGCACCAACGTTGCTGAGCGCATTGCCGACGGCGCTCCTGCACCGCAGGAAGCAACCGTTGCTGAAGGCTTGGAGGCAGCAAAGCCATTCATTAAGACCTTGTGCGAGGCCCAGAACGGTCTGGCCGAGCGTGCCGCCAAGGAAACCCAGGAGTTCCCACTCTTCCCGGCATACGGCGATGATGTCTTCGTGGCAGTGGAGAAGGCTGCTGCAAAGAAGCTAGAGAAGCTGCTGACCATTCCGGGTAAGCAGGAACGCGACGATGCCACCAATGAATACATGGAGCAGGTCGAAGAAGAGCTCTTGGACCAGTTCGAGGACTTGGATGAGGCCGATGCCTCCAAGCAGATCCGCGGTGCTTATAACGCCCTGATGAAGCAGATCGTGCGCCACAAGATCCTCTCCGAGGGCTTCCGTATCGATGGCCGCGGCGTTACCGATATCCGCGACCTCTCCGTTGAGGTGGACCTGGTTCCGCGTGCCCACGGTTCTTCCCTGTTCGAGCGCGGTGAGACCCAGATTCTGGGTGTTACCACCCTGGACATGCTCAAGATGGAGCAGCAGATTGATTCCCTGACCCCGGTAGAATCCAAGCGTTACATGCACCACTACAACTTCCCGCCATTCTCCACTGGCGAGACTGGCCGCGTGGGCTCCCCGAAGCGCCGCGAGATCGGCCACGGTGCTTTGGCCGAGCGCGCTCTGCTTCCGGTCATCCCATCCCGTGAGGACTTCCCATACGCCATCCGTCAGGTCTCTGAGGCCTTGGGCTCCAATGGCTCCACCTCTATGGGCTCCGTGTGTGCCTCCACCTTGTCCCTCTACAATGCCGGTGTCCCGCTGAAGGCTCCGGTAGCTGGCATCGCTATGGGCTTGGTCTCTGGCGAGGTAAATGGCAAGGAAAAGTTCGTCGCCCTGACGGATATCCTCGGTGCCGAGGATGCCTTTGGCGATATGGACTTCAAGGTCGCCGGTACCTCTGAGTACATCACCGCCCTGCAGCTGGACACCAAGTTGGATGGCATCCCGTCTAAGGTCCTGGCCCAGGCCCTGGAGCAGGCTCGCGATGCCCGCTCTACCATCCTGGAAACCATGGCTGAGGTCATCGATACCCCAGATGAGATGTCTGGCCTTGCTCCGAAGATCACCTCCGTGAAGATCCCGGTTAATAAGATCGGTGAGCTTATCGGGCCAAAGGGCAAGACCATCAACCAGATTACCGAGGAAACCGGCGCCGATGTCTCCATCGAGGATGACGGAACCGTCTACGTTTCCGCTGCTACCGGTGAGGCTGCGGATGCTGCCATCGATAAGGTGAACTCCATTGCAAACCCACAGCTGCCGAAGGTTGGAGAACGCTTCCTGGGCACCGTGGTGAAGACCGTTCCGTTCGGCGCATTCGTTTCCTTGACCCCGGGTCGCGATGGTCTGATCCACATTTCTAACCTGGGTGGCGACGAGCGCATCGAGAAGGTAGAAGATGTCATCAACGTTGGCGATAAGGTTCAGGTAGAAATCGCGGATATCGATAACCGCGGCAAGATTTCCCTAGTTCCGGTTGAGGACTAATCCCTAAGCCCAAAGAAGGCTCTGCCTTCCAGTTCACTCGCTGGAAGGCAGAGCCTTTCTTCGTAGGTGTGCACCATTTAGAGGCGCCGCTATACGTTAGTTCTGGAAGTCAATGACCACGCGGGACGGGTCCTTTAGATACGTCACGGAGTAAGCGGTCTTCTTCTCTAGTCCAATAATGAGCTGTGTTTGCGCCTCAAAGGTGGTGGTGTAGTTGACTGCGCTGACCACCCCGGCACCAGGGGTAGTGCCCGGTTGCATGTACTTTTCTTTTAGCTCTGGGGTAGAAGGCCACGGTGTTCCCTCAATGCCGAGGTTGAGGAAGGTATTTCCTTGGACCTCAACCGGCTTGCCGGATGCCTGTTGGGCAGGGCTATCGGTATAGGACGTAAACCAGCCCGGTTCACCTTCGCCCTCCAAGTCAATGACGACGCGGGTGAACCCATCGTGCGCCCCCACTCGCACACCTGTGGGAACGAGGTTTCCGAGTCTCTCCGGCATGTGCTGACGGTCCTCGAGCGAGGCCGTGCCCATACCGGCGAATGCCAGTGGGGCTGAGTCCTGGGGGAGCTTCTGCTTTTCTGCATCCGCTGCAGAGGTACTGCGCGGGGCAGAAGTAGCGGCGGGGGTAGCGGAGGAGGCCTGAACTTCAGCGGTGTCGGTAGCTGACTGAACCTCACTGAAAGTTGGTGCGCCTGCCTGCGTAGTTTCTTCATCGGAACAAGCGGCAAGTGCTAACACACATCCTGCGCTGATGGCCACGGCGATAGTGCGAGAGAAAATTGAGAGAGACATATTCATCACTTCCTTGGTGCTTACCGTGTTGTTACACCCATTCTACTGGGGCAGATGGGACAAGCATTAGGAAGTGATGCAATTGTTAACCCGTGTGATGAGGGGAGGGGTGCGACTACTTCTTCAGTTCGACGAGCTGAATTAGGTTGCCCACGGTGTCATCAAAAACAGCGATGATGGACGGCCCAACATCGGTGGGCTCCATGGTGAACTTCACGCCCTTGTCACTGAGCTCCTTGTATTCCTTTTCCACATCGGCGGACAGGAACTGGGTGGCTGGAATGCCGTCGGCCTTGAGTGCTGCGGCGTAGTCTTTGGCGGCGGGGTGGCCCTTCGGTTCCAGAAGCAGCTCGGTATTTCCCTCACCTTCAGCATTGGTGACGGTGAGCCACCGAAAATCGCCGTGAGTTACATCATCCTTAACTCGGAAGCCAAGGGTATTGACGTAAAAATCGTGAGCGCGGGCAACGTCGTCTACAGGAACGGAAGCGATATATATCTGCATGCCTGCCATCCTAGGGAGAATGAGGGGCATCGTCGAAGAGCGCAAACCCTTTCCAGGAAGGCGAGGTAATGTGCATCCCCCATGCGCGTTAGGATGGGGAGAAAAGTACTACCGATGTGGCTGAAGAAGGAGAACACACCATGGCTATCAAGGTTGGCGTACTAGGCGCGCACGGACGCGTAGGCCAGGCAATCGTTGAAGGCGTCAACGCGGAAGATGACCTAGAGCTGGTGGCAGAAATCGGCCGCGGTGATGATCTGCAGCAGCTTATCGACGCCCACGCTGAGGTCATCGTGGACTTTACCCAGCCAGATTCCGTAATGGGCAACCTGGAATTCTGCATCGCCCACGGAATCCACTGCGTGGTGGGAACCACCGGCTTTGATAAGGAGCGCTTGGCTCAAGTAGAGGAGTGGACCAAGCAGGACGGTGCCGGCAATGTTCTCATTGCGCCGAACTTTGCCATTTCCGCAGTCCTCACCATGGTGCTAGCTAAGCAGGCTGCCAAGTTCTTTGAGACTGCAGAGGTTATTGAGTTCCACCACCCAACCAAGTTGGATGCGCCGTCCGGTACTGCGATCCATACCGCTGAGGGAATTGCCGCCGCCCGCAAGGAGGCTGGTCTGGGTGAAATGCCGGATGCTACGGAAAAGCAGCTCGATGGTGCCCGCGGCGCCACCGTCGACGGTATTCCGGTTCACGCAGTACGCACCCGTGGCATGGTGGCACACGAGGAGGTCATCTTTGGTGCTCAAGGTCAGTCGCTGACCATCCGCCAGGATTCTTATGACCGCGCTTCCTTTACTCCGGGCGTGCTGGTGGGCGTGCGCCAGATTGCAGATCACCCGGGCCTAGTCGTAGGCCTCGATAAGTACCTGGGGCTTTAAGCCATGGCTAAAGCAAGTGAGCTAGACATTCAGCTCATTGCCGCAACACAGTTCCACGCCCCGCAGGGCGTGGAGTGGCACGCGGATGACTCGGCCTCTGATGGGGAAGCACTTGTCGAGTTTGCTGGACGGGCTTGCTACGAGTCCTTTGATAAGCCAAATCCCCGGACGGCAACCAATGAAGCCTACCTGCACCACATCATGGAGGTAGGCCATACTGCGTTGCTCGAGCACGCTACGGCCACGATGTACATCACAGGGCTGTCGCGTTCGGCGAGCCATGAGCTCGTGCGCCACCGGCACTTTTCCTTCTCGCAGCTCTCCCAGCGCTTCGTCCACCCGGAGGAGACCGAGGTGGTCCTGCCAAAATTGGTGGCTGAGGACGAGCAACTTAGTCGATTGGTAATGCAAGCGGTAGATGAGACTCGCTTTGTCTACGATGAACTGCTTAACGCGCTGGAAGAGAAGCTGGATGAACCCAACGCTCTTCTGCGCAAGAAGCAGGCGCGTCAGGCGGCGCGTGCCGTTCTCCCCAACGCCACAGAAACGCGCATTGTTGTCACTGGCAACTATCGCGCCTGGCGTCACTTCATTGGTGCTCGTGCCGCCGAGCAGGCCGATGAGGAGCTTCGCCACGTTGCGGTGGAGTGCCTGAAACTGCTGCAAAGCAAAGCCCCAGTGCTGTTTGATGATTTCAACATCACCACTCTGGCTGATGGAACCCAGATGGCAGCAAGCCCCTACGCCTAACACGCGCGTGACCCCGATGCGGCTAATTGCAAGCCAAAAGGGTAATCTTGACGGCTATGAGCACAGGTATGACAGCAAAGACTGGCGTCGACACCTTTGGACGCATCGGCGTCGCCATGGTCACCCCGTTTGACCGTGACGGTGCGCTGGACGTTGCAGCAGGTCGCCGCCTAGCAGCTCATCTCGTCGACAATGGCGTTGATTCGCTCATCTTAGGTGGAACTACCGGCGAATCACCGACCACTTCAGTTGAAGAGAAGCTGGAGCTGCTCAAAGCCGTAAAGGAAGAAGTAGGAGACCGCGCAAAACTTTGCGCCGGTGCCGGAACGAATGACACCGCAGCCTCCATTAAGTTGGCTCAGGCCACCGCTGACGCGGGGGCAGACAGCTTGCTGGTGGTAACTCCGTACTACTCCAAGCCATCTCAAAAGGGCGTTTACGAGCACTTTGCCGCAGTCGCGCAAGCCACGGATCTGCCGATCTGTGTCTATGACATCCCTGGCCGCTCGGGCATCCCAGTGGCGCCGGATACCCTCCGCCGCCTTGCGGATTTGCCGACCATCCAAGCCGTAAAGGACGCTAAGGGCGACCTTCCTGCGGCCGCAGAACTCATCCAAGAAACCGGTTTGGCCTGGTATTCCGGTGATGATCCGATTAACCTGCCGTGGCTTTCCCTCGGCGCTTCTGGTTTCATCTCCGTCATCGGCCATGTTGCACCGCGTGCCTTGGTAGAACTTTATGAAGCTTTCGACGCGGGCGATATGGCCCGCGCCCGAGAAATCAATGTCACTACGCTCCTTCCGCTCACCCATGCGCAAGCTCGGTTGGGCGGAGCGACGTTTGCAAAGGAAGCCCTGCGCCTGCAGGGCATCGAAGTTGGCGATACCCGTCTTCCTGTCACCGCTGCGAGCGAGGAGGAACGCGAGGTACTTCGCCGTGATCTGGAACAATCTGGAGTCCTCTAAGAATGAATGAACCCCGTAACCGTTCCCGCAAGGTGACCCGCAAGGCGGGCCCACCGGCGGAAAACGAAACCGCCTCCAACGAGGCGGCTTCGCCAGTTTTCCAAGCCCCAGCAACTGATGCGGGCAATTCCGCACAGGATAATTCCGCGAAGGGCGACAAAGGCAATTCTGGCAAGAAGAATTCTTCCGACAACAACAATGATGGCGGCAGCAACAATCGTCGCTCCCGTTCCCGTGGCAGCCGCGGCCGTGGCCGTGGTGGCAACGGCAATGGCAATAACCACGGTGGAAACAATAACCACGGCGGCAAGAACGGCAACGGAAAGAACGGCAACGGCAATGGTAAGGGCCGCGGCCGCAACAACCGTGGCCGCCGCAACGTGCCCAAGTCTATGCAGGGTGCGGATCTGACCAAGCGCCTGCCGGAGCCACCGAAGCAGCCGAAGGATGCCCTGCGCATTTACGCTCTGGGTGGCATCTCGGAGATCGGCCGCAATATGACCGTCTTCGAGTACGGCGACGACCTCATCATCATTGACTGCGGTGTGCTCTTCCCATCCTCCGGTGAGCCAGGCGTGGACCTCATCCTGCCTGACTTTGGCCCGATTGAGAAGAAGATCCACAAGGTCAAAGCCCTCGTCGTTACCCACGCGCACGAGGACCACATTGGTGCAATCCCGTGGCTGCTCAAGCTGCGTCCGGATATCCCCATCGTTGCTTCCCGCTTCACCATTGCGCTTATTGCTGCAAAGTGTAAGGAGCACCGCCAGAAGCCGAAGTTCGTCGAGGTTAATGAAAAGTCCGACGTAACCTACGGTCCGTTCCGCGTACGCTTCTGGGCAGTCAACCACTCCGTACCGGATGCCTTGGGCATCATGCTGGGCACCCCAGCCGGCAATATCATCCACACCGGTGACATCAAGTTGGACCAGACCCCGCTGGATAACCGTCCAACGGACCTCCCAGCCCTGTCCCGCTATGGCGATGAGGGCGTTGACCTCATGCTGTGTGATTCCACCAATGCCACCGTCCCCGGTGTTTCGGCATCTGAGGGTGATATTCCTGCCAACTTCAAGCGGCTCGTCGCCGGCGCTAAGCAGCGCGTAATCTTGGCGTCCTTCGCCTCCAACGTTTACCGTGTCCAGGCCGCTATCGACGCCGCTGTGGCCAACGGCCGCAAGGTGGCTTTCAATGGCCGTTCGATGATGCGCAACATGGAAATCGCGGAGAAGATGGGCTTCTTGAAGGTTCCACGCGGCACCATCATTCCGATCGATGAGGCCGCCAAGATGGCTCCGCATAAGACCATGCTGATTACCACCGGTACGCAGGGTGAGCCCATGGCAGCACTGTCGCGTATGGCCCGCCGTGAGCACCGCCAGATTACCGTCCGCGATGGCGATACCATCATCTTCTCTTCCTCGCTCATTCCGGGTAACGAGGAGGCCGTCTACGGCGTTATCAACATGCTGTCTCAGATTGGTGCCAACGTCATTACCAACCAGGATGTAAAGGTGCACGCTTCCGGTCACGGTTACGCTGGCGAGCTCCTCTTCCTGTACAACGCAGCGCGCCCGCGCAACGCGATGCCGGTGCACGGCGAGTGGCGCCACCTGCGTGCCAATAAGGAACTGGCTATCTCCACCGGTGTGGACCGCGACCGTACGGTGCTGGCACAAAACGGCGTCGTCGTGGACCTGCGTAAGGGTCGCGCCGAGGTCGTAGGCCAGATGCAGGTGGGTAACCTGTACGTCGACGGCGTTTCCATGGGCGATGTGGATGCTGACACTTTGGCTGATCGCACCAACCTGGGTACCGGCGGCGTGGTTTCTATCACCTGCGTGATTGATAACCGCACCTCGCGCCTGCTGGAGCACCCAACGGTATCTACTACAGGCTTCTCCGATGATGACCGCGGCATTGTGCCGGAGGTTGCGGAGATGGTGGAAAACACCATGAACGATCTTGCCGCAGAGGGCGAGAACGATACCTACCGCATGGTGCAGAAGCTGCGCCGTAAGGTATCCAAGCTCATGGATTCCAAGTACAAGCGCGAGCCAGTCATTCTGCCGACTATCGTGCCGACGAATTCCGGTCCTTTGGTTACCGATGAAGAAGACGTTGACGCTTCTCGCGAGTCCCTGTAAATAGCACGGGTTCCTCGCGCTAAGCGAAAGCAAGCCCCAGCATGCCAGCTAGCTCGGTATGCTGGGGCTTATGTCGTTTTCTTCTGCTGAGCGTGCCAAGATGGTAGCGCTATTTCATAAGCTTGGTCCCGATGCCCCCACCTTGTGCGAGGGCTGGACAACCCGCGACCTAGCCGTACATTTATGGGTGCGAGAAAACCGCCCCGATGCGGCCGCCGGCATCTTCGTCAACGCACTTTCCGGCCGTCTGGAAAAGGAATCACGCAAGGTGGCCGAGCGCGACTTTGATGAGTTGGTTGATGACTGGGGGAGGGGACCTGCTTCCTATAACCCTGTTCGGTTTGTCGATGCACAGCAAAACTTTGTGGAGCACTTTGTTCATCACGAGGATATTCGCCGGGCTAATGGCATGGGCCCACGCGACTTTTCGGCGCGCATCAAGCAGCAGATGCATGGCTACCTAAAGCCTTTAGTTAAGGTGGCCCTGCGCAGATCTGAACGTCCGGTCATTGTGCAGCCGGAAGGATTGCCGCGAATCGTTGCCGCAGATACGCATGGCGTGGCGGAGAAGGGCGATGCCGTGGTCCGCGTTTCAGGAGAGGTAGGCGAGCTCATCCTCTGGGCCTTCGGGCGAGATTCTGCTGAAGTCAAGATTGAAGGTGACGCCGAATCCATCGTAAAGTCAACGCTCTAATCTTGATTTAATCCCAGTTTCTAAGCTGTGGGGTGCGTGGGAAGCGTTCGTCGTGAGATTGTGGGTCCAGGTGTTAGGGAAACGCGTGTGGCTAATGTGATTTGTGGGGTAACCCGGTTAGAGTAGAGGCATGTCTGTCAAAAATGCCTCTTCGCGCGGAACGCGCCGAAAGTCGAATCGTTCCCGGCCGTCGGGCCGCAGCCGGTCCGGTGCTGGCATGCCGGAAAACCTGGCTATGACGTCTTCGCATCGGCGCGCTGCGGCGACCTCGCAGGAGCGTACGGGTAGTGCGTTCCGGGCCGTCGGCAAGGGCTTGGGCGTTGCCTTTGGTGCCACGGCCCGCGGCATGGGAAATATGGCGCGGGGTGTAAGCCATGGCGTGGCCGGGCTCAAGCCCAGCGAAGACGTATATGACACCGAGGAGTACGAGACGACGAGGGAGCCGGAAGAAATTTCTGCACGCGGGGAGAAAAAGAAGAAGAGCAAGGTTACTCGGGCGCGCGATGTAGCCGCGGAAGAAGAGCTTTCTACGATGGAAGCAAGCGAGGAAGAATCACGCGGTATTCAGGTGAAAAATCCTGATGCGGTGGCACTCGTTCTAATCGGCATCGCCATCGTGCTTGCCGCTACCGTCTGGTTTGGCGTTGCCGGCCAGGTTGGCGCCTGGGTGGGCAATATCGTCCGCTATGTCATTGGTGCAGGCGCCTGGGTGCTGCCGGTGGCACTGGTGGCCTTGGCCATTTCCTTGATGATGGATATCTCCGGCCCAGCGGGGCACTTTAAGCCGCGCATTGTGGGCGGTATCAGCATCATCGTCCTTGCCATGCTCAGCTTGATCCACATCTTTGCTGGCACCCCTGAGCTTGGCTTTACCCCGGACAGCGCCGGTGGTGCTGGCGGTGTAATCGGCTACGCTATCGGCGGCCTTCTGGAGACGGCCTTTACCTCTTTCGTCGCAGTGCCGTTGCTTTTCCTCGTCATTATTTACGGCGCCTTGTTAGTCACCGGCATTACTATCCGCGAGGCCTATGAGCTGGTGGCTGATGCCATTGCTGCGGCCTTCTCCCGCTTCGGTGGTGCGGATGAAGACTATTACGACGAAGAGGGCGATGACCTCTACGGCCACGTGACTGGCGATATTGATGACATCGCGGAAGGGCGCGAGCGCAGCGAGCGCCCAGCACGACCTGTGGCCAAGCGTCGTTCCTCTGAGCGTGGTGGAAGCCTGCGCGCTTTCCGACGCCCCACTGAAGACCCCGCCCCGCGTGGTTCTTCTTACCCGGTGGATTCCCCTGCTGCAGCAGAGGAGGAACATGCCACCCGCGCCTTTAGTGCACCAACGCGTGGCGGCTTCCAGCCCGTGTCTAACGCGGCTGAAAAGCCTGTCTCCCGCGATATTGGGGATACCGATGAGATCCCGGTAGTGGAAGACGCCGCTTCGTCATCGCCAGCACAATCGGACTCTGGGGATCCGGAACCGACCCAAGTGCTGGGCACTACTCGTCAACGTTCCACTTCTCCTTCTACTCGATCGGCTACGGCAGCGGGTGCTAATGCTGGTAGCGCAATTGGCTCGGCCGCTGGTGCGGCTGCGGGCGCCGCGGGTGCTGCGGGAGCAGCAAGTGGCGCAGCAAAGACTGCTGCTGCGGGTGCTGCCGGTGCCGCTGGCGCTGCAGCGGCCGGTGTAGCTGCAGGCGCTGCTGGATCTGCGGTGGAAGGAGGCGCTGATGCGGTCTCGTCCGCGCACGAGAAGGCCCGCCAACTCTTCCGCGAGCGCTCCGGACGCGACGCTACGACCGGTGCACAGGTGGACTCCACCGAGCCTGCGGCCGAGGCCGCAGCGGAAACGGGTACTTCTGCTGCTCCTGCGCCGTCCGCACAGTTTGGCAACGAGAATTACGCGGTTCCCACTACGGACCTGCTGACCCCGGGCACTCCGGCCAAGGAGCGCACGGAGATTAATGACCGCATCATCGAGGCCATCACCGATGTCTTCGAAGAGTTCAAGGTCGATGCCCAGGTAACCGGCTTTAGCCGTGGGCCAACAGTGACCCGCTATGAAATCGAGCTGGGACCAGGCGTCAAGGTATCGAAAATTACGAACCTGCAGTCCAATCTGGCCTACGCCGTGGCCACGGACAATCTACGCTTGCTCACGCCTATCCCCGGCAAGTCGGCCGTCGGCATTGAGGTTCCGAACCCAGACCGCGAGATGGTGCACCTGCGCGAGGTGCTTGATGCGCCAAGCATGACCAGCTCACCGGATCCCATGCTCATCGGTTTGGGCAAGGATATCGAAGGCGAATACACCTCGTTCTCGGTGCAAAAGATGCCGCACTTGCTCGTCGCCGGTGCTACCGGTTCCGGTAAGTCCGCTTTCGTCAACTCCATGTTGGTCTCGCTGCTTACCCGAGCCACCCCTGAGCAGGTTCGCCTCATCTTGGTGGACCCGAAGATGGTGGAACTTACCCCGTACGAGGGCATTCCGCACTTGATCACGCCCATCATTACCCAGCCGAAGAAGGCCGCAGCAGCTTTGCAGTGGCTGGTGGAGGAGATGGAGCAGCGCTACATGGATATGAAGGCTGCTCGCGTGCGCAAGATTGAGGACTATAACCGCAAGGTTATCTCCGGCGAATACCAGGCACCGGCAGGATCCGAGCGGGAGGTACGCCCGTACCCGTACATCGTCTGTGTCGTCGACGAGCTGGCGGACCTGATGATGACCGCGCCAAAGGAGATTGAGGACTCCATCGTCCGCATCACCCAGAAGGCGCGTGCCGCCGGAATTCACCTGGTGCTGGCAACCCAGCGCCCGTCCGTTGACGTGGTGACCGGTCTGATTAAGACCAACGTGCCTTCACGCTTGGCCTTTGCGACGTCCTCACTGACGGACTCCCGCGTTATCTTGGATCAGGGCGGCGCGGAAAAGCTCATTGGTATGGGCGATGGCCTCTTCATTCCGCAGGGCAAGCGTCCTGTGCGTATGCAGGGCGCATTCGTCTCGGATGATGAAGTCATGGCGGTTGTCGATGCCGCCAAGTCGCAGGCCGCGCCGAACTACACCGAGGGTGTGACTGAAGAGAAGCAATCCGAGGCCAAGCAGGAAATCGATGAGGAAATTGGCAAGGACATGGACGACCTCCTCGAGGCCGTCGAGCTGGTGGTCACCGCCCAGTTGGGCTCGACCTCGATGTTGCAGCGAAAGCTGCGCATCGGTTTTGCCAAGGCCGGCCGCCTCATGGACCTGATGGAATCTCGTGGCGTCGTCGGACCGTCCGAGGGTTCCAAGGCCCGCGAGGTTCTGGTGAAGCCGGAAGAGCTCGATACCATCATCTGGATGATCAAGGGCGCCGACCCTGCCGAAGCCCCGAAGGAGATTCAGGAGGAGATGCAGCAGCAGGAGCAGGAGGAAGCTGCCGCTACTTCCGACGCCGCCCCTTCCGCAGGTTCCGATTCCTCCCCGCAGGGCGATGCCGGCGACACCCGTACCGTTCAGGCGACGTATAACCCTTCGGCAGGCGCCTTCTAAGATCGTGTAAGGTTGGACGGGTCTTGGAGGGGAGTACCCCATCCTTCGGCATCGATCGTCAGCACGGTAGCATTACGCTCCCGGTCGTGCCGGCCCGGCGGAATTTAGTTCGCCGGGCGGGGGAGACCTCCGGTCAATTTGTTGTATCTTCGACCGGAGGGATGTACCAATGCATGTGCCATTGTGGATTTGGGCGATTTCTATCGTCGTCATTCTTGGATTCTTTGTTTTTGATTTCTACTCCCACGTGCGCACCCCGCACGAGCCGACGCTGAAGGAGTCCGGGTTCTGGACCCTATTCTATGTCGGTATCGCTTTACTTTTTGGTGCCGGCGTGTGGGCCATATGGGACCATGAGCACGGCATCCAATACCTCACGGGTTACGTGACAGAGAAGGCGCTCTCCGTAGATAACCTCTTTGTTTTCGCGCTTATCATGGGCGCCTTCAAGATCCCGCGGAAGTACCAGCAAAAGGTCTTGCTCATCGGTATCGTTATTGCCTTGGCATGCCGCTTGGTGTTTATCCTTTTGGGTGCTGCGGTCATCGCGGCATGGTCCGATATCTTCTACCTGTTCGCGATATTCCTCATCTACACAGCGATCAAGCTCATCGTCGATGAGATTCGGGACGCCCCCGAAACCGATCCCAATGACATGGGCATCATCAAGCTGATCCGCAAGGTAGTCCACGTCACCCCGCGCTACCACGGCGATAAGCTCACGCACCGCGTAGAAGATTCTTCGGGCAAGCGTAAATTCGCGTTCACCCCGCTATTTATCGCGTTGGTGTCCATTGGTCTTATCGACGTGATGTTTGCCTTTGACTCCATCCCAGCCATCTACGGCATTACCTCAGAAGCGTTCTTGGTCTTTACCACCAATGCCTTCTCCCTCATGGGCTTGCGCCAGATGTACTTCCTGCTGGATGGCCTCCTGGATCGCTTGGTGTACCTGCCCTATGGTTTGGGCATCATCTTGGGTTTCATCGGTGTAAAGCTCATGTTCCATGCGCTGCATGAGAATAACTTGCCGTTTGTAAACGGCGGCGAGAACGTGGAGTCTATCCCAGAATTTTCCACCATTACCTCACTTATCGTGATCGTGGGCGTCCTGGTTATTACGGTTATCGCCTCGATTATCAAAAACAAGCGCGATGAGAACCAAGGCGGAGTGCCGGTATCGCACAATCACTTCGACTGGGACGAGGAAGGCAATAAGATCGTCCGGAACAAGAGGGGCGATTTCTTGGGCAAGGCCAAAGACCTGCCCAAGGAAGAGCTACCACACTAGAAGCGGGCGTTTACGGGATTCCATTCGCGGAAGCTGCGGCCAGTGATGCAGCCGGCTTGGTAGAAGGGGTCTTTGTCCATGAGAGCGATGGCGTCGGCGACCACGGCGTCGTCGGCAAGCCCCACGATGATGAGTGCGCCGCCCTTGGAATCCGTCAAGGGGCCGGTGGCAATGATGGTGCCCTCCTCAAAAAGTTGCGCGGTAAACTCGCGGTGTGCGGGGCGGGCCTTAGCAATCTCAGGATTATTGGGGTTGTAGTCGTAGCTAACAGCAAAATACTTCATGATTCGCATTTTAAAATGCAGGGGCATCCAAGCGCAGGTGCTTGGTGCTAACAGGTAGTATGTATAACGTGAATCAACCCGGAACACAGTCAGCGCAATCCTCGGATGTGAATCCACAGGTATCCAATTGGAACCTGCCAAATATTCTCACCAGCCTGCGCATTCTTTTCATTCCGGTTTTCGCATGGCTGGTGATTGCCTGCCATGACTGGTGGGCTTTTGGCCTATTCGCGGTCTTGATGCTCACAGATAAGCTCGACGGGGACATCGCACGTGCCCGTGGCCTTATCACCAATTTTGGTAAAATCGCTGATCCCATCGCGGATAAAGCGCTTATGACTACCGCATTGGTATGCCTCAACATCATTGGGGTACTGCCAGTGTGGATTACCGTGGTCATTCTCATCCGTGAGTTCGGTATCACCATCTGGCGTATGGTTTTGTTGCGCCGCGGCAAGGTCGTTCCTGCTTCGAAGGGCGGCAAGCTGAAGACTGTATTGCAATCCGTGGCAGTCGGGCTGTATCTGTGGCCCTTGCCGGAGTGGATGAACGTTCCTATTTTCCTAGTGATGCTCTTGGCCGCAGTGGTGACCGTGGTTACCGGCGTTCAGTACCTCATCGACGGCAAGAAGCAGAATAGCTAGGTAGTTCATGAGCTCCATGGCGGCCCGCCTCGTATCTGAACTCACCGAGCGCGGCGAAACTTTGTCCTTTTGCGAGTCACTTACTGCTGGGTTGGCCAGCGCCACGGTGGCTTCCGTCCCTGGAGCTTCGGCTGTGTTGCGCGGAGGGCTTGTAACATATGCCACCGAGGTGAAATCCCACTTTTTGCACCAACCGGTAGCCGATATCGAAGCAGCCGGTGTGGTTTCTGGTGAGACCGCCCTTGCAATGGCGCGCGCGGCGGTGGCAGAAACCGCCGCGGACTGGGGGATAGGCCTTACCGGGGTGGCGGGACCAGACCTACAGGAAGGCAAGCCGGCGGGCACCGTATATATCGGCATCTATTCTCCTGGCAGAGTGGCATTCTCCCAGTTGCTCTCCGGATTGGGCAAGGAGCGAAACGAAATCAGAGAGGCCACGGTCGCAGCCGCCTTGCGGCTCCTGGGCTCAACTTTGGAAGAAAATCCGGCACTGCGGGAACAATAACGAGACAAGGAGCGTTGACCATAGTGATGAACACTTCTACTGCAGTCCTCGAACACCCGGTAAACGGCGCTGCTGCACCAGCGGCGCCCGCCACTGCTCGTACCCCTGAGCCGCTTTTGCGTGAGGCTCTTGGGTTGACGCTGCGCGCCTTCCGCGCGGACAAAGGAGTGACCCTGCGCGAATTGGCCGGAGTGGCCCGCGTATCGCCGGGTTACCTTTCAGAGCTCGAACGCGGCCGCAAGGAAGTCTCGTCTGAGCTTCTTGCGTCTGTGTGCCACGCGCTGGATTGCTCAGTCTCGGACGTATTGATTGAAGCGGCCGGTTACATGGCCCTGCCCTCCATGGATGAGGAGCTAGCCCATACGGCACCTGCCGCATCAGAGCTTTAGCCCATAGCGGTCTATGTCAACAGCCGGCCTATTCTCTTGCGAGGAAGGTCGGCTGTGATGGTTAAGGGGGCGTCGGCAAGCGCCCGCGACCGCGGGGAGTGCAAGCGGTGGAAACAGCGCTTCGCTAGTATAAACAGCAGAACATTACGCACATTTTTAACCTAGAAAGGTTGAAGCACACCATGGCGAACCCATTTGTTAAGGGCTGGAAGTACCTGATGGCACTCTTCGATAATAAGATCGAGGAAAACGCCGATCCGAAGGTGCAGATCGAGCAGGCTATTGAGGATGCTCAGCGCCAGCACCAGGAGCTGTCTCAGCAGGCGGCCGCCGTGATTGGTAACCAGCGTCAGCTGGAAATGCAGCTTAACCGCCGTTTGGCAGAGGTAGAAAAGCTGCAAGGCAATGCTCGCCAGGCTCTGGAATTGGCTGATCAGGCTCGTGCCAAGGGCGATGAAAATAAGGCCGTGGAGTACGAGAACGCGGCCGAGGCCTTCGCCGCCCAGCTGGTTACGGCTGAGGAGTCCGTGGAGGATACCAAGAAGCTGCACGACCAAGCACTGCAGCAGGCAGAAAAGGCCAAGAATGCGGTTCAGCGTAATAACGCCGCGCTGCGCGAAAAGGTCAATGAGCGCTCCAAGCTGCTTTCCCAGCTGGAGCAGGCAAAGATGCAGGAAAAGGTTTCTGAGTCTTTGAACTCCATGAACGAGCTGACTGCCAATGGCAATACGCCGTCTCTGGATGCTGTGCGCGATAAGATTGAGCGCCGTTACTCCAAGGCGCTGGGCCAGGCTGAGCTTGCTGAGAACTCCGTGGAAAACCGCATGGCCGAGGTACAACAAGCCGGTATTCAGATGGCCGGCCACTCCCGCTTAGAGCAGATTCGCAATGAAATGAATTCCTCCAAGTCCGTGGAAGGCAATAAGGCTCAGGCCATTGAGGGCAATAAAGCGTCCGGCTCTGCTGCCGACAACGCTGCTCAGCCAGGCAATGCCAACAACGATGCTGTGCAGGCCCGGCTGCGTGAGCTGCGTGGGGAGTAAACCCCGACTGTCTTTTAAATAGTTATCGCCTCCCTCGGCCATCATGTGGTGGTGCAAGGGAGGCGATAACTTTTGCTGCTAGTCGCCGACGCCGCGGGCCTGTAACGCTTCACCCATCGCGCGCGCTCGCCGGATGGAGCGAATGATAACCGGGGTGCCAAATGCGAGCGGGGACATCCCGGCACCGCGCGCTTTGCGGGCATCTAGGACTTCATAGACGGTTTCAAACATCAGCGGGATGAGCCGAATAGTCAGTGACATAGCTAAGCTGATGTTTTCTACCGGTATTCCCAGTCGCTTTAGGGGCTGCAGCGATTCTTCCAGCGACTCCATGATTTCATCTACCGTGGAGGTCAGCGTGAGCAAGAAGGCAGCCATCATAGCGGCAAAGACATTGAGGAACATCACCGCCGCATAGTCGAAGTCCTTTGCCCACCATTGAAAGCCTGCCAAGGGGACTAGGAAAAAGAGGGGCGGCCAGATCTGACTCCAGGCAATGCCTAGTGGAATCCGGGCGCAAGCATAGAGAAAGACGACGAAAATGACACCGCCTGCTGCCCACGGAATGGACTTGAAAAAGATGCTGGTGACCAGGATAAAGACTAAGAGGAATGCGATCTTCCAGCTAGGTTTGATGCGATGAACAAAGCTGGTGCCATCAACATAGACGGAAAGTGGGAGATTCGTGCGTCGTTGCATGAGAATTCTCCCTACAGCGGCCGCTGGGCCATGAGGTCTTGGTAAAAATCTATGACCTCGGCCGGCCGGCCATCCGCGGCGATGCGGTGGTTATCGATGCAAATGACCCGATCAAAATCGCGCAGAAATTCCAGGTCGTGCGTGACCACAATCAGTTGCTGTTCCAGTCGCGCGAATTCTCTTTTGATCCGATCGCGGTTGCGTAGATCCAGCAGGGTAGTGGGCTCATCAGCGATGATGAGAATCGGGTCGATGACCATGACCGCTGCCAGCGCGAGGAGCTGCTTTTGTCCGCCGGAGAGCGTATGCGGTGAGCGCTCAGCAAATTCGGCGAGTCCGAAGCGCTCGAGGGCAGCATCTACGCGGGCAAGGCGCTCGTGTTTGGGCAGCTTAAAGCGGCGGAGCGAAAAGGCGACGTCATCGCGCACATTGGGCATGACAATCTGGTTTTCGGCATCCGAAAAGACGAACCCCACCTTTTCGCGCACCTTTTTGCCCTGCTTGGCGACGTCCATCTGGTCCACCGTCACCGTACCTTCACTAGGCTCGCCCAACCCATTAATGAGCCGGGTCAAGGTGGATTTCCCGCCACCATTCTGGCCGATAATGCCAATGCGCTGTTCAGTGAGGGTGAGGTTGATGTCCTCGAGCACCACGGTGTCATCAAAAGCCACCGAGACCGAGGAAAAGTCGATCGTGGGCACTAGGCAGCCTTTCGTCCCATCAGATCGGGGAAGGCTGAGTGAACACCGATAGCGATGATGACGGCAACGACAAGCTTTCCGGCATCGACAGGGATGAAGGGCAATTGGGCGGCGAAGGCTGGACCAATGTCCAAGCCAGAGCGGATCATGAGACCAAAGGCGCCGCAGATGTATTGGACGGCAAGGCCGGCAACGGCAGCGATGGCAAGCATGACCGCCATGCCGCCCTTGCTCTTAGGGGAGCGGTAGGCAATTGCACCTGCGACTGCTGGCGAGAGAACATAGCCGATGATGTAGCCCGCGGTTGGGCCTGCCAGCGCGCGCAGCGTGGTACCGCCACCTGCCAGAACTGGGAGGGCGAGACCCAGGAACAAGAAGAGTAGTCCCACGTAACCGCCGCGCTTGCTGCCCAAAATTAGGCCGGCGAGGATCAGCGCTGCGTTTTGCAGCACAATGGGCACGCCGGCCGAACCGACGGGGATGGATACGAAGGCAAGGACAATGACGAGAGCGGTAAACACGGCAACATAGGCAATGGTGGTTGCCAGAGAGTTCTTTTTCATGCTCAAGAGGTTAGCACTGCATGAAAACTGCAGACAATTGAGGGTTTTGAACGGTGTTCATTCGAGGCTGATCATTGTGAGCCGGAGCTATTGTGGCGGGCTTCCAATCGAGGCTTTCTGGACCGCTGGCGCCCGTGCTTAAGCGCTGGGTAGGATAGCGCGCATGCGATTGACCGAGTATCACCAGCTCATTGTGGACGAATTTGGCGAGTCTAAGGGAAAGTGGATTAGCCACTCCCATGTCTTGCCCGACCTCGGGGCAACGCCCGATGAGCTTATCGAACGCGGCGTCGATCCGCGTCGCGTCTGGCTGAGCCTGTGCGATGACTTTGATGTACCGAAGGAGCGCAGGTTGGGAGTCGATTACCCAACTTTATAGAGCGGTCGAATTGGACGGACTGGCGTGTTCACTTTCAAAATTCGAACAGATGTATGTAAGATGGCGGAAGTGTCGATGCAGTCGTCTACAGTGGGATGGCGTTGACGGAGGGAACCGTTTGAGTTCCACGGCAGTCTAATAATGCGTTAGTACATCGTCGTTAAAGATAAGGATGAAAGTTAATGGCAACCAAAAAGAAGTCTTCTTCTGCTGCCTCTAAGGGAGATGACCGCCAAAAGGCCCTCGATGCCGCAATGGCCATGATTGAGAAGGATTACGGCAAAGGCGCTGTGATGCGCCTGGGCGATGACAACCGCCCACCGATTAAGGCCATTTCTTCCGGTAATACCGCAATCGATGTCGCTCTTGGTATTGGCGGTTTCCCGCGCGGGCGCATCGTAGAGATTTATGGCCCGGAGTCTTCTGGTAAGACCACTGTTGCGCTGCACGCTATTGCATCCGCGCAAAAGGATGGCGGCATTGCCGCGTTTATTGACGCCGAGCACGCGCTCGACCCGCAGTATGCTCGCCTGCTTGGCGTGGATACCGATAACCTCTTGGTGTCCCAGCCAGATACCGGCGAACAGGCCTTGGAGATTGCCGATATGCTGGTACGCTCCGGCGCAATCGACATCATCGTCGTTGACTCCGTAGCTGCCCTTACCCCGAAGGCGGAAATTGAAGGTGAGATGGGAGATAGTCACGTCGGCCTTCAGGCCCGCCTGATGTCGCAGGCGCTGCGTAAGATGACCGGTGCCCTGTACAACTCCGGTACCACCGCTATCTTCATTAACCAGCTGCGCGAAAAGATTGGCGTGATGTTCGGCTCGCCAGAGACCACCACCGGTGGTAAGGCGCTCAAGTTCTACTCTTCGGTGCGCTGCGATATCCGCCGCATCCAGACCTTAAAAGATGGCCAGGATGCCATCGGTAACCGCACCAAGCTCAAGGTAGTAAAGAATAAGGTCTCGCCACCATTTAAGATTGCCGAGTTCGACATCATGTATGGCGAGGGCATTTCTCGCGAGTCGTCCATCATTGATCTTGGCGTCGAAAACGGTTTCATCCGCAAGTCCGGCTCCTGGTTTACCTACGAAGGCGACCAGCTGGGCCAGGGTAAGGAGAAAGCGCGTAATTTCCTGAAGGATAACCCGGATCTGGCCAATGAAATCGAGCAGAAGATTTTCCAGAAGCTCGGTATCGGCGAGGCCGCGGCTGAAGGTGAAGAGGGTGCCGCGATGGACGTTCCTGGAGCCGATGATCCATTGACCGATGAGTCCGTTGATCTCGTTCCAAACGTCGATTTTGATGACGACTAAAACGTCTAACCCGTCCCCACACACTCCGCGTACCATTTGAATCTGCATCATGAATCAGCCCGCCCCCGAAAAGCTCGCCCAACTCCGTCAGGCCCTCGAGGCCTATGAGAATGGAGCAGCTGGGGGCGGGCTCTTCGATCGAGAGGCAGAAGAGGCCAAGGCCAAAGTCCGCTCTCGGGCACTGGGTCTTTTGGATCAGCGCTCTAGGTCCCGGAAAGAACTCTATGATCGTCTAGTAAAAGCCGAGTTTGAGCCAGATGTCGTTGAGAACGTGTTAGATGATTTAGCCCACGCTGGCCTGGTGAATGACGCCGCTTTTGCACACGAGTGGGTGCGCCAACGGCATAAGCGGCGCGGCAAGTCCAGCTCGGTTCTCAACAGGGAATTGCGGGAAAAGGGCGTGAGCGAGGCTGACCGTGCTGAGGCCCTCGAGCAAATCGACCCTGCCGATGAACAAGCCATGGCACAGGCCCTTGCGGAAAAGAAGGCTCGCTCCATTAAAGCTGTCCCCTCGGATCGCAAGGAGCGCGACAAGGCCCTACGCCGCATCGTGGGTGTGTTGGCACGCCGTGGCTTCAATGAAGGGATGTCGCTGCAGATTGCAATCGCAGCCCTTGACGCGCGGTGCGCGGAATTGCGCGCAGAGGACTGATTCGGCGGGCCACGGTTGCGCCGAAATGACAAAGACGCGGCAGTTATGAGATGCCTAGCTTCATGGCTAAACTATGCCGACGTGGAGCAGACAATCGCAGATAACCGTACTTATGAAGTCCGAACTTTCGGCTGCCAGATGAATGTGCACGATTCAGAGCGCATCTCTGGCCTCTTGGAGGAGGCCGGCTACGCGGCCGCCGGCGAGGGCGTGGAGCCAGATCTCATCGTCTTTAATACCTGCGCCGTGCGCGAAAATGCCGATAAGCGGCTCTACGGCACGTTGGGTGCCTTGAAGAAGACAAAAGAAAACCATCCCGGCATGCAAATTGCCGTGGGCGGTTGCTTGGCGCAGAAAGACAAGGACACCGTCCTAGATAATGCCCCGTGGGTTGATGCTGTCTTTGGCACTCACAATATGGCGGCCCTGCCGACGCTGCTGGAGCGCGCCCGCCACAACGATGAAGCCCAGGTGGAAATCGTTGATTCCCTCGAGGCTTTTCCGTCGGTCTTGCCAGCCAAGCGTGAGTCTGCCTATGCCGGCTGGGTTTCTGTTTCTGTAGGCTGCAATAACACCTGCACCTTCTGTATTGTTCCTTCCTTGCGCGGTAAGGAAGAGGATCGCCGGCCTGGCGATATCTTGGCCGAGGTTAAAGCCTTGGTGGACCAGGGCGTATCTGAGGTCACCCTGTTGGGGCAAAACGTCAATGCTTATGGCGTTAATTTTGCCGATCCCGACATGCCACGCGACCGTTTCGCCTTTTCTAAGCTGCTGCGCGAGGTGGGCAAGATCGATGGCCTTGAGCGATTGCGCTTTACCTCCCCGCACCCGGCGGAGTTTACTTCCGACGTCATCGATGCCATGGCTGAGACCCCGGCCGTGTGCCCGCAGTTGCATATGCCGCTGCAGTCCGGCTCCGACAAGGTCCTTAAGGACATGCGCCGTTCCTACCGCACTAAGAAGTTCCTGCGGATTTTGGACGAAGTACGGGAGAAAATTCCGCACGCCGCAATCACGACCGATATCATCGTGGGCTTCCCAGGCGAGACCGAGGAAGACTTCCAAGACACCATGGAGCTTGTGCGCCGCGCTCGCTTTGCCTCGGCCTTTACCTTCCAGTATTCACCGCGTCCGGGAACCCCGGCTGCGGAAATGGAGGACCAGATTCCCAAGGAGGTCGTCCAGGATCGTTTCGAGCGTCTCGTTGCCCTGCAAGATAGCATTCAGGCAGAGGAAAACAAGAAGCTCATCGGCACGGATGTGGAGCTTTTGGTGCAGGCCGAAGGTGGCCGCAAGAACGATGAAACCCACCGCATGACCGGCCGCGCGCGCGATGGCCGCCTGGTGCACTTTACCCCGGTTGATTCGGACGGCACGGATATTTCGGCGGAGATCCGCCCGGGTGATGTGGTGCATACCCAGGTCACCGGTGCGGGCTCCTTCTTCTTGCTTGCCGACGCCGCCGTGACCTCCCACACCCGCACCAAGGCCGGCGACATGTCTGCTGCCGGCGAAACGCCTACCACCGCACCCATCGGCGTCGGTCTGGGTTTGCCGTCGATTGGCAAGCCCGCGGCGGCCGAATCCGGCGATTCTTGCGGTTGCTAGCAGGGGAGTAGGCTAGGGAGCCATGACTGAGGAACATTCGACCACCGCAGCCCACAATGCAGCTAACGCTGAGCGTAGAGCAGCACAAACAATGGACCTCGGCGGTCACAAGGTGACGCTGAGTATTGCAGTGGTGGTCTATATCCTCTACCTGATTTTGCCCTACGCCGGTCCAGCCCATGGTTGGGAGGCATTGACGTTCGGCACCACGTCGAGTGGCGTGAGGATTTCCATCATGGAAACCGTCTCCGCGTGGCTCGCGCTCATTGGGTTGGGCATTCTTACTCCGGTGACGCTGTTCACCCGTCGCGCTACGCCGGGGCTCATCGCGTGGATGTTGGTGACGGTGTCCTTTTTCGCCAACCTATGGGGCTTCTGGTTCCGTGGCTCTACTGCCGACGGGGCGTCGCTGGGAATGTGGGTAGGAATGCTGGCTACTTTCCTAGCATTTTTGGCCTATAGCATGGTGGCGCTGCGCCGCAGTCCAGAGCAGAAGGCTGCCGAAGCCCGCGTGCGCGCCACCGCCGGACAGCTCGATGAGGTGGGCGAATTCCAATCCAGGATAGACGCGGCACCGCAGCGGGAGCCACTGGAGGACAATCGCCGCAAGCAAGCCGCCGAACGCCACCGCGCCCAGCGCGGCGAGCAGTAGGCCTACCGCCACTAATCCCGCAGCCGCAACTCCCACGCAGAAGAGCGGGAGAGTTCCCGGGCGCCCAGGCTGCGGTAAATGGCATTCATGGCCGCGTCCTTGGCGGCAACGGAGCAGTAGCAGCGCCGTACCCGCGGCCAATAGCGCGCCACCTCATGCAGCGCAGTGAGCTTGGCTAGCTGCGCAAGTCCCCGGCGCCGGTGCGGGCGATCGGTCACAGTCAGAGTCCACTCGCAAACTTCAGGATTCGCGTCCTCGTGCCGAGCCATCTCGGTCAGTGCGAGAATGCTCCCGTCCTCGGCGGTAAGTGCGATAAGAAGTGTGTGCCCGCGACGAGAGCGCAGCCGGCTGTGCGCTTCGCGCAATCGGGCACGCGTCCACACGATGGGCTCCACCGTCAGATCACCAGTTTCCGCGTCTGTGGACGCTAGGCTAAGCAGCCGCATGACCTCGTCGAGGTAGCCCTCAGGGATGTCGTAATCCGGCCAGACTCGGGCCGTGATTCCCGCCGGGAGCAGTGCTGCGACAGGGCTTTCGGGGATGTCCATCACCAGCTGGTGCTCCGCATGCCTTTGCGTAAATCCCAGCTCGCGGTAGATGCTGCCCATAGCGTCGTAGTCTGGGTCCGCGCCCGGCGGGTGCAATAGTCCCACGTGCGCTACGGTGCGGCCGAGTTTCCGGGCCAGCTCCAGCGCCTTTGCACCCATCCACTCGGCAACCTTGCGCCCTTCTTCATCCAGTTGCTCGCCAGGAAGGGGCAAATCACACAGCACGCATTCAATCTCTGCTGCCTCGCGCTCTTCCAACAGCGGCAGGCTAATGTGGATGAACCCGAGGTAATCCAGCTCCGGGCTCGGTTCCACCGAGGGGATAAGCGGCAGGCCAAGATCAGAAACCTCACCAAGGGTGGAGTCGCCGTCCACTACGGCAAAGAGATAGGTCTGTGATTCGCTAGAACCCTGCAGACGCTGGACCACACGGCCCGGCGACGTCGATGCCGCGGCATCGCCGCTGGCTTCTTGGGCCGCCAAGTTGGCCCAAAAGACGAAGCTGCGAATACAGTCCGCAGGTTCGCTGGGCTGGGCGTGAGCGGTAGGCGAGTGCGCCGGCCGCGGTGGCCGCGCAATGTGGACGAGGTGCACTACTTGTCATTGACGGCGTTAGCGGCGGCGTCGGCAAAAGCCTGCCACTGCTCGGCCTGCGCACGCAGATCAGCGGCCTTTTTCGCATTGCCCTTGGCCTCAGCTGCCTCGGCCTGAGAGTTAAACTCATCGACCTTAGCCTGGAACTGCGCCACGCGTGCTTGCGCCTCTGGGTCGGTGCGGCGCCACTCGGACTTTTCTGCCTCGGTGACGCGCTGCTCCAGCGCCTCAATCTTGGACTCGTACTCGCGCACCTGCTTGCGGGGAACGAAGCCAATTTCTTCCCACTTTTCCTGCAGCTCGCGCAGCTTGGCCTTAGCTCCTTCGATTCCCTTGGACGGGTCGATCTGGCCGTCGTACTCCGCAATCAAGGCGTCCTTGGCCTTGGCATTCTCTGCAAATTCGCGGTCGCGCTCGTCATTGACGGCATTGCGGGCATTGAAGAATTTGTCTTGGGCGGCGCGGAAGCGGGCCCAGAGCTTATCGTCCACGTCGCGCGGGGCGCGGCCGGCGGCCTTCCACTCGGTCATCAAATCGCGGTAGGCGCGGGCGGTGGGGCCCCACTCGGTGGAATCCTGGATGGCCTCGGCGCGCTCGACGAGTTCTTCCTTCTTCTTGCGGGCAACCGCACGGGCGCGGTCCAGCTCGGCAAAGTGGGAGCCGCGACGGCGGTTGAAGGAGTCGCGGGCGCGGGAGTAGCGCTTCCACAGGGCATCATCGGTCTTGCGATCAATGCCCTTAATCTGCTTCCACTCTTCTAAGATGGCGCGGATGCGGTCGCCGGCAGCCTTCCATTCGGTGGAGTTTTCGGCAATTTCTTCTGCCTCAGCTGCCAGTTTTTCCTTGGCAGCAATAGCTTCCTCGCGGCGGCGCTCCTTATCGGCCTGCGCCTGCTCGCCGGCTTCTACCGAGTGCTCAATGACGGCAACAAGGCGGCGGTCAAGTGCTGCGATGTCTCCGATGACCGCAGCGGTTGGCAGGGTCTCGCGCAATTGCGCTGCGGTCTTCTTGATGCCAGCGGCCTCGCTGGGGTTGGCGCGCAGGCGAGCCTCGAGCAATTCAATTTCGGTGGAGAGGTCGTCGTAGCGCGCGCCGTAGTGCTGTAGGCCCTCCTCGGGGGTGCCGGCCTGCCATTCGCCGATCTTGCGTTCGCCCTCCGGAGCAGAGACGAAGACGGAACCATCCGCGTCGACGCGGCCCCATTTAGCCGGGTCATTCTTGCTTGGTGCCTGCACGGGAACAGGCTTTGCGGTGGGACGAGGGCCCTTCTTGGGCATGGAACCTGGGGTAGGGATGGGAGACATGACAAGCCCTCCTATGCATAGATCGCCGCGCGTCACGGCTGCCGAATAAAATCACTGGATACATTACCGCGAATATCCCGCGCGTGCCCAGATTCTATTTAATTACCTCCACTTGGGTAGATAGTATGGAGGAATAATGTTCAATCTCATGGTAATGCCTGCGTCACCGGCGCTGGCCGTGGAGCTTTCCACCAATGACGCTGCTTCTCGCGCACTGCTTGCCGCTGCCCGTACGCTCGCAGTGGAGGCTGCAGCCGCTGGAATAGTGGAAGTAGATATCGTCGGCAGCCAGGATAAGCGCTGGTATACCGCCCATACCGGAAGCTTACGGGCCTGGGGCGCGGCCACGGACCTGGGCGGCGGCAACTTCCTTCCGGAGATCATGGCCCGGTACGTGCTGCACAGCGTGCCGCAGCTTCACGCCCGCGCTAGCCGGGAGCACATCGGCCAGCCGGATCCGGCGGCTCTGACCATCGTCGTGGCAGATGGCAGCGCGGGCCTGGCCGAGCGCGCCCCCTTGGCGCTCGTTCCCGGTGCCCAGGAAGCGCATGAGTGGTGCGAGGAGGTGCTCATGGGGGCGTCGGCAAGCAAGGCAGGCGAGTGGCTTTGCCAGCGCGGTGTGGTAGAGCCCGCGCTGTGGGAGGAGTTAGCAGGACTGCAACCAAAGAAGGCGCAGTTGCTGGCCACCGACGCCACCCTGGGTGTCGGCCGTTACGTTGCAGGGTGGGAGGTCTAATGCGCCCGATAGCAGTGTTTGGCCCCACCGCCTCCGGCAAATCTGCGCTGGGCTTAGCGCTGGCGCAGGAGCTGGACGGTGAGGTGGTCAACGTCGATTCCATGCAGCTCTACCGCGGTATGGACATTGGCACCGCCAAGCTCACCGCGGCCGAGCGCGAGGGAATCCCGCACCACCAGCTCGATGTGTGGGACGTGACCGAGACCGCTTCTGTGGCGCGCTACCAGCGCGATGCCATCGCGGACGTAAAAGGCATCATGGCCCGCGGCAAGACGCCAATCCTAGTCGGCGGCTCCATGCTTTATGCCCAAGCGCTGGTCGACGACTGGCAGTTCCCACCCACCGACCCCGCCGTCCGCGCCAAGTATGAGGCCCGGCGCGTAGAAATCGGTACCGATGCCCTGCATGAGGAGCTGGCGCAGGTGGATCCGGCCGCGGCCGCCATCATTGAAGATAAGGACCCACGGCGCACCGTGCGTGCCTTGGAGGTCATCGAACTGACCGGTAAACCTTATAAGGCTAGTCAGCCGCCGAAGGACGCCCCGCCGCGGTGGGGCACCCGTTTGCTCGGCCTGCGCACTACCGCAGATTGGCTTAATCCGCGCATCGAGCTGCGCACGCGCCAGATGTTTGAGCGCGGGCTCATCGAGGAAGTCGAGCGCCTCCAATCCCAGGGCTTGGTGGCCGATTCCACGGCCGGGCGCGCCATTGGCTATGCGCAGGTATTCCAAGCCCAGCGTGGCGAACTTACGTGGGATGAGGCCGTCGAGCGCACTATTACCGGGACACGGCGCTACGTGCGCCGCCAACGTTCCTGGTTCAACCGCGATAAGCGCATCATGTGGTTGGATGCCGCGGGCGATACGACCGCCCAGGCGCTGCGCGCGCTAGGGTAGGGAGCATGAAATTTGCCAAGGGTCATGGAACTGAGAACGACTTCGTCATCGTCGAAGACCACGCGGCCACCACGCCGCTTGCCCCCGAGCGCGTAGCGGCGCTGTGTAATCGCCGCGCCGGTATCGGCGGCGACGGATTGCTGCGCGTCGTGCGCGCCGAGGCCTTGCTCGCGGCTGGGGAAATCGAGTCGCTGGCCGAGGGCATCGCGCCCACTGACTGGTTCATGGACTATCGCAACGCTGACGGTTCCGTGGCCGAAATGTGCGGCAACGGTACCCGCGTTTTCGCCCACTGGCTGCGCTCGCGCGGCCTCGTGGAAGAAGACGAGTTCACCATCGGTACCCGCGCCGGCGCCAAGCGCGTGACGGTGCACTCGTGTGATGCGCATGCGGCTGAGGTCACCGTGGAGATGGGACCGGCCGAAGTAACGGGTGTATCCACCGCGTCTATGGCCGGGGAGAGCTACGCCGGTCTAGGCGTTGACATGGGCAATCCGCACCTCGCGGCCGTGGTGCCGGGACTGGACGCCGAGGGCCTTGCAGCCAAGACTTTCGAGCAGCCCATCATTGATGATTCTTTCTTCCCCGCCGGCGTGAATGTTGAGGTCGTGACCCCGCTGCGTGATGGCCACGTGCACATGCGCGTCTTTGAGCGCGGGGTAGGAGAGACCCGCTCCTGCGGCACCGGCACTGTGGCGGCCGCGACCGCCGCGCTTGCCGACGCCGCCGTTGACCACACCACCACCCCTCACGGTACCGTGCACGTACACGTCCCCGGTGGGGAAGTAACAGTGGACATCTACGAGGGCGGCTCGCGCTTGACCGGCCCGTCCGCGATCGTCGCCACCGGTGAGACCTCCCTTTAGACCGCGTCGGGCCCGACGCGCGCGGTGCGCGGTACACGGTGAGTGCTTAGGCGCTGCGTCCTTCGCCTTCCTCTTCCTCGAATGCTTGCTCTTCGAGGGCTTGGCGGCGCAGGGCGCGATTTTTTACTTCGTTCTTTTCATACTTCGGCCCGAGCGCAAAAGCGGCGCGGCGGGCCGATAGCCATGTTTCCTTGAGCTCGCGAGCCCGTCCATCGGTCACCTTCAGCAAGGACTCCAGCTCGTTGGTGCTGACCTCTTCCGCGTTGACGCGCAGGTTCAACCGGCGCAGGAACCGTCGGGCGCCCGAAATTTCATAGTGGAAGGCTTCGATGGTGGGGTCGGAGCAATCCAGATCTAAAAGCGCCGGCCGGTAGAGCGTGCGGTCCGCGATCTTCTCGGCCGCCTCGGAGGACCGGAAGTCTTCGTACTCCGCCAAGACGTCCTCAATATCTTCGGCAGAGAGCCGAATAGAGCTGCGCAGCGCCGCCTGCTCCGAGGCATCCGGCCGTGCGTGGAGCATAAGCAGTGCCGCCGCGATAAGTAGTGCCGCGATGAAAACCCCGGGAAGTTTCAGGGTTGCCACAACCGCCACTGATCCCACCAGGATTAGCGCGAGAACCAGCACGCGCCGGTTCCTCGCATTTTCCGGGAAAGGCATCCACACAGCTATTCCACCAGACCTTTGCGTCAACTCTTAGTGGCCGCCGCAGCCACAGCCTCCGGAACCACAACCGCAGCCAGCGCCGTCGCCGCAGCCACCGCTGGGCATTTCAATAGAAGCCGTCAGCAGGGCGGTGCCGGCCACGATAGAGTCCTTGGCAGGCAGCTCATCTCTGCCTGCAGGCAGGCAGAGATCGAAGGGGAAGAGGCCATCCATGACGAGGTGGGCGAATTTCTCGCCGGTGAGCTCATTGGTACGCCACTCGGATTCCATGACGCGGGCCGCAAAGGTAGCGGCCGGGGTAGGAACCTCCGCGCCAGACCCGGAGGAAATTACCTTCGCCCCCGCGGACTCAAAGAGCGCCGGGAATTCGCCCTCGGCCGCCTCATAGGCATCGGCAGACTCGTAGGTGCGGATATCGAGGCCCATGGCGGTGAGGGAGATTTGCTGCCACTGTTGCAAGGGTTCGTCGGCAAGCAAAGGCCCCTGCGCCAAGTTCGCGGTGGCTTGGGCGATGGTGGTGCCGAAAGGATCGATAATCTCCAGCAGCGCGAGAACATCGTTGACCATTTCCACGTGGGCGAACCCCTGCGTAACGGCATTGAAGCCAATGAAAGTAGCAAAAGGTTCCACCGCGAGGATATTGAGCTGCGCGCCCGATGGATCGGTGAACTGAATCAGCTGACCACCGCGTACCTCGCCGGTAACGGCTAAGCGATCGCTAGCGATAGCGGCCTCGACGGCATCCTGCCATCGTTCGAAATTGAGGCCAATGGCCTGCATCTCGGTATTCTGCTTAGCCCCAGTGTCCTTAACGTTCATGCCCGCCATTGTATCGCCTTGCGCAGCCAGCTAAGAATCCGCAATTCCCGCTTTCGGCCGCAACATGCCAAAATGAAAGGTAGTATGACCGAATTTTCCCAGCACAATAACGACGATCTCCTCGCCCGCGCGTTCCGCGATAATGACGCCCCGGCCGTACCAGAGGCGACGCCCACCACCGGTGACCTTGACCTGGCAGAGCGCAACGCCTTCCGCCGCGTCACCCGTGAGACCACCATCCGCGCCGAAGACACCACCGATGGCTATGAGGTGGAGTATCGAAAGCTGCGCCTCGAGCGCGTCATCCTGGTTGGCGTGTGGACCGAAGGCACCGTGGCCGAAGTCGAAGCCACCATGGACGAGCTCGCGGCGCTGACCGAGACCGCCGGCGCCGAAGTAGTGGAGATGATCTACCAAAAGCGCGATAAGCCGGATTCCGGCACCTTCATCGGCTCCGGCAAGGTCAAGGAATTGCGCGACATCGTCGAGGCCACCGGCGCCGATACCGTGGTATGCGATGGCGAGCTCAATCCTGGCCAGCTCACCGCTCTCGAGCGCGCGCTTAACACCAAGGTCATTGACCGCACGATGCTCATCCTTGACATCTTTGCCCAGCACGCCAAGTCCAAAGAGGGCAAGGCGCAGGTCTCCTTGGCACAGCTGGAATACCTCTACACCCATACCCGTGGTTGGGGCGGCAACCTTTCGCGCCAGGCGGGCGGCCGCGCCGGCTCCAACGGTGGCGTTGGCCTGCGCGGTCCCGGTGAGACCAAGATTGAGACGGACCGCCGCCGCATCCGCACGGAGATGGCCCGGCTGCGCAAGGAGCTGCGCGCTATGAAGACCGCCCGTGAGGTCAAGCGTTCCAAGCGTCAGCGCTCGACCATCGCGCAGATAGCCATTGCCGGCTACACCAACGCCGGAAAGTCCTCGCTCATTAACGCCATGACCGGCGCCGGCGTGCTGGTGGAGGACGCACTCTTTGCCACCTTGGACCCCACCACTCGCCGTGCCACGCTTGCCGACGGCCGCCAGGTCGTATTCACCGACACCGTCGGCTTTGTCCGCCACCTGCCCACGCAGCTGGTCGAAGCCTTCAAATCCACCCTGGAAGAGGTGCTGGCCGCCGATATCATGTTGCACGTGGTCGATGGCTCTGACCCATTCCCGCTCAAGCAGATTGAGGCCGTCAACCAGGTCATCTATGACATTGTCGCGGAAACTGGGGAGCAGGCCCCGCCCGAGATCATCGTGATCAATAAGATCGACCAAGCCGACCCGCTAGTGCTCGCCGAGCTGCGTCACGTACTCGACCACGAGGACGTCGTCTACGTATCCGCGCGCACGGGCGAGGGAATCGACGAGCTTACCGCGCGCGTGGAGCTTTTCCTCAACTCCCGCGATAGCCACGTCAAGCTGCAGGTTCCCTTCACCCGCGGCGATGTGGTGGCCCGCGTACACGCCGAGGGCACGGTGCGCCACGAGGAGTACACGGCCGATGGCACGCTTGTCGACGTCCGCCTTCCCGCACCCACCGCCCGCGAACTTGCCGAATTCATCGTGGAGGAAGTTTCCTAAAACCAGCCTGGGTGATCCATAATTAAGGCTCGTGAGCTTAAAAGGTTGGACCGTCCACGGAGACGGTAAAAGGATTGCACCGGGCGCGGTCGTAGCGCCGGAAGAACGACTCAGCTGGGGCCGAACCATCGGCATCGGAATGCAGCACGTGGTGGCCATGTTCGGCGCTACGCTGTTGGTTCCTACCCTGACCGGATTCCCCGTCAATACGACGCTGCTCTTTTCCGGCCTCGGCACCATTTTGTTCCTGCTTATCACGCGCAACCGGTTGCCGTCCTACCTCGGCTCCTCGTTCGCGTTCATCGCGCCGCTTTCGGCGTCGCAGCAGTACGGAATCGCCGCGCAGGCGGGCTCCATTTTGGTCACCGGCCTCGTCTTGGCTGCGGTGGGTGTGGCAGTCAAAATCGCCGGCCGCCGCGTGCTTGATGCCGTCATGCCGCCGGCCGTCACCGGTGCAATCGTGGCCCTCATCGGCCTGAACCTAGCGCCGAATGCGGCCGAGAACTTCGCCTCCCAACCGCTCGTGGCCGCGGTGACGCTGCTCGTCATCCTGCTGGCCACCGTCGCCGGCCGCGGTATGGTCTCGCGCCTATCCATCTTGCTCGGCGTGGTCGTCGGCTGGGTCTTCGCTGCGCTGACCGGCAACCTCGGCGATGACGCCGTCGCGGCCATCGATGCCGCCCCGTGGGTAGGCCTGCCGGAATTCCACGCGCCTTCTTTCAACGTCTCCGCCATTGCCGTGGCGCTTCCCGTGCTGGTGGTACTCATCGCGGAAAACGTCGGCCACGTCAAGGCCGTCTCCGAGATGACCAAGCGCGATATCGATGACCTGGCCGGTGACGCGCTGATCGCCGATGGCCTTGCGTCCACCCTTGCTGGCGGCTTCGGCGGCTCCGGTACCACGACCTACGCCGAGAATATCGGCGTGATGGCCGCAACCCGTGTATATTCCACCGCCGCCTACTGGGTGGCGGCCTTTACCGCCATCCTTTTGGCCTTCGTGCCGAAGTTTGGTGCGCTGATTTTCACCATCCCGACCGGCGTTCTGGGCGGCGCCTGTATCGTGCTGTATGGACTCATCGGCATGCTGGGTGTGCGCATCTGGATGGATAATAAGGTTAATTTCAATAACCCGGTCAACCTGACTGCGGCCGCGGTGGCGCTTATCGCGGGCATCGGCAACCTGACCCTCACCGTGGGTGGGGTTTCCCTCGAGGGCATTGCGTGGGGCTCCGTAGGCATCATCGTGGCCTATCCGATTATGAAAAAGCTTTACGATTCCGTCGGCGAGGGGCACGGCGCCAAGTACTAATTTTCCACCTGTGGATAACTGCCCGTCGCGCGCCCGCGGCGGGCAGCGTTGTTGACGGAGCAACGCGGGTTATCCACAGCGCGCCGGTATGCGGCTCGCTTAGGCGTGCGGGGTCTATTTAACTTAGCAGCATGACCGCATTGGATGCATATCTAAACGCAGTGAACGCCGGCATGGACATTGTCGCCGCCGTTCAAGGGCTTAGCGATCGCGAGCTCATCGCGCGGGGTGCCTCTGACATAGCCGCGCGCGACCTGCTGCGTCTATGCGATACCTACTTCGGCCGGTGCGGCTTTGCTGCCAAACAGCGAGCGGCGCGGCAGACTAGGCATTCCCTTGACGTGCTATTGCTGATTGAAAAATACGCCTTGCGCTTGCCGACGCAGCGCGACGCCTGGACCCTACGCACCGAGCTGTGTGCCTTTCGCGGCAGCGCCACCGCCTTGGAAAAGCGTGCCCGCGCTTTGGTACGCGAACTGCGACCTCGCCGCGCGCCCGAAAAGGGAGTGCGCCTTACCCGCCGCTCCGGCGGTCCGTGGTCACTGACTATTACCGGGGATTCAGCCGATGTGGCGGATATGCACGCTGCATTGGATGCCAATAAGCCCCTGGAATCTGCCAAAGACCTCTTCTTTGGCAAGGCGAATGCGACGCGGGCGACGGTGACGACTCAGGTGGTTCTCACCCTCGACGAGCTCGACCGCGTAGTAGACGGAGGCGGCGAGGAAATCACCCTCCAACTCACCAACGGCGCTCGAATCACCGGAGCGGAGCTTGTCGCGCGGACACTGAGCGACCACGGCTATGTCACGCTCGTCCATCCTCACGAGGGGCCGGTCAACCTCTACCGGACCTCGCGCTTGGCCAACGACAAGCAGCGGCTCATGGCGGCTGCGGTCAACCCGGTATGCCCGTGGGAGAGCTGTAACTATCCCGCCGACAAGTGCCAGATTCACCACCTCAAAGCCTGGAAGCATGGCGGCGAGACCAACGCTGCGAACCTTGCAACATGCTGTCCCTATCACAACGGCGTCAATGACGATGACCCCAACGCCCCGCCGCGCCGTGGCCGGCTAGCCCGCGTGCGCGGGCAGGTGACGTGGGTGCCACCGTGGGGATAGGTGGCGTCGGCAAGCGAAAAGCTCCCCACCGCAAGGGTGGGGAGCCTAGAGCCGAACCGTTTTAGGGCTTAGGAAGCGTCCAGGTCCTTCTCGATGAGAGCAGCAATCTTTTCCACTGCTTCTTCGTTTTCGGAGGTAACGGTAACCTCATCGCCCTGTTCTGCGCCAAGAGCCATGATCATCAGGGAAGAGGCCGCATCGGTCTCATCCTCATCATCATCGCCGACCAGGTTGAGGAAGATATCCTCATCGAACTCGCCGGCAGCGTCCGCGATAATAGATGCAGGACGTGCGTGCAGGCCTACAGAGGAGCCAACCTTTACAGTCTTGGAAGCCATGGAAAATATCCTTTCTTACGGGGATTTTTACAATCCAGTGTACGAGTGTTTGGTTTATACTGCCACGTTCTGGGCGGCTTCTTCGACGGCCTTATTAGGCCAGAACTGCTTCATCGCCAGCACCGCCGCAGTGGAGACAACCACGCCGGCTGCGATGGCCACGAGGTAGCCCCAGAACGGGTCGATGGCGAAGAAGACGAACACGCCGCCGTGCGGGGCACGGGAACCGACCGACAGGGCCATCGAAATCGCGCCCGTCACCGCGCCGCCGGCCATCATCGAAGGGATGACGCGGAAAGGATCGGCCGCCGCAAACGGGATGGCACCCTCCGAGACGAAGGACAGACCCAGCAGCCAGGCGGACTTGCCGTTCTCCTGCTCGGCCGGTGTAAACAGCGACTTGCGGATAAACGTAGCCAGCGACAGCGCAATTGGTGCGACCATGCCGGACGCCATGACGGCGGCCATGATCTGCATGGAGGATTCGTCGCCGGTAGACAGTCCGGCCGTGGCGAAGAGGTAGGCCGCCTTATTAACTGGGCCGCCCAAGTCGAAGCACATCATCAGGCCGAGAATGATACCCAGCAATACAGCCGAAGAACCGGACATGGACGATAGCCAATTTTGCAGGCCTTCCATGAGGTTTGCCAGCGGTATGCCGAGTGCCAGGTACATGGCGAGACCGACAACCAACGATGTCAGCAGCGGAATAATGACAACCGGCATGAGCGAGCCTAGCCAACGCGGTACCTTCCAGTTGCCAATCCACATCGCGATGAAGCCTGCCAGCAGGCCAGTAACTAGGCCGCCGATGAATCCAGCGCCCAAGGTAACTGCGATCGCTCCGCCTGTGAAGCCCGGAGCAATGCCCGGACGGCCAGCCAGCGCAAAGGCGATGTAGCCCGACAGCGCAGCGACGATGAAGCCCATTGCCGCTTGGCCTACGGCGAAGAGAACAGCGCCGAGATAGAGCAAGAACCCGGAGCGCTCGAAGTGCATGAGTTCGCCGTCAACGGTCACGTCATGGCCGGGGAGGTTGCCGAGCGAAAACTCCGTCGATAGTGTCTGCCAACCATTTGCCATATCGGCGCCACCGAAAAGGAAGCCGAGGGCGAGCAGCAGACCACCGGCCGCAACGAACGGGACCATATAAGACACGCCGGTCATAATGGCTTGCTGGATGCGCTTGCCCCAACCAAGAGACTTGTCTTCTTCTTCCGCATCGGCGCGGGTAGCAGTGCCGGAGACCTTGTGCGCGTGGGGGTTGTGCGCGGCTGCGATCGCCTCGTCGAGCATCGTGCCAGGTTCATTGATGGCGCGTTTGACTCCAGACTCGATAACCGGCTTGCCGGCGAAGCGTTCGCGGTCGCGCACGCCGACGTCCGTGGCGAAGATGACCGCATCGGCCGCGTCGATCGTGGATTGGGAGACAGACTCATTATTAGACGAGCCCTGCGTCTCAACAGTCAGAGATACGTCATCACGCTCGGCCGCGGTTTGGGTGAGGGCGTCGGCCGCCATGTAGGTGTGGGCGATGCCGGTGGGGCAGGCAGTGATGGCCACGATGCGGGTGACATCGGTCGAAGGTTCTGCGTTGGTAGGGGTTGCGGCCGAGGACGCGGTGGCGGAGGAGCCGGCGGTGCCGGCGGCGGCACCGGTTGCGGCAGTGCCGGCAGCAGCGCCTTGGGTGGCCGGTTCCTCGGCTGGCTTCTTCTTCGGCTTTTCGGCATTAACTACCTCCAGCACAAGCCGAACGATTTCTTCCTTGGTGGGCGCGTTGCGCAGGGACTCGAGGAAGTCCTTGCGCACTAGAGCGCGGGCCAACTTGGACAAAATCTTCAAGTGGGCTTTGCCGCCGCCGGCCGGAGCAGCGATGAGGAAGACCAGCTGGGCGTCACCGTCAGGGCCGGAGAAATCCACGCCACGGCTCAGGCGGGCGAATGCGAGGGTGGGTTCGGTCACTGCCTCGGAGCGGCAGTGCGGAATGGCGACTCCGCCAGGGACGCCGGTACCGGCCTTGGCCTCGCGGTCGATGGCGGGCTGGGCCAAGCCGGCGATGTCGGTGGCTCGGCCGGTGTCATGGACTAGCGTGGCCAGGTTGGTAATAACGGAGTCAACGCTGTCGCCGAAGTCGGCGTCGAGCGCGACTAGGTCGGTAGTGATGAGGTCGGAAGCCATGATTAGGCACTCCTTAGGCTAGCGATTGTACGGGGGTATGTGCGATATCGAGTTCTTCTGGGCGAGGGAATTGGGTGCCTTGTTTGGATGCAGCCGCAGTTCCGTAGGCCACCGACTGCGCAAGGCTATCGGCCGGCGACTTACCGGCGGTGCGGCCGAGGAGGTATCCGGCGAGCGCGGCGTCACCGGCGCCTACGGTGGATTTCACCGTTGCTGGCGGGGGAGTTGCAGCCCAAGCGCCGTCCGCGGTAACCAGCACCGCGCCGGCACCGCCAAGGGTGACGAGTACTTCTGCGATGCCCTGCTTGACGACGTCTCGGGCCGCCCGAACAACCCCTGAGTACTCGCCGCGCGCGGCCTGGTCTTCCAGTTCGCGGCCGTCGGTTCCGGTGAGCTGGCCGAGCTCTAGGCCGTTCGGCTTAATGAGATCCGGCGCAGCAGAATTGAGGTTTTCGCCAATGGCCTGCATTGGAGCATCGGATGTATCGACGGCAATGCGGGCCTGTGGTGCGGCCGAGCGAACCGCGGAGATGAGGTCGCAATACCAATCGGTATCTACGCCACGCGGCAGCGAGCCGGCTAGAACCACCCAGTCGGAGGCAAGGGCGCGGGCGGTGAGCTCGGAGGTAATGGCGTGGGAGTCGGCGTCGGAAAGCGCAGGGCCTGGACCGTTGACCTTGGTGGTGGTGCCATCAGGCTCAGTGATGGTGGTATTGACGCGAACTGCGCCGTCCATGGGGATAGCAGAGGAAGGCAGCCCAGCCGAGTGAATGAGATTCAGGAAAGAATCGGAGTCGTGGGCTGGGAAAAGAGCCAAGGATTGCTCGCCGGCCAAGTGCACGGCATGGGTGACGTTGACACCCTTGCCGCCAGCAACCTGTGTGACCTCGCTGGCGCGGTGGACATCACCGGAGGTCAATGGCTCTCTGAGCACAAGGGTGGCGTCGATACTGGGATTGGGGGTCAGCGTGAGAATCAAGTCGTCCCTTTCGCAGGTTGTATATTGGGGGCCGAACGCCGTTGGAGAGAACGGTACGGGCATGGCCCGCCCTTAATGTTGATTCTTGTCCGATTGTGTCCGAAAGTCAACAGAATTCCTGTGGTATACATTGCTTTTCTATCCGATTTGTGGTGTTCTGGAAGTTAATAAACCGCTATCTTCGAAGGAAGTACGCTCATGGAAAACGCGTCTGAGTCCACAATCAAAGGAACCGGTGTCGTTGCCGGAGTCGCCTACGCCGAAGCCGTGTGGGTCCGCCCTCGCCCCGCCCTGCCTACCGAGGGAAGCATCGACCCAGAGCAAGCGAGTGATGTTGAATACGACCGCTTCCTTGCGGCCGTAGATACTGTCGCTGGCCGTTTGGAGCAGCGAGCTGCTGCCGCAGAAGGCCAGGCTGCGGAAGTTCTGACCGCAACGGCCGGCATGGTCAAGGACCGTGGCTGGCACAAAGCCGTGCGCAAAAACATCCGCACCGGCCAGGATGCGGAGTTCGCTACTGTCGGCGCCACCGATAAGTTTGTCACCATGTTCGAGGCCGCCGGCGGCGTGATGGCCGAGCGCACCACTGACTTAAAGGACGTGCGCGACCGCGTAATCGCAGAGCTGCGCGGCGAGGACGAGCCGGGGCTGCCGCTCGTAGACGGCGAGGCCGTGCTCTTCGCGGATGACTTGGCCCCGGCCGATACCGCGACGCTGGATACCAAGCACATCAAGGCCCTTGTCACCGAGCTGGGGGGACCTACCAGCCATACGGCCATTATCGCCCGCCAGCTGGATATTCCATGCATCGTTGCTGTGGGCGCCGCGCTTAGCGATATTGAAAGCGGCACGCTGGTATTCGTCGATGGTGCAGTGGGTGCCGTCACTCTTGGGGCCGACGCAGAGGCTTCCACAAAGGCTGTGGCCGAATATCGCGAGCGTGCAGCACGCGTTGCCCAGTGGCGCGGCCCGGCTGAAACCAAGGACGGCCATCGCGTGCAGCTGCTTGCCAACGTCGCTGATGGCAACGCCGCCCGCATTGCTTCGGATTCCCAAGCAGAGGGCATTGGTCTCTACCGCACGGAGCTGTCCTTCCTCTCGGCTAGTGAAGAGCCGAGCGTGGACGAGCAGGCAAAGATTTACGGCAAGGTTTTTAATGCCTTTCCTGAGTCAAAGGTTGTCGTGCGTACGCTGGATGCCGGATCCGATAAGCCTATCTCTTATGCCACGCTAAGCTCCGAGGAAAACCCAGCATTGGGTGTTCGTGGCCTGCGTATTGCACGCGATAATGAGGCTTTGCTGACCCGCCAGCTGGATGCGATTGCGCAGGCGGCTGCGGCTCGCGATGACAAAGCATCGACTTGGGTGATGGCTCCTATGGTTGCCACCTCTACCGAGGCCCAGTGGTTTGCTAGCCTGTGCCGCGAGCGCGGCCTGACTGCTGGCGCCATGATTGAGGTTCCGGCCGCAGCGCTTATGGCGGATAAAATCATGCCGCACCTTGATTTCGTGTCCATCGGCACCAATGACCTGACTCAGTACACGATGGCTGCGGACCGCTTGTCTCCACAGCTGGCCTACCTGACCGACCCGTGGCAGCCGGCTGTCCTGCGACTCATTCAGCACACTTGCATCGTGGGCCAAGCTAATAACGTTGCGGTTGGCGTCTGCGGTGAGGCGGCAGCCGACCCGATGTTGGCCTGCGTGCTTACCGGCTTGGGCGTAAATTCGCTATCCGCAGCGTCGACGGCGGTAGCGGGCGTCGGTGCACAGCTGGCAGAAGTTACCTTGGAACAGTGCCAGCAGCTTGCCGAGGTGGCATTGGATGCGGAAAGCCCTGACGCTGCCCGTACCGCAGTGGTCGAACGCATGGAGTCCTTCGCCTAAAGTAGGCGAAGGATCGGGGGATTATTCGCTGGCGAGCACGACCTCAATTTCGCGCTCGCGCAACGCTTCCACGAAGGAATCGGGGGCAGCAGCGTCAGTAATGACGACGTCGATATCGGCGGCAGAGGCGAAACTTACAAGGTAGTCATTGCCCAGCTTGCTGGAGTCACACATGACCACTACCTTGTGGGCATTGGTGACGAAGGCGGATTTGATGGCTGCCTCTTGGGAGTCGGCCGTCGACAAGCCATGGTCTAGGGTGAGGGCATTGGTGCCGATAAAGGCGACGTCGGCACGCATCAAAGCTAGGGTGCGCAGTGCGGTATCGCCAACGACGGCCTGGGTAATCGCGCGGACCGTACCGCCAAGTAGCTGGACGTCAGGCACGCCATTGCCCGCTAGCGACAGGGCAATAGGCAAGCTATTGGAGACAATATTGAACTGCGCCTGCGGGTATTGCTGTCCAATGAGCTCCGCGAATGCATTGATGGTGGTGCCTGCGTCCAAGAAAACACTGCCGCCGCCGTGGGGGAGAAAATCAAGGGCCGCGCGGGCGATAGCCGCTTTTGCGCCGGAGGCGGACCTCTGGCGGGTATCCAGGGTAAGCTCCGCGGTCTGGAAGGTTTGGGAGGCTACTGCGCCGCCATGCACGCGATGGACGACACCCTCACGGTCAAGCACCGCAAGGTCGCGGCGAATGGTCTCGGCCGTAACTTCGAAGCGTTCTGAGAGCTCAGTGACGTTGACGCGGCCTTCAACGGCGGTGAGGGAAGCAATTTGGCGACGCCGCTCTTCTGCGTACATGATTCCTCCTTGAATCTAGAGACATCGCGTCATGGCGCGGGGGTAAAAATTGCCATTTTATGCGGAAGTGAAAATCCGGCGATATTGTTTTGCTTAGTCTATTGTCTCAAAAATCGGGAATAAACGGACTAAAGCAAAAACTTGCACAGCTGCATTTTAGAGCCGGTACCTTGAAATGCCTGGTTATCAGGAAAAGTGGGAAAGTGGGATTTTCGTCTCTTTTGGTGTCCGGGTCCGAAATAGAGCCAAAATGGGGGTGGCAGGATACGGGCTGCGTCAACGAAGGGTGTACATAGATAGACCCCGCGAGGGCCACGCTCGGCCCTTGCGGGGTAATGGAATCTGCGTCAGGTGAGTGGTTAAAGCTTACGGAATACCGATACAACCTTGCCCATGATTTCCGCATCATCGCCGTTGATGGGAGCGTAGGCATCATTGTGGGGAAGCAGCCACACGCCGGACGAATCACGGTGGAACTCCTTGACGGTAGCTTCAGAACCTTCGAGCAGGGCGGCGACGAACTCGCCCTCCTCTGCAACTGACTGGGAACGAATGATTACCCAGTCGCCGTCAAGGATGCCGGCATCCTGCATCGAGTCGCCGACTACTTGCAGCATATAAAGGTCGCCGCTACCGACCACCTCGTCAGGCATGGGGAAGTATGTGTCCACGTTTTCCTCTGCGGTAATGGGTGCTCCCGCAGCGATACGGCCGACCACAGGAATATAGGAAACGGCACCTGCATCCTCGGGAACTTGCTGCTCAGACTTGGCCGGCTTGCGGCCCGGCTTTTTGGCGCCTTCATCCGTATTAAGGTGACGAACATCTACAGCACGCGGCTTATTAGGGTCCCGGCGCAAAAACCCCTTCTCTTCCAATTGTTTTAGCTGGTAGGCAACCGATGATGTGGACTGCAGGCCTGCTGCGTCACCAATTTCGCGAATGCTTGGTGGGTAGCCACGCAACATAACGGCGTCACTAATGACGTTGAGAATGCGTCGCTGGCGGTCGGATAGGGAAGCGTAGTCGGTCTTCTCGGTAGTCTTCTTTGGCTTGCGGCCCATTGCTGGCTCCTCGGAGGGGGTCGGGTGGATTTATCGGTGGTCTGTTAGCTGGCGGCGCTGAAAAGTTGCCACACGTCATTTGTAGCACGAAAAGTACAGATGTTCGAGATTTGCGCGTTGGGGTGGACAAGTATTCGAAGCGATGCTATAAATCGAACGTACCAACTAAATCGAACATTATGGCGACTAGGTGTCATGGCGTGTCGAATGAGGCGCCTAAGGTGGTTTCAGTCGTCGAAAGGAAAATCATGTCTCTGCTGATCAATTCTCGCAATAACCTGGTAACACGCAATGCTGCTGATCCTGTAGTGGTGCCTTCTGCATCCGTGTGGGATGTGGAGCGTGGCTACGGTTCTGCGGTTCGCGGTACCGCAAACTCTCGGTATGTTCGAACTCTACGTGTGGAAGATTGCACGTCCTATCGTTCGAACCGTACGTCGCCCGGAGGCTCTGGGGATAGATCGAATAGGGGCCGAAACAGCGTGGGTGAGTCGAACACAGGTAACTACGCATTGGGCGCAGTGTTTGGTGTAGCGGTCTTTGTGGGCACTTTGTTAGGTGGACTAGCTGGCGCTGAAGGAAGCAGTACACCGCAACCGCCAGCTTCTAATGTGCAACAAGTAGAGGCTGCAGTAACACGATAGGGGGAATGGTGGGGCGAAGGTCGGTGGTCGCACGAAATCGAAGGTGAGTAAACTACTGGCGTAACAACGTCAGTGAAAGGACCACCGTGTATTGCCCTTTTTGTCACAATGAGCAATCCCGCGTCATCGACTCGCGTGTGGTCGATGCTGGAGCGTCGATTCGTCGCCGGCGCGAGTGTGCTTCGTGCAAGGGCCGCTTTACCACGGTTGAGAAGGCCGTGCTGCTTGTGGTGAAGAGAAACGGTCTGGCCGAGCCTTTCAGCAGAGATAAATTGATTCGCGGTGTGCGCCGTGCCTGCCAGGGGCGAGATGTCAGCGACGATGCCCTGAAGAAGCTGGCGCAAGAAGTGGAGGAGACCGTGCGCAGTCATGGCTCCTCGCAGGTCAACGCGAACGAGATTGGCTTGGCCATCCTAGAACCACTGCGGGACCTTGATGAAGTGGCCTATCTGCGCTTCGCCTCTGTATATAAATCCTTTGAAAGCGCAGATGACTTTGAATCCGAGATTCGCCTGATGCGAAGGCGAGATCGCGAGGACTTTTAGCGCAGTTTGTCCACCGCCTTTTGGATACGGCGGAGTGAAACGGCATGGGCTGTGCCAAGGCGCTGAGCGAAAAGAGAAACTCGAAGTTCTTCAATCATCCAGCGTACGTCCTTGACCTCGCGCGTCTTTTCGCGGCCTGCCGGGAGGTTGCGAAGGCGGTTAGATAGGTAAGCCTTGGCGTTGTCTACCTCGGCTTGGCGGTCCGCATCGCGGTCCGGGTCAAGGTTCATGTCCTCTAGACGAATTCGCATGGCTTGGATATATCGTGGTAGATGACGCAGATGGGACATTCCATGGACAGTGATGGCGTTTTGGGGTAGGAGGAAGTCCAATTGTGCGCGCATGTCATCTATTGCTGGGCCGTCCCAATGAGCGAGCTCCGCTCGCAGGTTGGAGTACTCGGCGAGTCCCGGTGCAATAGCTACCACTGCCTGGCGTACGCGTCCTGGGACCTGGGGTTTGACGGTGTCTTTAAGCTTCTGGAACGCCGCGGGGGTGCGGACGGGTCCGCCGGCTTCGAGCATCAGGTCGCGGATCGCGGCGACGCGGCCGTCATTGACAAGGCCGTCGGCGCCGCCGTGCGGATAGGAATCGACGGCGACGCGCTGTTGCAAGGGCAGGCCCTTGACCATTTGTGAGGCGTTGACGGATATCTCACGCATGAGGAGCGTAAGAGTTGTCGTGACCATGGCGGCATCTGCGGCGGCCTTGGTGGGATGGACCTTGAGTTCGACGCCGTCCTTGGTAGCGACAAGGGCAGGGTAGGCGGTGACTTCGTGGCCGTCCACTGTGGTCTTGACCGTGTCATCGATGGTGCCGAGGGTGTCGTCGGTCCATTCGCTGACGGCGGTGGACTCGGAGGTGCGCGAGACGCGGGATACGGAGGACTTGATGTGTCCGGCCTGACGTCGGACGAGCGCCGCGAGGTCGCGGTCGGAGTCGACGATGTTGCCGCGCTTATCAATGGCTCCGTAGTTCATCCGCAGGTGGGCGGGTAGCTTGCTGGCCTGGAAGTCGGTGGCGTTGATTCCTTGACCGCCGAGTTCGCGGAGGACGTCGGCAAGTTGCTGGGTGATGGGGCCTTCATAAGGGATGAGGAGGTCGATGGCGCGCTCGGCAAATTCGGGCGCGGGTACAACGGTGCGGCGCAGAGCCTTGGGCAGGCTGCGGATGAGCTCGGTGACGAGCTCGAGGCGAAGACCTGGAACGAGCCAATCGAATCCTTCGGTATCCAAGCCGGCGAGCATAGGAATGGGAACCATTACGGTGACGCCGTCGAGTGGATCGCCGGGCTCGAACTTGTAAGTCAGTTCGTAATCGATAGTGCCCTTGCGCCAGTGGTCGGGGAAGGACTCTTCAGTGACGTCGTGGGAGTCGTCTATGAGCTTAGCCGGATCGAAATCCAGCAGATCCGGGGTGCGGCGGCGCTCCTTTTTCCACCATGAGTCGAAGTGGCGGCCGGTGGTTACCTTCGCCGGAATGCGCTGGTCGTAGAAGTCGAAGAGTGTATCTTCGTCCACGATGAGGCCGCGGCGGCGGGCCTTTTCTTCGTATGCGGCGGCGTCGTCAAGCGCTTGGGCGTTGGCCTTGAAGAAGGCGTGGTGGGTGTTCCAGTCGCCGGCGATAAGGGCATTGCGGATGAACATATCGCGGGCAGCGGCGGGATTGACGCGGTGGTAGGGCACGGTGCGGTCAGCCACGATGGGCACGCCGTAGAGCGTGGATTTTTGGTGCGCGATGGCGGCGGCGCGCTTGCGAGACCAGCTGGGCTCGGAGTAGTTGTGCTTGAGCAGGTCCCCACCGAGCTTTTCCACCCAAGCGGGATCGATGGCGGCGACATCGCGCGCCCAGAGACGGGACGTTTCCACCAGCTCGGCAGCCATGAGGAACTCGGGAGGCTTTTTAGCCAGGGCGGAGCCGGGGAATACCAGGAAGCGGGTGTTGCGCGCGCCTTGGAACTCCTTGGAATTGCCATCGCGGGCGCCGATATTGGAGAGCAGGCCCGAAAGGAGGGACATGTGGATGTCATCGGAGCGGCGCTCGGTGCCTTCCTGGTAGGTCCAGCCCAGCTGCTTGGCGACGTCCTTGAGCTGGCGCACCAAGTCAAACCACTCCCGGATGCGCATGTAGTGCAGGAACTCCTGTTTCATGCGCTTGCGGAACTTATTGCCGGATTGCTCGTTGCGGGTTTGCTTGATGTAATCCCATAGCTTGAGCATGGACAAGAAATCCGAGGTCTTGTCCTTGAAGCGGGCGTGGGCTTGGTCGGCCTGGGCTTGGAAGTCGAGGGGGCGCTCGCGCACATCTTGGATGGTCATGGCGGCAACGATGACCATGACATCATCGAGGCAGCCGTTAGTATTGGCCTCAATGAGCATGCGAGCCATGCGCGGATCCAGTGGGATGCGGGCAAGATCGCGGCCGATGGTGGTGAGAGAGGGCTTGTCCTGCTTGTCGTGGAGGGCGCCGAGCTCGTGGAGGAGTGTGAGGCCATCGCGGATGGCCTTGTGCTCGGGAGGTTGGATGAAGGGGAATTGTTCGATGTCGCCGAGCTTGAGCGAAACCATTTGCAGGATGACGCTGGCAAGGTTGGTGCGCAGGATTTCCGGGTCGGTGAACTCGGGTCGGCTTTCAAAGTCCTGTTCGCTGTACAGGCGGATGGCGATGCCGTCGGCGACGCGGCCGCAACGGCCGGAGCGCTGGTTGGCGGAGGCCTGCGAGATGGGCTCGATAGGCAACCGCTGGACCTTGGTGCGCGTGGAATACCGCGAGATACGGGCGGTGCCGGTATCGACGACATAGCGGATGCCGGGCACGGTAAGCGAGGTTTCGGCGATATTTGTGGCCAAGACGATGCGGCGGCCGCGGTGCTCGCTAAACACGCGGTGCTGTTCCTGGTTGGACAAGCGGCCGAAGAGGGGAGTGACCTCGACGTTTTTCCACTTCTTGCCTTCGATGGCTTCCAAGGCATCGCGGATGTCTCGCTCGCCAGGGAAGAAGCACAGGATATCGCCGTCGCCTTCGTGCATGAGCTCTTCGATGGCCTCGGTCAAGCCGTCGAGCGGGTCTTGGTCCACTACTTTTCCGCCGGCCTCGAACTCGAGTGGCCGGTAGCGGATTTCTACGGGGTAGGTGCGTCCGGAGACCTCGATAATGGGGGCGGGGTTGCCGTCGGCGTCGGCAAAGTGGGCGGCAAAGCTTTCTGGGTCAATGGTTGCGGAGGTGATGATCACCTTGAGGTCTGGGCGCTTAGGTAATAGGCGCTTCAAGTAGCCCAAGAGGAAGTCGATATTGAGCGAGCGTTCGTGGGCCTCGTCGATGATGATGGTGTCGTACTTATTGAGAAAGCGGTCGCGCTGCATCTCGGCGAGCAGGATGCCGTCGGTCATCAGCTTGACGGCGGTGGTCTCAGACACGCGATCGTCAAAGCGGATGGCGTAGCCAACGGACTCCCCGATTTTCTGGTCCAATTCCGAGGCGATGCGTTCGGCCACGGTGCGCGCTGCAATGCGGCGCGGCTGGGTATGGCCGATGAACCCCCGCCGGCCGCGGCCCAGCTCGAGGCAGATCTTTGGGATCTGAGTTGTCTTACCAGAACCGGTCTCACCAGCGATGATGACGACCTGGTTGTCTCGAATGGCCTCGGCGATATCGTCCTTGCGGGCGGTGACGGGGAGGGCTTCGGGGTAGGTGATGGTGGGAACAGCGGCGTCGGTAAGCGCGACGCGCTCGGCAGCGGCATGGATTTCAGCGCCGATTTCTTGCAGCGCTTTAGGGGCGCGAGCCTTCTTGAGGCGGCGACGGAAGGAGCGGGCCTCGGCCAAAGAGACATTTTCGAGTGCGGCGAAGAGGTCCTCGCGAGAAGGGGATTCGTTCTTAGTCATGACTAGGCAACGAGTTTACCCGTCCACCTGAAATGAGGAAAAAGTTGTTAAAGTTAAAATACTTATCCATTTTTCTATGTGCATTCCTGAAGGAGGAGCACCGCCTATGACGAACCCGTATTCGGGTGGAAATGACGATTTTCCTCGCTATGAGCCGACCAACCATCCTGAGGATCGGCCGGACTACGGTCAGCTTCCATCGTATGGTGGCGCCCACGAAGGCAACGCCCAAGGCTATGCCGGCTACCACGCGGGCCAACCTCAGCACACCGGAAGGGTTTCGGCCATAGATGCCGTTTCTTGGGCTTTTCGGGCTGTCTTTAGCAACTGGAAGCTGTGGATTTTGGGAACGTTGCTTGCAGGCTTCCTCGGCGTGGTCTTTTTCGCCATTTCTGGCGGAGTAGGCGCTGCGACGGCGAGTGCCGACGGTGATCTCACTGCTAGTTCCACGATCATGCAAATCATTTCCTGGGTGATTGGCATCGTGCTAACTCTGGCGCTTATGCGCCTGGCGCTTTTCCAGATTGATGATTCTCGCACCGGGTGGGGCTACCTGTTTAAGAATGTGCGCTGGTGGCAGCCACTAGTCATTATGGTCGTCATCGGTGTTGTGGCGGGACTGATTTCTTTCGTCGCTGTGCGCGGTTCTGCGGAGGGGCTGGCCGGCAATGCCGAGCAGCTTTCCGATGAAGAAGCGTTCGCCGCCGTCATGGGCATGCTCGGTGTCATGGCTGTGATTTCGCTGATTAGCTTCTTTATCCAACCATTCTTCTCGCTGATGCAGTGGTTCGCGGCCGATGGCGATAGCGTTGGTGACGCCGTGAAGAAGGGCTTTCAGGCAGGTAAGAATAACTACGGCCAAATGTTGCTGCTGGCAATTTTGAACTTTTTCATCATCATCGGTGGCTTCTTGTTTTTGGGCATCGGCCTCATCGTGGCGTATCCGGTTACGCTTCTGGCACAGGCGCATATGTTCCGCCAGTGCGCGGGGCGCAATACTCTTCCGCAGGCGTAGCGCACCATAGTTAAAGGCCACCGTCCCTCTCAGGGGCGGTGGCCTTTGCCGTGCTTGGCGACGCCCCCGTGGGGCCGCAGTGAGCAATTACTGCCGGGAGCGCTCAATCGCCTTGTTATAGGCGGAGGTGATGAGCGTGCCGAACTCGCGGAATTCCTCGCTGCGGGCGGCAGAAGACCGGAAGACGAGGCCAACCTCGCGTTCGGCGGTGACATCGGAGGCAAAGTGGGCGATCGCGACGTCCTTGCCATGGCACTCGGTGGCCAGTGCGGATTCGGGAACGAGGGTGCAGCCCAGGCCGCCCATGACCAGCTGCATGATGGTGGTCAGGGAAGAGGCGCGGGTGACGGAATTGGTGGCCTCGGCTGGGTTGATATTGGCATGGCGACAGAGGTCGACTACTTGGTCGCGCAAGCAGTGGCCGTCGTCAAGCAGTAGCAAATCTAGGTCCTTGAGTTCCGCAAGCTCGACATCCTCGCGGCCGGCGATGGGGTGATCGGGCGGGCAGACAATGGAGAATTTCTCCGTGTAGAGCGGGCTATCGACCATGCCGGTGGCCTCGGATGGAAGGGCCATGATGGCAAGATCCAAGTTGCCATTGCGCAGGCGAGTGATGAGGTGCTGGGTTTGCTCCTCGACGAAGCGTGGCTCGAGGTCCGGGTAGGCCTCTGCAAGCATGGAGAGCAGATCGGGAAGGATGTAGGGGGCAATGGTGGGGATAACGCCGATGGTCAGCGGGCCGGCAAGGGTGCCGTTGGCGCCGCGGGCATGGGCGAGGAAGGTATCGGCGGCCTCGAGGGTGGCTTTGGCGTAGGGGAGGAGGGTCTCACCGGCCGAGGTGACGATGACCTTGCGAGTGGAGCGCTCGATAAGCTGCAGGCCCAAGCCCTGCTCGAGCGCAACGAGGCCTTGGGAGAGGGAGGGCTGGGAAATTTCGAGTTTGGCGGCCGCGGTGCCAAAGTGCTTATTTTCCGCAACGGTGACAAAGGTACGCAGCTGAGCAAGTGTAGGGCGATACTCTTTATTATGCATGCCTATCACTCTAACACTTACCTATAGGATTTGCTATTGACGCGAGCGGAAAAGATGGTATAACTGATCGTGTTGGGCCGGACACGGTCCGGCCCCGCTGCTTGTACGTCAAGCGGCAGGAAACTTAGAGGAAAAGCCTTTGCTAAAGGAGTTGAAGACTATGCCTATTTTGACCGTCGGCGAAAAGTTCCCAGAGTTCAACCTCACCGCCCTGACCGGTGGCGATCTGCACGACGTCAACGCTAACCAGCCGGAGGACTACTTCGAGCAGGTATCCCTGGACAAGTACGAGGGCAAGTGGAAGGTCGTCTTCTTCTACCCGAAGGACTTCACCTTCGTCTGCCCGACCGAGATCGCTGCCTTTGGCAAGCTGGACGAGGAATTCCAGGACCGTGATACCCAGATCCTCGGCGGCTCCACCGATAACGAGTTCGCTCACTTCAACTGGCGTGCAACCCACCCAGAGCTGAAGGAAGTTCCTTTCCCGATGTTCTCTGACGTACGTCACGACCTCATTCGTGCACTGGGCGTCGAAAACGCTGATGGCGTTGCTGACCGCGCCACCTTCATCATCGACCCGGATGGCGTTATCCAGTTCGTATCCGTTACCCCGGATGCCGTCGGCCGTAACGTAGACGAGGTTCTGCGCGTGCTCGACGCCCTGCAGTCCGAAGAGGTCTGCGCTTGTAACTGGGAGAAGAACGACCCAACCAAGAACATCAACAAGATGGACGTCGTTCAGTCCGCGCTCTAAATCTCACTGAGATGCAGGTTCACCCCGCTTTCGTGGCGGGGTTTCCTTTTAAATCCAGCACAGCAAATTCCTATCAAAACCTCAAAGGAGAAAAGCAATGTCTATTGATAATCTGAAGTCTTCCCTGCCGGAGTACGCCAAGGACCAGAAGCTCAACCTGGGCGCCCTGACCCGTTCCAAGGACCTCAATGAGGAGCAGCTTTGGGGCTGCCTGCTGGCATCGGCTGCTGCAACCCGCAATGACACCGTGCTGTCTGAAATTGCGGAAGAAGCAAAGGAACACCTCTCCGAGGAAGCTATCGAGGCAGCCTACGGCGCAGCCACCGTTATGGCTATGAACAATGTTGCCTACCGTGCCAAGGGCTGGTTGGGCGATGACTACGCACAGGTTAAGTTCGGCCTGCGCATGAACATCATCTCGAAGCCAGGCGTAGACAAGGCCAACTTCGAGCTGTGGAATACCGCAGTTTCCGCCATCAATGGCTGCGAGCACTGCCTGGGTGCCCACGCGCACGAGCTCAACGAGGCTGGCCTGAGCAAGGAGCAGGTCTGGGAGGCCGTCAAGGTAGCGGCTGTTGTCCAGGCTGTGGCACAGGCTGTCCAGATCGAGGCCGCACGCTAAAAGTCTGGCTTATAGCCGCCCTCGCGCTTGCCGACGTCCCCCCAGCTCCAGCGAGTGTGGGTCTTCCGGATTGGTCTGGATGATGGCTTTCATGCCACACCACCGTATTTAAATCCAATCGTCCTCGACGAGGAAGGCATTGACCGCAATGGCGGCGGCGTTGGCCTCGCCCATCGCCATCGCTACCTGCGCCGGTGGGTTGACCACGTTGCCTACGGCCCAGATGCGCGGGTGGCTGGTGGCACCGGCGAGGCCCGTTTTGATCAGGCTGCCGCCCATGCCCGACGGCAGACTGTGGCGCTGAAGATTGAGGTCAGCGAGGAACTCATCGTGAGGGCGGGGAATGGGCATGTAAAACAGTGCATCGACGGCATGCTCGTCGCTTTCCAGCAGGACTTTTCCGTCTTGGAAGGCGGTGACGGGGCCGTCGATAAGCGCAATGCCCCGCCGAGTCAGGTCCGCGCGCTGCTCGTCGGTGAATTCCATTCCATTGGTGAAGAAGGTGATGTCCTTCGACCACTGGCGCAGAACCGCGGCATGGTGGAAGGAGAACTCGCCGATGTAGAGCACGCCGAGCTTCTTGTCCGCCACCTCGTATCCGTGGCAGTAGGGGCAGTGGAGGACCGTATTTCCCCAGTTTTCTTGCAGGCCCGGGATAGCTGGGTGCTCGTCGTCCACGCCGCTGGCGACGATGATAGAGCGGGCAGCGATGGTCTCACCGTTGCTCAACGTGGCGGTGAGCGTGCGGTCATTATCGGTGACGGAATCCACGGTGGCGTTCACGATCTGCGCGCCATAGCTGCGCAGCTGCTCCTTGCCGCGCTCTTGAAACTCAAGGGGTGGCGTGCCCTCGAGGGCAATGACTCCATGAATTTCATGGGCGAAACGGTTGCGGGGAGTGGCGGAATCAACAATGAGCACGCTGCGGCGGGCGCGGACCATGACTAGGGCTGCCTGCAGGCCGGCCGCGCCACCGCCGATGATGAGGGTATCTACTGTCTGCATGGCCCCGAGTAAACCAGAGGAGGGTTTAAATGGCAATGGTTTTCAGTAGTTTGTGGCAGGCGTCACACCCAACCCTGACTTGGCCAAGTTAGTGCCGAAGGGTTGGGGTGTGGTGGGAATTCGTCAACATGAGGCATCGGCCAGAATCGGGAATCCGGCCGTCGAAGGAAGGCGCCTTGTGTATCCTTTTGGTGTCGTTGAGCCTTTAAGGAGCAAGAAAGTAGCATGACCCACCCCTCCACCGTCTCTAAGGTGGGCATCCGATCCCGTGCCCTGCGATTCGCACCGCGCCGCTCGGACTGGTCCCGCGTGACTATCGGGCGCGACCTTTCGGCCGGCCTTATGGGGCCCTAGTCGCACTCCCCCTGGCGCTCGGCTTCGGCGTTGCTTCTGGTGTCGGCGCGGCAGCTGGAATTACGATGGCCATGGTCGCGGGCATCCTGTCCGCAGTCTTCGGCGGTAGCAACGTCCAGGTAAGCGGCCCGACCGGCGCAATGACCGTGGTGCTCATCCCCATCGTGGCCGACCATGGTGCCGATGGGGTGCTCGTCGTTGGCGTGCTGGCGGGGCTCATGCTGCTCTTGCTGGCATTCACCGGCGCTGGCCGCGCGATGAAATACATGCCGTTGCCTGTCATCGAAGGTTTCACAGCCGGTATTGCGGTGATCATCGCCCTCCAACAGCTACCTGCAGCACTCGGTGTTGACGTAGATGGCGAGAAAGTCCTCGGGTTGGCGTGGGACGCAATCAAAGCTTGGCTAGATGCTCCGGTATGGCAGGCGCCCGTTATGACCCTCGCGGTGGCGGCCGGAATCGTGGTTGCTGCCCGCATTCGTAGTGGCTTTCCCGCGGCGCTGGTGTTGGTAGCTGCTGCGACGGCCATCAACATGCTGGCAGACAGCGGTCTGAAGACTATCGGCTACATCCCGTCGACGTTGCCTGCCCCGCGCTGGCCGCAGATCCCGTGGGAGCACCTGGATTCCTTGCTGTTGGTAGCGGTCGCCGTCGCAGCGCTCGGTGCGTTGGAATCGTTGCTGTCAGCGACGGTTGCCGACGCAAAGACTGTCGGCGACCGGCACGATCCTGACCGCGAGCTCTTTGGGCAGGGCGTGGCCAACGTCGTCGCGCCCCTGTTCGGCGGGATCCCCGCAACAGCCGCGATCGCCCGAACTGCTGTCAACGTGCGGGCAGGCGCGGGCACACGCCTGGCAGCGGTGTTCCATTCGCTGCTCCTGCTCGTCGCCGTACTCGTTGCGGCCCCCCTTACCCCGGGGCGAGGCAACCAGGGTGGCTTTGTCGTTTTCGCTGGCTAATACTCCACGCGCAGGTCCGCTAGGCGGACTTCGCCGGCTTCATCGGAGGCATCGAGATCTACCGTAGCGACGAACTGGTAGGCGTGGTCGCCGTCTGGGTCCTTGATGATCTGGCGCACGGACCACGCACGCGAGTCAGTATCGCCTAGGCGGAAAAACTCCGGGCCACGGGCCTCGGGGCCGGAATCGATGTCATCATATTCATCGAAGTAATCATCTAGGATAGCGCCGAAGTCTGGCACCTCGTCCAAGTAATCAAGCAGCTCTGCCAAGCGGTCTTCCTTTTCCAAAGCAAAGAGCTGCACCAAGCGGAACATGTAATTGCGCACCATAATGGTAAAGGCGCGGCGATTGGCCGTGAGCGCGGTGGGGTCCTCCACGCCAAAGGCCAGCTCGCGGTCCACCGTGTCTTGGTCGATGGGGGAGTCTTCGCCGGCCATTTGCGCCCATTCGTCGACAAGCGAGGAATCCACCTGGCGGATAAGCTCTCCCAGCCAGACAACGATGTCCTCGAGCTCCGGAGTGTTGTACTCATCGGGAATGGATTGCTTCAGGGTACGCCAGGCGTCGGTCAGGTAGCGCAAAATCACGCCCTCGGAGCGGGCCAAGCCGTAGGTTGCGACCAGGTCGGAGAAGGTCATGGCGTTCTCGAGCATGTCGCGCACCACGGACTTGGGCCGCAGCTCAAACTCCTTGACCCACGCATTGGTCTCAGCGAAAGTATCGTAGGCCTGCTCCAATAGCTCTTCGAGCGGCTTCGGCCAGGTGATGTCTTCTACGATATTCATGCGGTCGGTGTAGTCCACACCGTCCGCTTTCAGCGCGGCAATTTCTTCGCCGCGGCGCTGCTTCTGCTGGGCGATGAGCACCTGGCGCGGGTCATCCAGAATGGCCTCGAACACGGAAATGACGTCAAGGTTATAAGTCTCCGCCTCCGGATCCAGCAGCGAGAGCGCCGCCAGCGCGAATGGACCCAGTGGCTGGTTGAGCGCAAAGTCACGCGGCAGCTCTCGCACCAAGTGGTAGGGGCGGCCGTAGATATCCAATCCCTTGGTCGATTTTTGCACCACGCCGGAATCCACCAGCCCGCGGAAGAGATCGAGGGCGGTGAGGATGTCCTTATTCTGCTTGCTGCGGTTATCGTGATTGTCTCGCAGCAGGTGGCGCATGTGGTCATAGCCATTGCCATGGCGCGCCAAGACGTTGAGCAGCATGGAATTTGAAACGCGGAACTGAGAGGTAAGCTGTTCCGGTTCCGCCTCAGTAAGGCGCGCGAAGGTCTTCTCGGACCAGGACACCTCGCCCTCTCGGGCGGACTTCTTCTTCAGCTTCTTCAAGCGCTTGGGGTCGTCGCCGATGCGGCGGCGCTCCTTGGCATTTTCAATCTCGTGCTCGGGGGCCTCGACCACCACAGTGCCCTCGGTGTCATAGCCGGCGCGGCCGGCGCGGCCGGCAATCTGGTGGAATTCGCGCGACTTGAGGATGCGTTGGCGCTGGCCGTCGAACTTGGCAAGCCCAGTCATCAGCACGGTGCGGATGGGCACGTTAATGCCCACACCCAAGGTATCGGTGCCGCAAATGACCTTAAGCAGGCCCTTTTGTGCCAAGCGCTCTACTAGACGGCGGTATTTGGGCAGCATTCCCGCGTGGTGAATGCCGATTCCCTTGCGCAGGAGCTTGGACAAATCTTTGCCAAAGGCAGTGGTGAAGCGGAAACCACCGATTTCCTGGGCAATCGCTTCCTTTTCTTCTTTAGTGATGATCCCCGATAGAGAGGTGAGCGCCTGGGCGCGCTCGGCCGCTTCACGCTGCGAGAAGTGCACCACGTAGATGGGAGCCTTCTTATCGGCCAAGAGCTCCTCGATGGTCTCGTGCACCGCACTAAAGACATAGGAGAAATCCAGCGGCACGGGCCGCGTGGTGCCGGCGACGAGGTTGGTGGCGCGGCCGGTGCGGCGGGTGAGATCTTCTTCTAGCCACTGGGTATCGCCCAAAGTGGCGGACATGAGCAGGAACTGTGCCTTGGACAACTCCAGCAACGGCACCTGCCAGGCCCATCCGCGATCTGGTTCGGAGTAGTAGTGGAACTCGTCCATAACTACCTGGTCGATATTGGCCTCGGCACCATCGCGCAGCGCAATATTGGCCACAATCTCGGCGGTGGCGGCGATGATGGGGGCATTGCCATTAACGGTGGCGTCGCCAGTCATCATGCCCACATTCTCGGCGCCGAAGATATCGCAAAGGGCAAAGAACTTCTCGCTCACAAGGGCCTTAATCGGCGCGGTATAGAAACTGCGCTGGCCACGAGCTAGGGCGATGAAGTGTGCAGCATTAGCCACCATGGACTTTCCCGAGCCCGTAGGCGTAGCGAGGATGACATTATCGCCGGCCAAAATGCCGAGCGAGGCTTCCTCCTGAGCCGGGTACAAATTAATACCCCGGCTGGTGGTCCACGAGGTAAAGGTATCCCAGATCGCCTCGTCAACGAGGGACTCGGGTACTTCCGTCAAATCTGGCAGCAGCTGAGATAAGTTCACCCCCACCACCTTAGCGGCGATGGGGGCGGGTTAGTTAGATATCGTCACCTAAGTCGCCCTCACCCGAAGCAGAATCAGGGCCATTCTTCCCTTCATCGGACCTCGGGCCTTCTTCCTCGGTGGAATCTTCGCGGTCATCGATCTCGGTATTGATGATCTGCTGGCTTTCTTCTTCATCCAAGGAAGCCAAAAATGCCTGGAATTCCTCGCTGATTTCCTCACCGGTAGGCATAGGCTCCTCGCCGGGCATGATCGCCTGCGGATGCTCCTCGCGGTAGCGCTCCATATAAGCGTCATACTGCTGCTCGAGTTGTTGGACTACGCCTTCAATCTCCTCCGAGCCACCAACTTGCTCCTCCAGTTGGTTTTCCACGCGAGAAATATCGGCCTCAATGCTGCCTAAAGGAATATTGAGGCGCGCCGCCCGAGCCACCGAATCCAGCAACTGGAACGTGGCCTGCGGATATGGCGAAGCTGCCAGATAATGTGGCACGTGGACGGTATATCCAGCCACCGTGCGGTGCTTATCCGCTAGAGCCTTTTCCAGATAAAGTGCGGCGGAGCCTGGGACCATCATGGTGGAATCCATCGAGAGCATGTGCTCGGTCAAGCGGGAGGAGGTGCCATGGGCCGTGACCACCGTGGGGCGGGTGTGCGGCACCGGCATCGGCGCGGCATAGAGCATGATGGTGTCTTCGATGTTGAACTTTTCCACCAGCTTCACCACGGCGGTAGTAAACGCCTCCCAGCGCATGTCCGGTTCAGGGCCAGACAGCAGTAGGAAGGTCTTGCCGGAATTATCGCGCAGCACCTTAATACCAAGATCCATGGACTCGATTTCCAGCGCCCGATCCTTATCAATCGTGATGGCTGGGCGGCGCGAGCGGTAATCAATCAGCTCATCAGAGTTAAATGACGCCAGCTGACGGCCTTCCAAAGCGGCTTTCAGGTGGTCAGCACTTGCCTCAATGGCCTGGCCAGCGTCAGCATAGCCGTGCATGGCAACAATCATGGTGGGGCCTTGTCCGTCACCGGAATCATCCCTAATCACCGGAGCCGGATATTCCAGCTCATACATGCGGCGATCTTCTTCGTGCATGTTGTGTTACCTCCTTGCTTTCTTACCTACCCCAACGCCGCGTGCGTGCTTACTATTCCCGCGCGCACTGCGAGGTTAAATAAACAATTGTGCCCCAAACCGCTGCGCATTGCCAGCGCAATCCCGGGCGGGGTGTGGAAAGCCGCTTGCCGACGCCCCCTTCACCCCACCTATCCACAGATCCCCACCACCTAGCCCCTGGTGGCCTATGCAGAGTTGCGCGCATGGTTGAAGCTGGGGCCATGGACATCACAACACCAACTCAGCCCATCCGTACGCCCGGCGATATCCTCGCCAATATCCCAGGAATCCTCGGATTCTTTCCCACTGAATCAGTGATCCTCATCTCCATCCAGCCCAGCCCACGCGGATACAGCATTGGGCCAGTAGCCCGCCTCGATCTGTACGATGTGCCTGGTGCCCTGCACGAGGTGATGGAGGCGTTTCATTGCGGAAATCCCGAAATCATTTTCTGCTTCGTCCTCTCTCAGCGCGAGGAAGGAGAGCTCTGGGATATTCTGCAGTCTCTTTACCATTTCCACGACCGAACAGGTATGGGCATCGATGCCTGCTGGCTGGCCGAAGAACTATCCACCGATACCTCCTATGACCTCATCTTTGGCCACGCCACAGAAAGCGGCGAGGGCCCGCTCCAGAATTGGATGGAAGGAACCATACCCGCCATCTCGACGAGCCACACGATGCGCGCCTGCGTGAATAATGGCATGCTTCCGGAACTTAGCCGTCATGACTTGGTCCAGCGCTTTAAGGACCCGAACCCATACTTTGGGGAAGAAGAGATTAGGGCCATGGAGCGATGCGCCGAAGAGATTGCCCGCCAATTGCGCGCCGGGCACGGGTACGGCACCACAGAACCAGTGCAGGTGGTCAAGCACCTCATTGCCGATGTGCGCTATGTGCTCAGCGAGGTCGAATCGCTGGAGGAAACCCTAGAAAATGAAGAATTGTTGTGCGTGGCAGCCATGTGGATGTCTACCACCTGGACCCGCGACCTAGTCATTACGGAGCTCGTCTCCGCGCCGCAGGAAGCAGGAGACCTGTTATTGGCGGTAGCGCGTACATTCCAGGGGTCTATTCGCTATAACGCCCTAGCTTTGTATGCTGCTAGCCAGGTGTCCCACGAATTCGGAATTTATGCCGGTCCAGCGCTTTCCGTAGTAGTAGAAGAGGCGCCCCATCACAATTTGGGGCGTCTCATAGCGCAGGGGTATCGCAGCGGCATGGGAAAGCGGTTGGTCTCCAGCCTATGCCATGGTTGCGAGCTAGCCCGCGAAGCGGCGGGGCTCCGCGTTGACAGCCCCGCCTAACATGCGCGGCATCTAGGACCGCTTCGCCGAATGTGCCTTATCGCCGAGCTGTCGGGTGAAGTTCCACGCGTCGGTGACGATGGTTTCCAGGTCCGTACGGGTGGGATTCCACCCGAGCTCCCGCTGAATCTTCTCAGAGGAAGCGATGAGCGTAGCTGGGTCGCCCGCGCGGCGCGGGGCCACCTCAGCCGGAATATCGTGGCCGGTGACCTTGCGACACATCTCGATGACCTGCTTGACGGAGTAACCATCGCCAGAACCCAAGTTGTAAATGCGGTGGGTGCCAGGTTCATTGGACTCGAGAGCAAGCACGTGGGCGTCAGCTAGATCGCGGATATGGATGTAGTCACGCACTGGGGTGCCGTCTGCGGTATCCCAGTCATCACCGAACATGAAAATCTTATCCCGGTGGCCCAAAGCAACTTGCAGCACGATGGGGATGAGGTGGGATTCTACCTCGCGGTTTTCGCCAATATTTCCGTAGGCGCCAGCCACATTGAAATAGCGCAGCGAGGTAGCGCCTAGGCCGTAGGCGTGGGCAAAGGACGTGATCATGTAGTCGATGGCCAGCTTGGTCGCACCATACGGATTGGTGGGCTGGGTTGGCATGTCTTCCGTAATCGGGACCTGGTCGGGCTCACCGTAGGTTGCAGCGGTGGAGGAAAAGACGAGGTTTTTGACGTCGTTATCCCGCATGGCATTAAGCAGCGTCAGGGTAGTAACGACGTTGTGCTGCCAGTACTCATCTGGCTTTTTCACGGATTCGCCCACCAAGGAGCGCGCAGCGAAGTGAATGACGCCTTCGAAGCCACCTTCGCTCAGGACATCGGTAGCCTTGTCCGCGACGTCGCCCTCGATGACGCGGGCGGCTTCCGGAACGGCCTCGCGATTGCCGGTGGAGAAATTATCAATAATGGTTACGTCATGGCCCTGTTCGACCAATACAGCAGCGCAAACGCTGCCTACATAGCCCGCGCCACCTGTGACGAGAAGCTTCATGGGTTATACCTCCACGCGCACTGCGTGCGCCAAATCGTCGGAAAGCACGACGCTTCTGCCTTCCGGTGTCGACAGTGTAATCGTGCCGCTGTTATTGACCACAGACACCTTGGCGCCCACTCGGATTCCAGCATCGGTGAGTTCTTGGAAGGTGCCATCATCAACCTGCAGGATTTCATTGACCTGGATGACGGTCGCAGAGACCTGCTCGCCATTGGGGAGATCGACCGCGCGGGTGCCCTGATCCGGCTGTGGAACATCGAAGCCAAGTGCAGATAGCGCCGGAATAGGATTGCCAAAGGGCGACCGCGTCGGATCATCGAGAACAGCGACCATGCGCTTTTCCACCTCTTCGCTCATCACATGCTCCCACCGGCAGGCCTCGTCGTGGACCTTGGCAATGTCGAGCCCCAGGACGTCGGTAAGCAAACGCTCTGCCAAACGGTGCTTGCGCATGACTGCGGTTGCTAAGTCGCGGCCCTTGTCCGTGAGATCCAAACTGCGGTCGGTGCGCACGTGCAAAAGGCCATCGCGCTCCATGCGAGCCACGGTCTGAGAAACCGTTGGCCCGGACTGCTCCAAACGCTCCGCAATGCGGGCGCGCAGGGGAGTGATGCCTTCTTCCTCTAGCTCGTAGATGGTCCGCAGATACATCTCCGTTGTATCAACTAGGTCCCTCACGTGGGCATACCTTTCTGTGTGAATACGGTTACGCGGCTATTGTCCCGCCCAAGAACGGGAAAGCGCTTTCTAGACTCTGCAGTCCAGATTAGCCTACCCGAGGCTTGGCTCGCCGCTAAGAACCAAGCCGATGCCTTATCAACGCCAAACCCCGAGCCCATGGCGGTACGTTGCCAAATGGGCCCGGGGAGAGGATGAGTTGCCGAATGCGGTAGGCGTGGATTACAAAGCGTACTCGCGCAGGCGATCGGCGCGATTGCCATCGCGCAGCTTTGCCATAACTTCGCGCTCAATCTGGCGTACACGCTCGCGCGAAAGACCGAAGCGGCGACCAATCTGATCCAAGGTGCGCGGAACACCATCATCGAGGCCATAACGCAGGCGGATGACATCCTGCTCGCGCTTTTCCAAGGTGTCAATCACGCCGCGGATATCAGAGTGGCGCATAGATGCGACGACCGCAGTTTCAGCATCGGTAGCTTCTGCATCTTCAATGAAATCGCCCAAAGGAGCTTCTTCATCGGTGCCTACCGGCATATCGAGAGAGACCGGATCGCGTGACTGGCGCAGCAGCATTTCAATCTTGTTCTCGTCAATACCGGATTCTTCCGAAAGTTCCTCGTTAGTAGCTTCGCGGCCCAAGGATTGATACATCTCGCGCTTAATGCGGGAAAGCTTGTTAACCTGCTCAACCAAGTGGACTGGGAGGCGAATGGTGCGGGACTGGTCAGCCATGCCGCGGGTAATCGCCTGACGGATCCACCAAGTGGCATAAGTGGAGAACTTGAAGCCCTTGGCGTAATCGAACTTCTCCATTGCGCGGATAAGGCCTAGGTTGCCCTCTTGGATGAGATCCAGCAGTGGCATACCGCGGCCGGTGTAGCGCTTTGCCAGCGAGACGACGAGGCGCAGGTTGGCTTCGAGCAGGTGGGAGCGTGCCTTCTTGCCTTCGCGGGCGAGGATCTTAAGGTCGCGCTTTTCTGCGCGGGTGAGCTTTTCTGCGTTATTGAGCTTGTACTCCGCGTACAGTCCAACCTCGATGGCCTGAGCGAGTTCTACCTCATCTTCCGCGCTGAGCAGTGCGGTCTTGCCGATGCCGTTGAGATAAACGCGGACGAGGTCGGCTGAAGGATTATCGTTGGTTTGGTTGCGGCGAGATCCGCGGTCTACTTCCTGTTCTTCATCAGTAGTGGCACTTGAAGTGCCCTTGGCGGTGGTGGCAGATGTCTTCGTCATAGTGAAGCCTCCTGAATTTGTCGCCGGTTTCACAAAGTACAACGGAGTCTTAAGCGATTTAGTTCCCGGTGCGGAGAGAAATATTAAAAACAGTTGTTCCCCGTGGTACAACTCCACCTTTTCGGGGGAGAGGTACCACGGGGAACGGTTACGAGCTGCGAATAGCTAGGAATGTGGAACTACTATCCACGCACCTGGACGAGGTAGCGGTAGATAGTCGGTTCAGATACGCCTAGGCGCGTCGCTGCCGCGGCGATTCCTCCTTTAAGGAGGAAAAATCCTGCATCCTCGAGGTCAGAAACCACCTCGAGGCGCTCTTCGCGCTGCATGCGAGGAACTGGCGTGCTCTGGTTGGAAATCGCAGAGTTCAACATGGAATCGAGAAGGTGCTCCACGTTAGAACGCAAAGACTCGCTGACTTCTTCCTTCTTTGGTTCCTCTTCTGCAGCCTCGTCTTCTGGAACTGGGTCTGGTACCGCTACGGGGCGCTGCGGTTGCTCCTCCGTGCCGGGGTAGCCGCCGAAAGCCTTGGACTTATCAAATGCGGGATCATCTGCGTTGCCGATAAGTGCGGCGGCAGCATCGCGAATGTGTACCAACTCGGAGACATCAACATTGATGCACAGCATGCCGCGCATATGGCCGGAGTCGTCGCGGATGAAGTAGCTTGAAGAGCGGCAAATCTTGCCTTCCGCATTGACGGCGCGGTAGCCGGTCATCATGGGGATTGCTGCGGCATCGCCTTGTTTCATAAACCACAGTGCGAAGTCGGTCACGGGGCCGCCTAGCTGCCGGCCGGAGATGTGGCCGTTGGCGATGGCCATGATGGATTTATCGGGAACGTCGAGATCGTGGAGTACGATTTCGGTGTTTGGGCCCATTGCCTTACCGAGGAATTCGACGAGGGGAATGTACTGCTCGAGGAAATTTTCTTCGGAGGCACTGCCGCTAGGGAAGTTCATTAGCTGAAGCATGTCCTTTAATTCCTGTCAGGTTATAGAGAAGATATCACACGGAAGCGAATAGGCGGAAGGGGGAGTAGCGCCAAGAAAGCCGGATGAACACAAGCGGCTTAGCGCTGTGCTCACCCGGCTCATCGCTTCTTTACAGGGTGGTCTCTATCCACACACCGGAACTGGCGGGTGAACTGCTAGGGCCAGGCCACCTTGTGAGGTTTCCCTGTACTTGGCGTTCATATCCTTACCAGTCTTATACATGGTCCAGATGACTTCGTCCAAAGAAACGCATGGCTTGCTCTCGCGCTCCAGCGCCATGCGAGCGCTGGTGATGGAGTCAACGGCAGCGACAGCGTTGCGCTCAATGCAGGGTACCTGAACCTGTCCAAGGACTGGGTCACAGGTCAGGCCTAGCTTGTGCTCCATGCCAATCTCGGCTGCAATGCAAACCTGCTCTGGGGTAGCGCCCATGAGCTGGGCGAGACCGCCAGCAGCCATGGAGCACGCTACACCAACCTCACCCTGGCAGCCGACCTCAGCGCCAGAGATGGAAGCGTTCATCTTGTACAGGGAAGCAATCTGGTTGCAGGCGAAGATGTAATCAGCAAACATCTCGGTGGTAACGGGCTCAACGAACTTGTCGTAGTAAGCCAGTACTGCCGGGACAACGCCGCAGGCGCCGTTCGTAGGTGCGGTGACAACGCGGCCGCAGGATGCATTCTCTTCAGAGATAGCCAGTGCGAACATATTGACCCAGCTGAGGATGTTCAGACCATCGTGCGGTTCAGACTGCTCCAGGCGGCGCCTGAGGGCAGCGGCGCGGCGGGGGACAAGCAGGGAGCCTGGGAGTGGGCCATCAGTAGCGGAGCCGCGCTTGATGCCGGTGTACATGACATCGCGAACCTTGCGCAGGTGCTCGTTGACCTCTTCTTCGGAACGAAGTGCCAACTCATTGGCAAGGCCTAGCTCCGGGAGGGTCATGTTGTTCTTCTCGCATAGCTCGAGCATCTCTGCGGCGCTGGCGTACGGGAAGGGGATATCAACCTTGGCGTCTGTGCGCGTGGCAAAGTCTTCCTGCTTGACGATGAAACCGCCGCCGACCGAGTAGTAAGTCTTGTGCAGGATGTCTTCCTCGCCGGCGAAGGCGATAAGACACATGCCGTTCTCGTGCATCGGGAGGTACTCGTCGTGGAAGAAGAAGCCGCCGTCCTTAGGGAACTTCACCTCGTGGGAGCCGCCCAGCATGAGCTTCTCGCTGCTGCGGACATTCTTCATGAATTCGGAGATGCCGTCGATATCAACCGTCTCTGGCTCTTCACCAGCGAGACCGAGGAGGATGGCCTTGTCGGTGGAGTGGCCGATGCCCGTGAGGGAGAGGGAGCCGTAGACATTTGCCTGAACTCGAGTGACCTTGTCAAAGAGGTCTTTTTCCTTGAGCTCGTCCACGAAAGCTTTGCCGGCTTTCATTGGGCCAAGGGTGTGTGAGCTTGAGGGGCCGATGCCAATCTTGAACATATCGAAGATGCTGATGAACATTGTTCTTTCCTTGAATCCTCTGCGATTTTCTCGTCTGCGGCGGTGCCTAGAAGGCCTGGACGATGGAGTAGATGATGGTTGCTAGGGCGACGAGGCCCATGAAGAAGACGAAGTAGTTGGAAGCCTTGCCCTTGTAGCGCTTCAGTGCTGGAACCTTGTGGATGGCGACCATTGGGATGATGAAGAGCATGATGGCAATCGTCGGGCCACACAGGGTTTCAATCATGCCCAGGATGGATGGGTCAGCCCAGGCGACGAGCCAAGCGGTGACCAGCATGAAGATGAGGGTGATGGTATCGAGCTTGTGGGCGGACTCTGCGTCGTCCTTGCTTGCGTTCTTGCTGCCCTTGATGACGAGACCTTCGAAGCCTTCGGCTGCGCCGAGGTAGTGGCCGAGGAAGGACTTAGCAACTGCAATCATGGCGATGATTGGGGCAATCCACTGGATAAGTGGGTTATCGAAGTGGTTGGCCAGGTAGGACAGGATGGTGATGTTTTGTGCCTTAGCGTCTGCCATGTCAGCCGGGGAGAGGCTCAGAGCGCAGGAGAAGACGAAGAACATGACCACGACGACCATGAGGATTTCTGCGCGGAGCAAGGTCTTACGGGACTTGGCCTCGGCGAACTTGCCGTAGGTCTGGCGGCGGTCAACGGCGAAGGAGGAAATCATCGGGGAGTGGTTGAAGGAGAAGACCATAACCGGAACCAGCAGCATCAGGGTAACGCCCATGCTGTGGCCAGAAGCCTCGCGAGCAACGTTGAGGTCGAAGGAATCAAAGAGTGCGGTATTCCACTTCGGGATGAGGTAGAGGGAAAGTAGAACCAGGATGCCGATGAATGGGTATACCAAATAGGACATGACGTGAACTACGACGTCCTTGCCCATGCGGACAATTAGGATAAGGCCGCCTACCAGCAGTAGCGAGGTAAGCCAGCGGTCCGGTGGGGTGATTCCGAGCTGGTGCTCCAAGAAGGAGTTGACCGTGTTGGTGATGGTTACCGAGTAGACCAGCAGGATGGGGTAGACCGACAGGAAGTACAGGATGTTCATCAGAACGCCGGCCTTCATGCCAAAGTGTTCCTCGACGACGTCCGTGAGGTCACCGTCTGGCTTGGAGCTGGACAGGACCAAGCGAGTCATTCCGCGGTGGGCCCAGTAGGTCATGGGCAGTGCTACCACCGTCATGATGATCAGTGGGATGATGCCGCCGATGCCGGCGTTGATGGGGAGGAAGAGGACACCGGCGCCGATTGCGGTTCCGAACAAGGAGAGCATCCATACGGTGTCTTCCTTATTCCACTTCGGTGCACCCTTCTGGCCATCAAACGGAGTGTCAATGCCAGGGGCTGGTGCGGATTCTTTGGAGGAGGGAGCTGCCTTGGAGGTCTTGAGGTCCTCAGGCATCTCAGCCTGGTTTTCTGGGTGCTGGGCTTTGTTACGCCGCTTGATTGAGTGGGACATTTTCTTTCCTACATCTAGTTGGTCGGCCGAAGCGTTTGGGCTTCTGCAACCATGATTGAGAAAATCTTTCTCACTCAATTTTGCGTTTGTAGGACTTTGAGAAACTGTCTCTCATCCTGCATATCCAGCCCTTTTGCTTCGCTGTGCCTTCAGTATAGAACAAAATCTTGCAGGGTGATAATAAATTATTGCACTGTGGGTAGGGTATTTATCACTCTCTGAGGATTTGCATTCCGTAGCGCTTTATGGCTTGCTCTACATAAAATCTGGAAAAGTGTTTTAAGTCACGAAATCGTTTGTAAAAGGGCCTGCTTAACACGATTTTCAGTTCTCGTGGGGCGGAAATAGAGGGTGCGGGCTAGGTCTCTACTAAGACGGTGAAAGGTCCTTCGTTCACAGAGGAAACGCGCATTTTAGCCCCGAATTGGCCTGTTTCTACTGACACGCCGCGTTCCCTAAGGTTCGCAATAATCTCCTCGATGACCGGTTCGGCCTCGGGTCCTGGGGCAGCATCCGCCCACGAAGGGCGCCGTCCCTTGGCAGTGCGGCCGTACAAAGTAAATTGGCTCACCACAAGCACGGGCGCTCCGGCATCAATGACTGACACTTCGCCATCAAGAATGCGCAGTTCGGCAATCTTGCGTGCCATTTTCTCGGCGCGGGGCTGCCAATCATCCATATCCTCGCGCGAGACCCCAACTAGAGCGAGAAGACCACCGGTTTCGGGGCAATCGATGGCTCCTACGGTTTCTCCATCGACGGTTACTGTGGCCTCTGATACCCGAGTCAAAACTGCGCGCATGGTTTACTTCTCCTTATATAACGAGTGGGGGACAGTGTGGATCTAGCTGAGGTCCGGCGAATCGGTATCCAAGAGGAGGTCGGCTGGGATAAGCAGTCCATGTCGGACCATATCGATGACGGCAGGTAGAGCGGCTGCGGTGAGTTCTTCTTCGTCGAATCCGTGCGCCGCCGCATACAAGCCGATGGTTTCTTCCAGGTTCAAGCCCTGTGGGTTGAGTCCGGCGACAATGGCAGCGATGTGTTCATCTACTTCGTGGCTCCAGCGCGGACCGTCGGTGCGAGTAAGACGTTGAGCGGCCCGTGTAAAGCCCTGGCCCAATTCCCCGTCTGGGGTGCTGATATCTTCGCGTGCCAGCCCCGGGCGTACGTGGAAATGCTTTCCCTGTAGTTCCCCGGGTACTAGGTCGCGCAACCACGCCACACGGGCAAAGTATTCTTCTACTTCAGGGCCAAGTGGGTCGCTAAAGGCCTGGGGCATTTCTTCGGCCAAGATATCGGCAGGTTCATCGTCGCCGATGCGTTGGATAGCGACAAAGCCAAAGCCAATGCCATTGACCTCATGCTGCTGGAAATGTTCCAGCCAGGCGCGAGAGCGCTCTTGGCCTTCAGGGGAGCGTACATCCAGAGATTCGTCCTCGAGCCAGGTAGACACATAGAGTGCGGGATCGGCTACGTCGCGCTGGATGATCCAGGCGGCAATTCCCTTGTCCGGCAGCCAGGAGGCAACGCGTTGCTGCCAGGTTTCGCCGCTGGTGTGTACCCAAGCGGCCAGAAGGTGAGCCGTTCCGCCAGGGGTTAGGTGATCGGTGGCCCGAGAGACAACCAGCTCGCTAGCACCGTCCAGATTTAACCCGGAGTCGCGGTAGACGTGTCCAACTTCAGGAAGGCCAACAACAAAAGGTGGGTTAGCTACAAGGCGGTCAAAGCGGCGGCCGGCTACGGGGTCGAACCACGAACCTTGCAGCAATTCCACTTTCTCGCTATCGCCAGTAGCGGCAATGGTAGCCTCGGCCAACTCCAATGCACGCTCATGCACGTCGGTGGCGGTAATCTTTTCAGCGCAATCGAGCTGCCCCAGCAATTGGACGCCTGAGCCAGTGCCTAGATCTAAGACGCTGCCCACTGGGCTTACTGGCGTGGATTGCAGCAGCGAAAGGCTTGCCGCACCAACGCCAAGCACATGGTCTGGGCCGGGTACGTGGTCGACCAAGGAGGCGTCGACGTCGGAGAAGACGAGACGATTGGCGCCAACGATGATGTGGGGGCGGATATCGAGGGCAATGTAGGCCTTGCCATGGGCGTCGGCAAGCGCAACATTGGCATCCAGCAACTGGGTAGCCAGGCGCGCACCTACCGCCTCGCCTAAAAGGGTCGCCGGTAGGTGTTCATGCAGGAGGAAGAAGCGGATCAATAGATCCAATTGAGATTCGCTGTGCGCGGCGAGCGCAACTGGTGCGGGTTCGCCGCGGAAGAGGGCCTCGGTAACTTCCGGCCCTAGGTGCCCGGCTATGCCATCGGTAGTAAAACCGGCGGCGGTAAAGACATCGGAAAGCTCTTCGGCCAGCTTGGCTAGCGCGGTGGCATCAAAGTCGGGGCCAAAAGCGGTCGTCATGAAAGCAGGAATCCTTTACTTTTCTTCGTGATCGATGATGTCGTGGTGTGCCTCAATAGGTCGGGCGGTGCCGCCGGATACCTGTGGGGCGTGGGCTTGGTTATAAAGCTGCCGGTTCATGGCTGGCTTGTACACGTTTTTCTCGCGCTTATCCTTCTTTTCACCTCGGCCGTTGCCAATCACCACTGCTATCCAGGGGAGGGGAAACGTCACGCCCACAATGATGGCGGCTAGAAGCCACCAATGCATATAGAGGAAAAAGCCGGCGATGAGCAGGGAAGGAACGCGCAAAAACTGGAAGATTCCGTACTGAATTTCGCGGCGCTTGCGGTCCTGGCCAGGCGTGAGCTTGGCATCTGTGATGAGATAGCGCTCTTTTTTGCCAAACAACCTAGATTCGGCTCCCCTCGTGCGCGTCGGCGTTCCCTCGATAAGGGGAGAGGGGCGCAGTGGCTGGCGTGCATGACGTGTACATGTTCTCCAAGGGTAGCCGCCTGACTCGCAAAGTTCGATGCCGATGCGGCAAAATGGAGTGCGTGACTACGACTACGAAGACAATTGAACGGCCAGATATTCGTGAAGACACTTCGACGACGGATAATGACACGCCGAAGTTCTTCCACTACGTCAAAAAGGATCACATCCTCGATTCCGCGGTGAACGGCAAGTATGTCGTTGCGCTGTGCGGCGAAACATTCCCGGTGACCAAGCAGGCAAAGCCGGGTTCTCCGGTGTGCCCCGATTGTGAGCGTGTGTATAAGGGTCTGCGCCGCAAGTGAGGACTTTTAAGAAGACTAACCTTCGCGCCTGGCAGCAATCCGCCCTCGATAAATTCCTCGCTACTAAGCCGCAAGACTTCATGGCGGTGGCGACCCCAGGCGCCGGAAAGACTACCTTCGCCCTGCGCATTGCCACCGAGCTCATGGAAGACCGTACGGTCGAGCGCGTAATCGTGGTGGTGCCTACCGAACACCTCAAGACCCAGTGGTCTAGCGCTGCCGCACGCGTAGGTCTGGCTCTAGATCCGGCGTTTAGCAATTCCTCCGCCGTTAATCCCTCGATGGACGGCATTGTGGTGACTTACGCGCAGGTGGGTATGCACCCCTTTAAGCACCGCGCTGTGGCCTCTGCCCGGCGCACTTTGGTGATTCTTGACGAGATTCACCATGCAGGCGACGCCAAGAGCTGGGGAGATGGCGTCAAGGAAGCTTATGACGATGTCAATCACCGCCTGGCTTTGACCGGTACGCCTTTCCGCTCCGACGACTCGCCCATTCCATTCGTCCAGTACGTGGACGATGGGGAGGGGCACAAGGTATCCCGCTCGGACCATACCTATGGCTATGGCGATGCGCTTGCCGACGGCGTCGTGCGCCCCGTTGTCTTTCTTTCTTACTCTGGCGAAGCCCGCTGGCGCGATTCGGCCGGTGAGGAACATGCAGCTCGTTTGGGCGACATTATGAATGCGGAGCAAACCGCCCGAGCGTGGCGCACCGCTTTGGACCCCAAGGGCGAGTGGATTCCTGCGGTGCTGCAGGCGGCGCATACCCGCCTGATGCAAATGCGGCGCAATATGCCGGATGCAGGCGGCCTCGTGCTGGCTTCGGACACGACGACCGCACGCGCGTATGCCAAGATCCTCAAACAGCTTTCTAATACGCCAGTGTCGGTGATTTTGTCTGATGATCCCGGCTCCTCGGACCGCATTCAGGAATTTTCTGAGTCCACCGATGAGTGGATGGTGGCGGTCCGCATGGTGTCCGAGGGCGTCGACGTCCCGCGCCTTGCGGTGGGCGTTTATGCTACCTCGGCGTCGACTCCTCTCTTTTTCGCCCAGGCCATCGGCCGCTTCGTGCGCTCGCGCATGCCGGGCGAGACGGCATCGGTTTTCCTTCCATCGGTTCCTGTCCTGCTGGGCTTGGCCGAAAATATGGAAAAGTCCCGCGACCACGTCTTGGGTGAAGAAAAGCCCGACAAGGAAGGTTGGGATGACGACCTGCTAGAGCAGGCGAATCAGAAGAAGACCGAACCAGACATGCTGGAGAAGTCATATGAGTCGCTTGGTGCCGAAGCAGAGTTTTCGGGACTGCTCTACAACGGTTCTCAGTTCAATACTGGGGATATGACCACTGATGAGGAAGCGGACTTCCTTGGCATTCCCGGGCTACTTGATGCGGACCAGGTAAAAGATTTGCTGCGCAAGAAGCAATCCGAGGAAATGGATCGCCGCGAAGCGGAGGAAAAAGCGCGACGCGCGGCTGAGGCGGAGGAAGCCCACCGCCGCAAGCTCTACGGCATGGACTATGCGCCGGCCTCACGGAAGAAGTCTATGGAGTCTGAGTCCAGCGACACCGGAGTCGTCGATGAGCTAGGCCAGCTGCGCAAAGAACTCAACACGGTAGTCTCCATCGCTGCCCAGCGCTCGGGCCGCCCGCACGGTGCTATCCATACTGAGGTGCGCAAGGCCTGTGGCGGCCCGCCCACCGCGCTGTGCAATGCCGAGCAGCTGCGCGAGCGCATCGAATACCTGCGCAAGTGGTAGAACAGCCCACGGTAGCTAGAGAGTAGTTACGCAGAAAGCCCGCACCGAAAAAATTGGTGCGGGCTTTCTGCGCTCCTGCAGCTGCAGCGATTAGTCGAGGTAATCGCGCAGAACCTGCGAACGAGAGGGGTGGCGCAGCTTCGACATCGTCTTGGACTCGATCTGGCGAATGCGCTCGCGGGTAACTCCGTAGACCTGGCCAATCTCGTCTAAAGTGCGCGGCATACCGTCGGTCAAGCCAAAGCGGAGGCGAACCACGCCGGCTTCACGCTCGGACAGCGTAGTCAGCACGTCTTGGAGCTGATCCTGTAGCAAGGTGAAGGATACGGCATCGACCGCAATGACGGCCTCGGAGTCCTCGATGAAGTCACCCAACTGGGAATCGCCTTCGTCACCGATGGTCTGATCCAAGGAAATGGGCTCGCGGGCATATTGCTGGATTTCGAGCACCTTTTCCTCGGTGATATCCATCTCCTTCGCCAGCTCCTGCGGGGTAGGCTCGCGGCCCAAGTCCTGCAAGAGTTCGCGCTGGATGCGGCCCAGCTTGTTGATGACCTCCACCATGTGCACTGGGATGCGGATGGTACGAGCCTGGTCAGCCATGGCGCGGGTAATGGCCTGGCGGATCCACCAGGTGGCGTAAGTGGAGAACTTATAGCCCTTGGTGTAGTCGAACTTCTCCACCGCGCGGATAAGACCCAAGTTTCCTTCCTGAATGAGGTCCAAGAAAGCCATGCCACGGCCGGTGTAGCGTTTGGCCAAGGAAACCACCAGACGCAGGTTGGCCTCCAGTAGGTGGTTCTTGGCCTTGCGGCCATCGCGGGCGATGCTGCGCAGGTCGCGCTTTTCCATGGGGGAGAGCTTGGCGGCCTTATCGCCTTCGGCGCGGGCCTTTTCCATCTCATCCATGCGGTGCTGTGCGTACAGGCCAGCCTCGATGCGCTTAGCTAGGGAAACCTCTTGCTCGGCGTTGAGCAGGGCGACCTTACCAATCTGCTTGAGGTAGGCGCGGACGGAGTCAGCAGAGGCGGTTAACTGCGCATCCTTGCGTGCTTGGCGCAGCGCAGCGGACTCTTCCTCGTCCCAGACGGAAGAGGTGTCTTCCTCTTCTTCCTCATCGTCGTCGTCCAAGTCCTCTTCGAGGTCATCGTCCTCGAGGTCTTCGCCGGCGTCGAAGTCATCATCGTCTTCGATGTCCGCATTGGTGGGATCGAAGTCGACGTCTTCGTCGTGCTCGTCCTCCTCGAGCTCCTCTTCTGCTTCCGGCTGTGCCTGCTTTTCGGACTCGGCTGGGGATTCCTGCTTCTTTGCCGCGGATTTGCGGACCGTCTTCTTAGTGGCCTTTTTGGCTGACTTCTTAGTGGTCTTCTTGGCCGACTTTTTTGCGGTCTTCTTCGCAGTCTTCTTGGCTGTTTTCTTAGCGGTCTTTTTGGCCGTCTTCTTAGCCGTCTTTTTCGCGGTTTTCTTTGCCGTCTTCTTGGCGGTCTTCTTTGCAGGAGTAGATGCCTCAGCGGCGTTTTCGCCCTCGCCGAGTGCCTGGTCTGAAGATTCAGTGGCTGCCACGTACGCCCTTTCGACTAACTTCTTGATTGAAACAGCTCAGAGCGCCCTAATCGGGCGCTCGTGCATCAGTGTGATGTTAACGCGTTGTGGCCTTATGCAGGCCAGACACGCCCTAGAGCTATTTAACTTAGGATCGACCGCCCAGTATAGAGGATCTTTCCAATCTGCCGGTGGATAGGGTCACCTGCAGTGCGTAAATACTACGGTTTCAAACCGTCTACCGCCGCCATCGCAGCTCCGACAATTCCCGCGCGATTGCGCAGTTGTGCAGGCATGACGGGGGTTTCAATATCAAGGTGTGGGCCCCACTTTTCAAACTTGCGGGAAATCCCACCCCCAATGAGGAAGGCCTGCGGGTTAAAGAGCTTTTCATATTCCGCGAGGACCTTGTTGAGTCGTTTAGTCCACTGCTTGTACTTGAGTCCCTCGCGGTCCTTTACGGCCGAGGACGCAATTTTCTCAGCCTCGTCATCGCCCACCGTGAGGTGCCCCAGTTCGGTATTCGGGAACAACTGGCCGTCTAGGAAGAAGGCCGAACCGATACCGGTGCCCAGGGTTAGGAAGATTACGGATCCTTGCTTGGCGATGTCCTCTCCGTAGGCAACCTCGGCTAGTCCCGCCGCGTCGGCGTCGTTAAGCACAGCAAAATCCGAATCCAGGTAGTCCGCAAAGAGTTCTGTGGCGTTGACCCCAATCCAGTCCTTGGAAATATTTGCCGCAGTCTCGACTTCCTGGTTGCGAACCACGGACGGCAGGGTGATGCCAACGGGGCCGTCCCACTGCTTTTCCTGCACGATGTGAGCTACCACCTTGGCAACATCATGCGGCGTAGACGGCTGTGGGGTGGCGATCTTCATGCGTTCACCCACGAATTCGCCGGTGGCGAGGTCCACCTCAGCGCCTTTAATGCCGGAGCCGCCGATATCGATGCCAAAGGAATGGCCAGAAAGAGTAGTCATGCCCGACAGTCTAGAAGAAGGCACAATAGTTGGCATGACTGAGCAGATCGATTTTCTCCAATTGCGGGATTTTGCCGTTTCCACCGCCACGCGCGCTGCGGAATTAATTACTACGCGGCGTGCAGAACTCGTAGCCGGTGACGGCATTGCGGCGCATACCCACACCAAGTCCAGCGACGTAGATCCCGTAACGGAGGTCGATACCGCGACAGAGGAGTTCATTGCCACCACCATTCGCACCCAGCGCCCCGGGGACGGAATTTTCGGCGAAGAAGGCGCCAATGAGGAATCGACCAGTGGCGTTACCTGGATTGTGGATCCGATTGATGGCACCGTGAATTTCCTCTACGGGGTGCCGGACTACGCCGTATCCATTGGTGCGGAATACCAAGGTCACCTCGTCGCTGGCTCGGTGCTCAACGTGGCGCGCGGGCGCACCTATGCGGCCGCAGCCGGGCAGGGCGCCACGGTCACCGGATCAGACGGAATTGAGCACGCACTGCGGTGCAACCAGACACAAGATCCTGCGTTGGCCTTGGTAGCTACCGGCTTTGGATACGAAGCTGACCGGCGAGCAGCCCAAGCCGAGCTTCTTACCAAGCTCCTGCCTAATGTGCGTGATATTCGCCGCATCGGCGCTGCTGCGCTCGACCTGTGCCGTGTGGCAGAGGGAACCGTTGATGCCTACTTTGAGCACGGTATCAATGCCTGGGACTTCGCCGCAGGGGCAATCATTGCCCGCGAAGCGGGTGCGGTGGTGCGCCATCCAGGCTTTGATAAAGGCTCGGCTGACGGTGAACTTACCTGGGCCGCGGGGGCAGATTTGGCCCCCGCATTCGAAAAGCTTTTAGCAGCGCACGGGGCCACGGACGCGCTGCGGGGGTAATAGTTTTCCACGCCGGCGAGCGGTGAGATGACATCTAGCCATTTGTGCTTTACTATGCGCGATCGATAAATACCCATTCCTTAAAGCAACTTGACCATTAGGGGCGTGCATTATGGCCACCGATTATGACGCACCGCGCCGGCGCGCGGAAGATGAACTCGAAACTGACTCCCTAGAAGGACTCAAAGCCGCTGAGAGCGATAACAACGGCATGGACGATGACGGAGAAATCGTCGAAGCCTTCCAGCCGCCATCAGTAGACCTCACGGGCGAGGAGCTTAATGTTGAGGTAGTTCCACGTCAGGAAAATGAGTTTACCTGCGGTTCGTGTTTCCTAGTGCAGTCCAATAAGCGCTACTCCCACGAAGAGGACGGCCAGCCAATCTGCAAGGATTGCGCCTAAAAGGAATACGCACCAGAAACGAAACCCCGCACTCGGCAACTTTTCACCTGCCGAATGCGGGGTTTGCTATTGCAGCCACCAAACTTTCGGTGGTGTGCAAAGCTATTAAAGATTAGTGCTGTTCCGGAACGAAAGCGTGGAGCAAAGCCTCCGGATCCTTCGAGGCGATGAGCCAATAAGGAGTATCGTCCTCTGGATCGTTAAGCACCATCATGGCGTGCTCATCCACCCAAGCGTGGGAAACCAAAAACGCCGCGGGATCGAACTGCGGACCCAGCGCATTGCGCCGCGCAGATTTGGGAACGGTGATAGACCGCGAGACGACGTCGTTAGGCAATTGGGCATCTTTGACCGTGAGCCAACGCGTTCCATCCGGGTCCCGCTCTACCTTGATGACTGTATTGGACCAGGTAATAAGTACCCATACGGCGATAGCACCAAGGAGGATCGCGGGAATAATGGTCCACCACATGGAGCGGTTAAGGCCGGCGGTAGCGGAAGTAAGCCCCACGATGGCGGCTGCAAAAAGCCAAAAGTACCAAGGGACCCATTGGCGTTCGCGGTAGAGCACCTGAGGGGTCACCGTGCCCTGTGCCGAAGCGGCGCTTGACGGTGCCGGAGTTGCGGAAGTAGCAGATGTATCAGACACGTCTAGTCAGTCTAGACCACACGTGCCGCAGAATGAACCTCCCAAGGAAGGTAGGATTGGCCAGGTGACTGACTCGATTCCGCATTCTCAGCCAGAAAGCCCCTTTGGGGACGTTAAAGTCAAGCGCCTGGATAAGGAGCTTCCATTACCGCACCGTGCCCACCGTGGTGACGCCGGTGCAGACCTTTACGCAGCCGAAGCTCTTACCCTGCAACCCGGCGAGCGCGCCCTCGTCGGCACCGGGATTGCCATTGCGCTGCCACTAGGAACGGTCGGCTTAATTCACCCGCGCTCCGGACTAGCCGCCAAGCAAGGGCTTTCCATTGTCAATACCCCGGGCACGGTAGATGCCGATTACCGCGGGGAGATCAAGGTCTGCCTCATCAACCACGACCGGCATACACCCATTGAGATCGAACGCGGCATGCGCATCGCTCAGCTCGTGGTCCAGCGCGTAGAGCTGGTGGGGTTTGCTGAGGTTGAAGAATTGGATGACACCGTCCGCGGAGCCGGTGGTTATGGCTCTACCGGTGTGTAGTTAAAGCAGTAGAGACTCAACGAAACTTTTAGAAAGGACGTAGCACCCATGGGAATCTGGCCCTTTGGCAAGAAGAACGACGAAGAAAAGAAGGCTCAGGACAAGCCTGCAGCCCAAAGCGAAAAGGCGGCGCACCCCACGTCCGCGGATGCGGAGGCGCAGGAGACCTATGCTCCAGTAGGCGACACCGCGGCAGATGCCGCGGCGGCTTCTGGCAATGAACCTCGCGAATTCGCTCATGATGCCATCAATGGCCAGACCGGCCCCTTTGATGGCGACTCCGTCGATATCGAGACCTTTGATTTCAGCGACTTTTCCATTGGCGTATTAGACCTGGGGTCCCTGCGCATCCCACTGCCAAAGGAATCCCAGGTACAGGTGGAAATGGGCGAACAAGGCCCACGAATGCTGCACATCGTGACCAAGGTAGGCCGAATTACTCCCGTAGCCTTTGCCGCCCCACGTAAGCCAGGCCAGTGGGCAGAATCCGTGGAGGAAATTAAGGAGGGCATGAGCCGCGATGGTCTTACCGTAACTACCGAGCCAGGGCCTTGGGGTGCCGAGGTCGTAGGCAAGAACGACAACGGCCAGGTCCGCGTCATCGGTGCAGATGGTCCGCGCTGGATGCTGCGCATGACCCTGGCCGCGCCGGCCGGTATGGAAGCCGACCTCGCTGACATGGCCCGCGAGGTTGCCGCCCGTACCTTCGTCTACCGCGGGGAAGACCCCATCTTGGCGGGAAATGCTTTGCCGGTCATCATGCCTGAGCAGCTCGTAGAGCAGGTCAAGCAGGCTATGGACCAGCGCCAGCAAGAACAGCAGGCAGCCGCTAATGCTCAAGACCACCCAGAAAACGGCGTGGGCGGCCCTGACCCTGCGGCAGAAGCAGAGGCGGAACAACACTTGCGCGATTTGGGTGGCAGCCCACAACAGGGGGAGAATGGATCGTCCCCGCAGAATCCCGATGAGGGATCTGCACCTAATTCCAAGAACTAGGCAAAGCAGTAAACCACGTGACACATTCTTCCTCGCCGCAACCTTCCCCGGACGCTAAGAACCTGGACTCCGAGGAGTCTGCTGCCGAGCCGACCCTGCTGGAGCAAATGGGAGGCTTATCAGGGCTCATCTCGGCCACCTTGCCAGTCATTGTGCTGATTCCCATCAATAACTTCTTTGGGCTGGGGCCAGCCTTGACGGCGGCGCTCGGCGTGGCCGTTGTTATTGCACTCTGGAGGGTAATCCGTAAAGAGACCCTGCAGCCAGCCATATCGGGTCTGCTGGGAGTGGCCCTTTGCGCAGCCATCGCCTGGTTTACCGGTGATGCCAAAGGGTATTTCTTGTACGGCATCTGGATGTCGTTGGCGCTGTGTATTGCCGCGGTACTATCAATCCTCTTTCGGTGGCCCGCTGTGGGTGTCATCTGGAAGGGGATTAATGGCGAGGAAATGCAGTGGCAAAAGGTTGCCCAGGCGCGCCGGGCCTATGCCATCGCTACTGGTGGGTGGGCGGTTATCTTCCTGGCCCGCTTTGTTGTTCAGCGCGCCATTTATGATGCGGATGCAACCACGGCCTTAGGGGTGACCCGAATCTTGATGGGGTGGCCATTGACGCTTCTAGTTACGGCGCTGACCGTGTGGATGGTGCGCCGCGCGGATGCAGCCGTTGACGCAGCGGCGGGCGCAGGTGAGCACACTAACGCAGAACGAGAACCAAAGTTTGAGGCAGAAAATGACTGAATCAACGATGAGCCGCGGCGATAGTCTTGAGGTCACCATTGACCGCATGGCGCACGGCGGGGAAGGAATTGGCCAGGCGCCGGATGGGCGAGTGGTATTCGTTCCTCGCGCTTTTCCCGGCGACGTCGTAAAGGCTACGGCCGGCCGTGTAAAGAAGTCGTTCATTAAGGCAGAGCTGGAAAGTGTACTAAGTCCTGGGTCGTTGCGCGTGCCATCGTCTTGTCCTGCAGCCGCGCAAGGAGCTGGCTGCTGTGATTTCGCCGAGCTGGATCCCGCGGCCGAAACCGGAATCAAGGCAGAGATCTTGTCGGAGCAGCTGCGCCGCACCGGCGTTGTCACCGGCGAGGAACTGAACATTGAGCAGCACACCCTAGAGCCGGTTCGGGGATGGCGCACGCGGGTGAGGTGGGGCGTCGACAAGCAAGGGCGCGCCGGAACCCGTCAGCGTCGGTCCAATGAGCTTGTTACGGGCGCTGCTTGTACGCAGCTGGCTCCGGGATTGGCAGAGGGGCTCGTTGGAGAGGGCGCGCGCCGGTTTACCCCAGGCGCCGAGGTCATCGCCGTTCTCGATGGCGAGGGCAACCGCCACGTGGTAGAAACCCGCAAAGCCCCGCGCGGGCGCCGCGTGGAGACCATCCGTGAGGTGGTAGAAGGCAGCGGCAAGGTACACGAGCATGTCGACGGGCGGACGTTTAGCTTTCCTGCTACCGCCTTCTGGCAGGCCCACAGCCACGCACCGGCCGCGTATACCGATCTGATAGCGGAGTGGCTCGGGGGTCGCGAGTACCAAGAGCACACCGCCTGGGATCTCTACGGTGGCGTTGGCCTATTCGTTCCCGCACTGGCCCATGCCGTGCAGGGCAAAGTTATCTCCGTGGACTATTCACCGGCGGCTACGGCCGGGGAACAGGCCGCCCTTGCAGACTGCGATGTGGAAGTAAAGTCCGCGAAGGTCGAGCAAGTCGCCGCACAGCTTCCCAAGCCTGGCGCTGTAGTCCTTGATCCGCCGCGCACCGGTGCAGGGGAGGACGTGATTCGTTCCGTGGCGGCCGCTGCACCCCAGGCGGTCGTTCACGTGGGATGTGACCCCGCCACCTTCGCGCGCGACTTGGGATACTGGAACCAGCACGGATACGGAATAGAAAAGATGGCACTCATTAACGCGTTCCCCGGAACGCACCACTTTGAAACGATTGCGCTCATTACCCCTGCCTAATGAACCTTTATGGCTCCGAGGCGGGGTGTTGCACGTTGCCGCGCCGTTCTCGGAACATTGACCGATATAATATTCACCGCCCGCCGCGGGTACGGTAGAAAAGAAGAACTAAGCACAGAAGGAGTTGAAGGCCGCTCCATGACTATCTTGGATACCATTAACTCGCCGCAGGACCTCAAGGCGCTGTCTGCAGACAAGCTTGAGGAGCTGGCGGCAGAGATTAGGCAGCGCCTCATTGACAAGGTCTCCGTCACGGGCGGACATCTGGGGCCTAACTTGGGCGTGGTGGAATTGACCATTGCGTTGCACCGTGTATTTGATTCTCCGCGTGAGCCCATTATTTTTGACACTTCGCACCAGTCCTATGTGCATAAGATGCTGACCGGGCGCACGGATCAATTCGATACCTTGCGGCAAAAGGACGGCCTTTCGGGGTATACGGACCGCGGCGAGTCCGAGCATGACTGGACCGAGTCCTCCCACGCTTCGGCGTCGTTGTCTACGGTCGATGGCTTGTCTAAGGCCTTCAAGATTCGCGGCGACGGTCACCGCAATGTCATCGGTGTTGTCGGCGATGGCGCCCTCACCGGCGGCATGTGCTGGGAGGCGTTAAACAATATCTCGGAGGACAAGGGCCGCAATGCGGTCATCGTGGTCAATGACAACGGCCGTAGCTATTCGCCCACTATCGGTGGCATTTCCGAAAACCTCGGCCGCATCCGCTCCCAGCACGGTTACGACGAGCTCATGGAACAGGGCAAGCGCCGCCTGAAGCAAATGGGATGGGTAGGCGAGCGTGCCTTTGATGCCTTGCACGCCATGAAGGAAGGCGTCAAGTCCACCGTCTTGCCTACCGAGATGTTCCCGGAACTGGGCATGAAGTACATCGGCCCCATCAACGGGCACAATATCGATAGCTTGGTACATGCCCTGACTTATGCCCGCGATTATGACGGGCCCATCATCGTGCACGTGGTTACCGAAAAGGGCCACGGATTTGCCCCGGCCGTCAATGAGCCGAAGGACCAGATGCACTCTACCGGTGCTATTGATCCGGTTACCGGTGTGGCTAAGGGCACCAAGCAACCTGGGTGGACGGCTGCCTTTTCAGAGGAGCTGTTAGCCGCTGCCGAAAAGCGCGATGACATCGTGGCCATTACCGCTGCCATGGCCGGTCCTACTGGGCTCGCTCCCTTCCAAGAGCGCTTCCCAGAGCGATTTTTTGATGTGGGAATTGCCGAGCAGCACGCAATGACCTCTGCCTCTGGTTTGGCGCTTGGCGGGATGCACCCCGTCGTTGCGGTATATTCCACCTTCTTAAACCGCGCCGTGGACCAAGTCATTATGGATATTGCGCTGCTAAAGCTGCCGGTAACCATCGTGCTTGACCGCTCCGGAGTTACCGGTTCCGATGGCGCTTCGCACAATGGTGTGTGGGATATGGCGCTTATGAGCATTGTGCCGGGAATGCATATCGCCGCCCCGCGCGATGGCGCGCGCCTGCGGGAGCTCTTCCGCGAGTCGCTAGAGATCGAATCTGGCCCGTCCGTGGTCCGCTTCCCTAAGGGCAACCTGCTGCCAGATATGGAAGCGGTGGATACGTTGGGAGATGGCGTAGACATCCTGCACTATGGCGAAGCCGATGCGGGCGAGGATACCCCAGAAGTGCTCATCGTCTCTATCGGTGCGATGTCCGCTCGCAGCATCGAGGCTGCGAAGCAGCTGGGCGAACAGGGCGTAAACGTTACCGTTGTTGACCCGCGTTGGGTGGCGCCGGTGGCAAGCTCTGTGGTGGCTCTCGCCGCTGACCACGACTTGGTGGTTACGGCAGAAGACGGCCTTGTCCGCGGCGGTATTGGCTCCATGATTTCGGAGGCCCTCAGCGCAGCCGAGGTCGATACTCCTGTGCGCCGACTCGGCGTTCCGGGATACTTCCCTAAGCACGGCTCTCGCGGCGAGGTTTTGGAAGAGTTCGGGTTGACGCCTGAGCTTATGGCGGCGTCGATAAGCGAGTGGCTAAAAAACCTCACTGCTGATGCCAACGCGCGAGGAGAAAAGGACTAATCCTAGCCTTAGCCTGCTAAATATTCGTAGAAAAGACCGTCCACGATAATCGGGGCGGTCATTTCTATTTGCCATTCGCGCGCGCCCTCCGCGCGGAGGAAGGCAGCGACGTCGCCAGGCTGCCGGATGGCGCCGGCGACAGAATCAGGTCCGCGGTGGCGCTTATCGGCGCGCACACCTACCTTCGCCCATACCGCTGCACGCACAGCGGCAGGGCGGATAAGGATCTCGGAAGGCATACCGAGTTCAGCAGCGAGATCGGCGATATCCGCGCGGATAGTCTGGTAAATCTCCCATAGGTCTGGGTAGTCCTCGGCCCAGATGGTTTTGGAAGGAACCGGTTGTGGGGCGCGATGGACGCGAGGCCGCTGCTGCGGGGGAACGGTGCGCGCTTGGTTAAGTACAGTCATCCACTGGGCGGTGGCGCCTTTGCGCCGGCGGGGAAATCCCTTGACTCGGGCAAGATCGCCCGCGGTGGTGGGAAGGGTGCGCGCAATTTCTACCAGCGTCTTATTCGCTAATACCCGGCCGGGCGCAGTGTCCGTGCGCCGAGCGATAGCGTCGCGCTTGGCCCACAGTGCTCGAGCAGCAGCGAGCTGACTGCCGCTGCGCAAACTGGAGATGCCCTTCAGATCACGCCACGTGTGTGGCTGGGGAGCAGAGTCTCCGGAATGTTCCTGGATTATGGCGGAAAATTCTTCTAAAGCCCAGTCCATCTTGTCCTGTTCGGCCAAAATGTCGCGCAGGGCGTCGGCTAGCTCGAGGAGTAGTTCCACATCGAGCGCGGCATAAGCCTTGAGTTCCTCGCTGAGCTGCGGGGTGGACCAGTCGGCGTCGCCGTAGCCCTTTTCCAATTCGACGTCAAAAAGCTCTGCGACCATAGTTCCCAGATTGGGCCGTTCAAATCCCGCGAGCCGTGCCGCCAGTTCCGTGTCAAAGATGGAGCCAGGGAAGAGACCGAGCCACCCGAGACAAGGCAAATCCGAATGGGCAGCGTGAATAATCCACTCCGCGCTGTTGAGCACTGGGGCAAGGGCGGCCGTGAGCTCCTCGCGGTGTCCTTCAGGGGCAAAAAGCATCGTGCCCGCGCCGCGGCGGCGAATTTGCACTAGGAAGGCGCGATCATCGTAGCGATAGCCGGAGGCGCGCTCGGTATCGATGGCAAAGGGGCCCGTACCCGCGGCGAGGCGGGCTGCGGCAGCGGTGAACTCCTCCGGGGTAGCAAGAACCGGCGGGACGCCTTCGAGCGGCCGGCTGCGCAATTCTGGCATATTAGCGGCCGAGCTCAGTGACGCCCTCAGGGGGTAGTCCGGCAACGTTGGCCAATACCTGGGCAAAGGCCTGTACGTGGGGTGCGAGATCGAGGCCTTCGGCAGTCCACGAAGCGCGCATTTCAATCTGGTAGGCGCGCGGTGGCCCGCCAATCTCGCCAAAACGCACGGACGCGGTGGACGTGACGGTGCCGCCCAAATTGGTGTGGCCGGCACCCTCCTGTTCTAAGCCTTCGTTGAGCCATTGCCACGCCACATCGGGCAAGAGCGGATCGCCGGCTACGGCGTCGTCCATATCGGCCTGGATATAGGCCACAAGGCGCATGGCGCCCTCCCAAGCCTCCTCAGCGCCCGGATCGTGGAGCAGGATGAGGCGACCAAAGGCGTCGCCCTCTGCATCGGTGGGCACGATATCTGGGTTGTCTTCGTTTCCCACCTCGAGGCCGATTGCGTGGCTAAACGGCGCAAGGCGTTGCGGTGGGCGAATGGAGCCTAGGGTGATCTCAGGGCGCAGGTCGGCCGCGTGCATGGACTCCACTGCTTGGGTGAAAGCGGCGGGGGTAGCTGGCTCGTGGGTTTCCGCCTGCCCGTGCAAAGGGGTGGGGGCGGAGGCCTCGGTGCTGCGTGGGGTGGTCGATTCGGAATTGCTCACGACGTTCAAGCTATAGTTTCGCGGCCTCTAGCTGGGGGAGGCGCGCCGATGCGTGGGCGTGTCGTCCTCCTCGTGGCCGGAAAGTGACAAGGTTTCATATCCAACTTATGATGGATATGTTCGTTTACCCAAAGGCTTCTGCAAAGGAGAACGCAATGGCGAAGCTTGACTACAAGGAACTCAACGCGGTTCAGCAATATTCCCAGCACGCAGTTTTTAAGGTGATCCCGGGCGCGCTCGGCACCGAGCGAGCGGAGATCATCGCCCAAGCTCAGGAGTTCTTTGCCGGCGTGGAAAAGGCCGGAAAGGTAACCGTGCGCGGCATTTACGACCTCACGGCTATGCGTGATTCCGCCGACTTCATGATCTGGTGGCACGCCGAGGAATTCTCTGACCTGCAAAAGGTCTTCGGGGACTTCCGCCGCGAGACCACCCTGGGCCAAGTCAGCGAAGTGACCTGGGTAGGCAATGCCTTGCACCGTCCAGCAGAGTTCAATAAGTCCCACCTGCCCTCCTTCATCATGGGCGAGGAGCCCAAGGAGTGGATCTCGGTATACCCCTTCGTGCGCTCTTATGACTGGTACACCATGGACGATGAAAAGCGCCGCCGCATCCTCATGGAGCACGGTATGCAGGCGCGCGACTACCCGGATGTGCGTGCAAATACCGTCCCAGCCTTTGCCCTGGGTGACTATGAGTGGATTTTGGCCTTCGAGGCGGATGAGCTCCACCGCATCGTCGACCTGATGTACCTGATGCGCTACACCGAGGCCCGCCACCACGTGCGCGAGGAGATTCCCTTCCACACCGGCCGCCGCGTCAAGGACGTAGCAGAGCTCATCGCAGTACTGCCCTAAAAGAAACGCCGCCTAGCAGTAGCCCTGCTTGGCGACGTCCCTTTGTTGCGCCCTGTCACTAGCCTGCAAGTTAGGCTGCCGACGGGGCGCTCTTTCTTGTGCATGCCACCTTAGGCGGTGCCACCTTCTACCGGCTTTTCCTCCAAGTCCAGGCAGATGGAGTTGATGCAATAGCGCAAGTCGGTGGGGGTATCGTAGCCCTCGCCTTCAAAGACGTGCCCCAGGTGAGACTCGCAGTTGGCGCACAGAACTTCTACGCGGCGCATGCCTAGCGAATTGTCTTCGCGCTCAATGATTTTGTCCCCTGCGAGTGGGGAGAAGAAGGATGGCCAGCCGCAGTGGGACTCAAACTTTTCCGTAGAGCGGAAAAGCTCGGTTCCACACGCGCGGCAAGAATAGACCCCCTCGGTGGTGGTATTGGTGTACTCGCCTACGTGGGGCGGCTCGGTGCCGGCCTCGCGCAGGACGTAGTATTCCTCGGGGCTTAAGCGCTGGCGCCATTCGGTATCGGCAATGAGCTTGAAATCGGTCATGGGCCGAGTCTAAACCGTGCTGCGCGCGGCACGCCACCAGCCGGCGACCGTAGCGAAAATTGCGACGATAAGCAGCGCCCATCCCACCGTTGCCGTGAAAAAATTCATCCAGCGACCAGCATCCGGGTGCGCTGTAGACGCCCAAGAAACGGGAGCCAAATAGAAAAAGGCCGCAAACCACGCGCCCGCGGAATGGAAAACCGAACGCTTGAGTACAACGGTAAACATCAATGGGAATAGCCACATGGAGTAATACTGCTGGCCAAGGGAAGACAGGAAGAAGATACCCACCATGATCGCCCCGCTAGTCGTCAGTGCCCACAAGGTCGGGTCGGAGTTGCGCCAACGCAAAAGCCCGAGAATCGCTGCGGCCGAAAGCGCGGCAAATATCAACCACACGGTCCAATACAGTCCCGCGCCAAAGTCAACGTAGGCGTGGAAGCCTGCCCAGGAAGAATTGGCATAGTCACGGGTTTCTGAGAGGTAGGGCAGGAGGTTATCCACAAAGCCGCTAGCGCCCGGCACGAGCGGCCACGCTAGGAGGTTGAGAATTACCGGTAGGCCAATGCCAGTCGCGAGACTGCGCCATTGCAGCTTGACCAAGGGCAGGAAGAGCAACGGCGCAAATTGCGGCTTAATGACGATGGCCAAGCCAATGACCACGCCTGCCACCCAGCCCAGCCATGGGGTGCGCTCGGCGCGCACGAAAGCCCACAAGAACACGGCCATGCATAGCAAGAGAATGCCGTTGATATTGGTAAATGCGAGCGTATTGGTCACCGATTCTGTGACAAAGGCCAAAGCGATGGATACTGGCCATACTGCCGAAGTAAGTGTGCGGCCCACCGTAAGGGTGAGCACAGCTAGCGCTGCCACGATTGCAGCCGCGTTGGCGACGATGAATAGTCCCCGTGCCAACGAAAAATCGATGTGCGCTAGTGGTGCGAGCAGCAACGTGGCTCCCGGGGTATACAGGTACAGCGGGTCAACGTGGTTATAAGCCTGCTCATAGACTGGCTGGCCAGTGGACATGCGTGTCACAGCGTTATACACGGTGGTGAAATCATCCGTCGGCGTGCCATTGCGCGCGATGATGAAAACGCGATGCACAACAAGCAGGATGGCCACGGGCCAGGCGGCGGCATTGATTCGGGAATTCACGGCCCCTTAGTCTACGGCCTAGCGGGCGCGGGAATACCGCAGAAACACCGTGCCATCCTGATCGGCCGCGACATTTTCTAACTGCATGCGGCGATGGGAATGCTCGCCCTTAAAGGTCGCCATGGGAGTTTCCACGCCGGTAGATAGATGTGGGTCCAGGGTCAAATACATCTGGTCGATGGCATCGATGTCTACCAGCTGCCCTATCATTCCTGGCCCGCCCTCACAGAGCACGCGCTTAAACCCGCGGTCCTTTAAGACGGAAATGTAGTCCTGCACGGTTCCTTCGCCAGCATCGCAGATTTCCGCGCCTGTGGATTCGGTGGTCGCGATGCGCTTTGCGAGCTCTTGATCGTCCCTGCTGCTATGGGGGACCAGGATGATGGGAGGGGTAGTAAAATCCGTGAAGAAATCCGAGGCGACATCAAACTCAAGGCTGCGGGAAGGCACCGCAATCGGAGCCGGCCGCGAACCATCCCCGTTAGGTTTTACTCCGGAGTAGTCCTCCGCGCGCACCGTTTGCGCACCCACCAGCACGACGTCTGCCCAATTACGTAGCGCGGCAAAAAGCTGCCCATCAGTGTCATTTCCCATGTCTTCGGAAACGTGGTTCATGGTTGCCGAGCCGGTTAGCGTGCTGACCATATTTGTGCGGACGGTGAATGCATCACCGGAATCGGGGCCCAATAGCGAAGAGATATCCATGCCTTCCCAGCCTAGTCAAGGCACCAGATGCCCAGCACAGCAAAGTACCGGGCATAGCCACAGGAGAGGGGCCTACACCAAGCGGATGAGTATTACGCCAACCAAGATCACTGCAATGCCGGCTACCTGGCGCATGGCGACGCGCGCACCCCGCATCCGATCAATGAGCACGGAGCCCAACATGGAACCAAGAAGTGTTGCCACCACAGTAAGCCCAGTGCCAATCTGCGGTACTAAGGCCGCGTTGCCAAAGACAAACATGGCTCCCAAGGCGCCGCCTGCCCACATCCACCACGGGTTAGCCTTACCCTCGGGACGCTCAATGCGAGGGCGCCAGCGCAAAACAATATTGAGCATTACGAGCGCGGAAACGCCGATGCTAAAAGAGACCAAAGCCGCACTAACGGGCGATCCGGTGATCTGCCCCAGGTGGCCGTTGATGGCGGATTGGCATGCGGTAAAGCAACCAAAGACAAAGCCGGCGAGGCGCCAAAGCCACAACGCCATAGCGCTGTCTTCTTGCTTCGTCGGCGCGCCGGGGCTGGCGACGATAGAAATCACTCCACCGAGAACAACTAGTGCCCCAAGGGCGCGAACCAGGGACAGTGGGGAAGTGGGGGAGTCAAACAGTCCAAAGTGGTCGATGGCAAGGCCCATCATGATTTGACCCGCGATGGGAAGAACTACGGTCTGAACCGCGCCCAGATGAGGAAATAGCAGGATATTTCCAGTAAGCGCAACCACGCCGAGCAGACCACCGAACCAAATCCACAGCGGTTCCCCAAAAGCGCGGGAAATGCCAAACTCGCCGCCGGTGACGGCTGTCGCAATGACAAGCAACGTCAACGTGCCCACGGCAAACGAAATGAGCGATGAGGAAAACGGCGTGCCAGTAGACGCGCGAAGGCGCGTATTAACCAGGGTCTGAACGGGTAGAACGAGTCCGGCGATAATGCCTAAGAGAATCCACAACACGTCGGGACACTTTACAGACATATAAAGAAACCCGCCCAAGCCCCTATGGAGTGGAGCAGTGGGCGGGATATTGTGGTCCTAACTGGGATTGAACCAGTGACCTTTCCGGTGTGAACGGAACGCTCTCCCACTGAGCTATAGGACCTTGCGGTGGCTAAATCTACACCGCACCAAATTCAAACACCTAATTGGCTGGGCAGTGGTGCACATCAGAGGGAGGCGGCCTGTGGTTCACTGCCTTCGGAGAATCACACCAGTGTGTTTTGGGACGGCCCGAATGTGAAAAACGGGTGCCGGAAAGAATGCCGCTGGGCTGGGGATTTGGAAACTGGCGCGGAGCACGATAATGTTTCTTCTCGCACCGCAACGGTACAAAGTTTGCGGGGCAATGCGGATGTAGCGCAGTTGGTAGCGCATCACCTTGCCAAGGTGAGGGTCGCGAGTTCGAGTCTCGTCATCCGCTCCACGCTTTTCTAGGGGTTCGCCTGTGAAGAGTGATTCTAAATGAATAGCGCGCGATTAGCTCAGTGGGAGAGCGCTTCCCTGACACGGAAGAGGTCACTGGTTCAATCCCAGTATCGCGCACAAGGACTTTGTCCTAGAAACCGGGCCTGGTTTCGCATGCGGATGTAGCGCAGTTGGTAGCGCATCACCTTGCCAAGGTGAGGGTCGCGAGTTCGAGTCTCGTCATCCGCTCCAGCACTGTATTGTGTGAGGCGGTATCGCCACGGTGGAATGGCCGAGTGGTGAGGCAACGGTCTGCAAAACCGTGCACACGGGTTCGATTCCCGTTTCCACCTCAACTTCTTAATGCCTTCGGGCATTAAGCGCGATTAGCTCAGTGGGAGAGCGCTTCCCTGACACGGAAGAGGTCACTGGTTCAATCCCAGTATCGCGCACGAGAGTCCTCTTTGGGACTCTGCAACAAACTCCGGTTTGTTATGCGGATGTAGCGCAGTTGGTAGCGCATCACCTTGCCAAGGTGAGGGTCGCGAGTTCGAGTCTCGTCATCCGCTCAGGTGAGCCGCCCTAGAAATAGGGTGGCTTTTCGCATGTCTAGCTAGGATCGCAGGGTGACCAGCTGTTGGTTGCAGTAGCCACAGTGGAAGGGGTAGCGATGTCACGCAATGTTTTAGTTCCGCTACTGGTGGGTGCCTCAGGCTGCCTGTCACTCTTGGTAGGAAGCGCACTATTTGCTGTGGGGCTATCGGAGGCGGATACCGGTGGCAATTCCGGTAACGCGATTTGGCCCTGCGCTCTCATCGTTGCAGGTACGGTTTCGATAGTCACTGCCTTGATGCTGACTGGTCCTGCATTTGAAAGTAGGCGTGCTGGGGAATGCTGAGGGAGGCAGCTCCAATCATTGAGTTGGCATTCCTTAAATAGTGATAAATGCCTCTTTTTATTCAAGGCGGGGAACTTGTGCGCACTACAGCCCGACATATGACTCGACGCGCTGCTTATCGCGATTGCCGCTCAGGCAAACCGCGCGGCTAGTATGTCTGACAATTCAACTTGTGCATTTTCAACACAAAAGGAGCTATCTATGGGCTACCGCGTACCTTGGCTGCGCCGCACGGCGGCAGCAGTAGGCACTGCAGCACTGGTTTTGGGCGGGTCAATGCCGGCCGCCTTCGCGCACGATTCCGTTATTGGCGGTTCTGTCAAAGACGGCGACCAACTCGACGAGTTTCCGAAGGAAATCACCCTCGAGTTTTCTGGTATCCCCAAAGAAGACTTCAACACCTTTGCCGTGACCAACGTGGATACTGGTGAAAAAGTCTTTAGCCAGGAACCAAAGCTCCATGAGCGGGATCTCACCATTGAAACTCCTGCGGATGTCCACCCTGGGCCGGGTAATTACCAGGTGGGCTTCCAGATCACGTCTTCGGACGGGCACGCTACCCGCGGGGGAGTGGAATTCTCCGTCAAGGGTGACTCCACCGAGAGTACCGAGGCAGCTGCTGCTGAATCGTCGTCCCAGGATGGGGATGAGGGCCTGCCGACCGCGCTTAAAGTCATCCTGGGCGTCGGTGGCTTATTGGCAATCGCCGCAGTAGTTGCCCTATTTATTGCCAAGTATCGTCGCATTGATTCGGAAGGTGAAAAATAATGTCCAAAATTTCTAGCATCGCCCTTGTGGGCTTGACTGCGGCCGGCCTCGCCCTGGCGGGGTGCTCACCGCAAAACCAAAATGATTCCACCGAGTCGAAGACGGATGCTGCCACTAGCACAGGGGAAACAACCTCCGCTGCAGAATCTAAGGAACTGACCTTTGACGATGCCGTCGTGCGCGCCAATGAGGACAAGGACATGACCGCCATTTTTGGCACCTTGGTCAACCATTCCGATAAAGACATCACCATTATTGGATTTTCCACCAGCCTCAACGCCAAGGTGAACCAGATGCATGAGACCGTCGATGGAAAGATGCAGGAAATGTCGAGTCCGCTGGTGGTTAAGGCTGGCGAGTCCCACGAACTTGCGCCAGGTGGCGACCACTTCATGCTCATGAAGATGGACAACCAGATCGCCCCCGGGGAGTCCCTCAATCTCAAAGTGGAGCTAGAGGGCGGCGAAGAGCTCGATCTGGGCGAGATTCAAACGCGCAGCATGCCCGCCGGCGATGAGGACTACGGCGATATGAAAGACCACCAGATGGAGGGACACGAACACTAGCTATGTCTGGATTCAGCAGAAGGGGGTTTCTCACCGGCGCTGCGGTATCGACCAGCGCCTTCGCGTTGGCTGGCTGCGCTGATCAGGGCTCTTCCCCGGATGCTCAGGCGCAGGATGGGCCTGCGCTTGCCGACGCCCTCGTGGCATTCGACGGTAAACATCAAGCGGGTATCGCTACCGCAGCGCAGGCCCACCTGAATTTGGTGGGGTTTGACCTTAAAAGGGACGTCGACAAGCGGGGGTTCGCCAGCCTCATGAAGCTGTGGACCGAGGATGCGCGCGCGCTGTGTACAGGGGAGGCGCCGCTGGGCACGCTGGAGCCAGAAATGGTGCAGCAACCCGCGAACCTGACTATCACGTGCGGTTTAGGCGAAGAGGTTTTTAACCTGCTCGGAGTGGACAAGCCCCAGTGGCTGGGAGATGTCCGTTCTTTTCAACGCGATGCGCTGGAGCCCAAGTGGGGACAAAGCGATATCGTCTTGCAGATCTGCTGCGATGATCCACTGATGAATACCTACGCCCTGCGGCACATGGTGCGCGCAGGTGAGCACTATGCCAGCGTGAAGTGGTTGCAGCAGGGCTTTATTAACGCCTACGGCAGCCAGGAAAAGGGCGCCACCGCGCGCAATATGTTCGGACAAAAGGACGGCACTGTTAACCCGCGCAGCGAGGAGGACTTCGCGGCCCAGGTGTGGATCGATAAGGGCCCGCAGTGGGCCAATGGGGGAACGGCGATGGTGGTACGCCGCATCCGCATGAACGTGGATACATGGGAAAAGCTGGATCGCTCTTCCCGCGAGAACGCTGTCGGCCGCAAGCTCGATACCGGTGCCCCACTTACCGGTAAGGATGAATTCGACGCTGCGGACTTCGATGCGGTAGATGACTATGGACTGCCGGTTATCGATAAGAACTCACACATGGCCGTGGCCGCCCCGCCCGCTGACCACCCAGAGCAGCGCATCCTACGCCGCCCGTATAACTATGAGTTAGCTCCCGATGGCAAGGACGGGCAGCTATCCAATATTGGGCAGGTTTTTATCTGCTACCAGCAGGATCCCACCAAACAATTTGAGCCTATCCAGGCACGATTGGATGAATCTGACCTAATGAATGAATGGCTGACCCATATTGGCTCCGCTATGTATTTCTGTCCGCCGGGCACCCTTGCTGCCGATGGGCGTGAATCATGGTGGGCAAAATCGCTCTGCGTGCATGCAGGGTTGTAGAATAGCTATCCGTAAATTTAAATAGCGGACGCGGCCAGGTATGCCGCCGACGCACGAGCGCATAAAGGAGCGCGATTATGGCGGAACTCATCCCCGCAGTACCGGTCAATTACGATTCCTTCACCGTGCCCGCCGGCCAGGCCGTGGGCGCAGCAATGCGAGAGCTCAACCTTCCCAATAAGGGCCCGGAGGCTGTCGTAGTCGTTCGCGGTGAGGACGGCACTCTCTTTGATTTGTCGCACACCCCAGACACGGAATCCACCTTCACCCCGGTAGCCGCCTGCGAGGAAGACGGCCGCGCCGTCATCCGCCACTCCTGCGGCCACGTTATGGCCCAAGCCGTGCAGGCCGAGTTCCCTGGCACCAAGCTGGGTATCGGCCCTGCCATTGAGAATGGCTTCTACTTCGATTTCCAGACCGCCGAGCCTTTCACACCGGAAGATCTCAAGGCGATTGAAAAGCGCATGAAGAAGATCATCAAGGGCGGCCAGCGCTTCGAGCGCCACGTCTATGAATCCGCGGAGGAAGCGGAAAAGGCCCTCGCCGAGGAGCCTTTCAAGCTCGAGCTGGTCCAAGACAAGGGTAACGTTGACCCTGACTCCGACGAGGCCGCAGAAGTCGGTTCCGGCGATCTCACCCACTATGACAACATCAACCCGCGCACCGGGGAAGTAGAGTGGTTCGATCTCTGCCGCGGCCCGCACGTACCGACCACCAAGTACATCCCGGCCTTTACTCTGACCCGTTCTTCAGCTGCCTACTGGCGCGGCGACCAGTCCAAGGCTGGCTTGCAGCGCATTTACGGCACCGCTTTTGAGTCCAAGGAGGCGCTGGAGGCCTACCAGACCATGGTGGAAGAGGCTGAAAAGCGCGACCACCGCCGCCTGGGACAGGAACTAGATCTCTTCTCCTTCCCGGATGAGATTGGCTCCGGCTTCCCGGTATTCCACCCGAATGGCGCGACCGTGCGCATGGAGATGGAAAACCACTCTCGCAACCGCCACGTCCAGGCTGGGTACTCCTTTGTTAATACCCCGCATATCACCAAGGGTGACCTATTCAAGAAGTCTGGCCACCTGGACTTCTACGCCGACGGCATGTTCCCACCGATGCAGCTCGATGGCGAATATGACGAAGAGGGCAATACCGTCAAGGAGCCGCAGGACTACTACGCCAAGCCCATGAACTGCCCGATGCACAACCTGATTTTTGCATCCCGTGGCCGTTCCTACCGCGAGCTCCCGCTGCGTCTATTTGAGTTCGGCACCGTCTACCGCTACGAAAAGTCCGGCGTGGTCCACGGCCTGACCCGTGCCCGCGGCTTTACCCAGGACGATGCCCACATCTACTGCACCGAAGAGCAGCTGGAAGAAGAGCTGACCAAGGTCCTCGACTTCATCATTTCCTTGCTGAAGGACTACGGACTGTCTGACTTCTACCTGGAGCTTTCTACCAAGGACCCGAATAAGTTCGTCGGTTCTGATGAGATCTGGGATCGCTCTACGTCTATCCTGCAGTCGGTCGCAGAAAAGTCTGGCTTGGAGCTGGTTCCGGATCCCGCAGGTGCAGCCTTCTACGGCCCGAAGATTTCTGTGCAGGCGCGCGACGCCATCGGCCGTACCTGGCAGATGTCTACCGTGCAGTTGGACTTCAACCTGCCGGAGCGCTTCGAGCTGGAATACACTGCGTCGGACGGCACGAAGAAGCGCCCAATCATGATTCACCGTGCGCTCTTCGGCTCCATTGAGCGATTCTTTGGCGTCCTGCTGGAGCACTACGTCGGTGCCTTCCCAGCATGGCTAGCACCGCACCAAGTGGTGGGCATTCCGGTGGCTGACGAATTCTCCCCGCACCTCGAAGAGGTTGCCGCCCAGCTGCGTCAGAAGGGTATCCGCGCCGATGTGGATACTTCTGATGACCGCATGCAGAAGAAGATTCGCAACCACACCACCGGTAAGGTTCCGTTCATGCTGGTGGCTGGCGCACGCGACGTAGAAGCTGATGCCGTGTCCTTCCGCTTCCTCGACGGCACCCAGGTCAATGGTGTGCCAGTAAAGGAAGCCGTGGAGCTCATCGCCGCATGGGTAGCAGAGCGCAACAACGAGCAGCCGACCGAAGAGCTCATCAGTGCCCGACGCTAAGGAGACACACGAAACCGACAGCTCCGCCGTCGCTGAAAACCAAGCTGCGGTGGAGACCTTCGTTGACTCAGGTGCTGGCGAGCCGGACCGCCTAGAGCGGTTATGGGCGCCTTATCGCATGGCCTATATTGCCAAGCGATCAAAGGATCCCTTCGTCGAAGCCCCACAGGGCAGCGATGAAGACGGGCTCATCATTGCTCGCGGCAAGACGGTCTATGCATTGCTGAACCTGTTTCCGTATAACGCCGGGCACTTGATGGTGGTCCCGTACCGTAAGGAATCCCAGCTCGAAAACCTTACGGAAGAGGAATCGCACGAGTTGATGGCCTTCGCGCAAAAAGCAGTCCGGGTACTCAAGAGAGTTTCGCACCCAGAAGCCATCAACGTGGGCCTGAACCTGGGGCGCGCTTCGGGCGGCTCGGTGGGAGATCACCTGCACCTACATGTGGTGCCAAGGTGGCCCGGGGATAGTAACTTTATGACTGTCCTCGATGGGACTAAGGTATTACCGCAGCTTCTGCAGGATACGCGCCGCGTACTGGCAGAAGGATGGCGCGAGATGGAAGAGGAGGATTCGCGTGCTTAGCGTGCATGGGCGAAAGCCCGCTGCCGTGGTGGTGGAACCTATAGCCAAGGCCTTTTTGAAGCTAGGTCTGACCCCGAATGTGGTCACGGTTGTGGGTACCATAGTCACCATTGCGATTTCGGTGATCCTCATTCCTACCGGCCATCTTTTTTCCGCTGCCGTTTTGTCCGGCCTCTTCGCCGCTTTCGACATGCTCGATGGCACCATGGCGCGCTTGACCGGCAAGGCTACTGCCTTTGGTGCGACCTTGGATGCCTCCTGTGATCGCATCACCGATGGCGCATTGTTCAGTGCTATTGCATGGTGGCTGATTTATTCTGCGGATTCTTCCCGCATTACGGTTATTGCGTGCTTTGTCACCTTGGTATGTTCCCAGGTCATTTCCTATATCAAGGCTAGGGGAGAAGCGTCCGGATTCACGATGGTTGGCGGCCTGATCGAGCGCCCCGAGCGGCTCATTTTGGGCTTGGGCGGCATCGGCCTCGAAGGCCTAGGCGTACCGCATGCCATTGAGGTAGCGCTGTGGATCTTGGCCGTTGGCTCCGTCTTTACCGTGTGCCAGCGTATGGTTATTGCTGCCCGCCAGGAGCAGCAGTAGCTCGTACTGCACCACCTAATACCAGGAGGTTGTGACACCATGTGGGATAGAGAAGACCTCTCCGCGGCGGGTTACCTCGCGGGATGGAAGGTGGTGCGCCGTCTGCCCGAGCCCATTGCGCGCACGCTTTTTCGCTGGGGTGCGGACTACGCAAGTGGCAACGGTCGCGGAATGGAGGGCTTGCGCTGCAACCTAGCGCGAGTGGTGGGCCCGGAAAACGTTACCCGCGCCTTGGTGCGCGATTCCGTGCGCTCCTATATGCGCTATTGGATGGAGGCGTTCCGCCTGCCAGCTATCCACGGTGATGCAGGGTTGCATCAGCGCTTGCTCAGCGGCTTGCAAGGCCTTGAGCATTTTGATGCTTCGGCTCAATCCGGCCGCGGTACTATTTTGGCTCTGCCGCATTCCGGTAATTGGGATATGGCGGGTGTCTTCCTCGTCGGTCATTATGGCCAGTTCACCACCGTTGCGGAGCGCCTTAAGCCCGCAGTGCTTTTCGACGCCTTTGTGGACTACCGCGAAACCCTCGGCTTTGAGGTTCTTCCCCTCACCGGCGGCGAAGCCTCGCCTTTTGCCCGCCTCAAAGAGGTGCTGGAAGCCGGTGGCGTGGTCTGCCTGCTGGCTGAGCGCGACCTGACCCGAAGCGGCGTTACCGTGGATTTCATGGGGGAAAAGGCCAATATGGCCGCCGGTCCCGCACAGCTTGCCCTAGAGACTGGCGCCGCCCTGCACGTCGTGCATTCGTGGTTTGAGGGTGAGGGCTGGGGGCTCTCTGTGTCTCCTGAGCTCGAGGTAACGGACCTGCAGGAGACAACTCAGCGCATGGCCGATGGCTTCGCCGCCAATATCCGCCGCCACCCGGAGGATTGGCATATGCTGCAACCGCAGTGGAATGTGGACATAGAGAGGCGTCGGCAAGCGCGGGCGGCCAAAAGTGCCCGCAATGCCCGCCACACCGGGCCATCACAGGAAGGCGAGAGCTAGTGCGTATAGGAATCGTATGCCCCTACTCCTTCGATGAACCAGGCGGAGTTCAAGCCCATATCCTTGATCTAGCCACAGTCTTCATTGAGCAAGGGCACCACGTTCAGGTCATTGGCCCCGCTGCGGAATCCACCCAGCTGCCGGATTTCGTAGTCAAGGGAGGGCCGGCTTTCCCCATCGCGTATAACGGGTCGGTGGCCCGCCTGTCCGTGGGCCCCCACGTCACGCGCAAGGTAAAGCAATTCATCAAGGAGGGCGACTTCGATGTCTTGCACATCCATGAGCCTAACTCCCCGAGCTTTTCCATGACCGCGTTGGCCGTGGCACAAGGCCCACTGGTGGCGACGTATCACGCTTCCGCGTCTAGCTCCCTGGTGCTGACCTTGGCCAAACCTTTTCTCGTTCCCTTTTTGGAAAAGATCCGGGGTGGCATCGCGGTATCCGATATGGCGCGGCGGTGGCAGGTGGAGCAATTGGGTGGCGACCCGGTCCTCATTCCCAACGGCGTGGATACGTCGGTCTACGCGCAGGCTCGGCGCCGCAGCCCGGCTAAGGCCCCCGGCGATCCCCTGGAAGTTGTCTTCTTGGGACGGTTGGACGAACCTCGCAAAGGCCTCGATATCCTGTTGAGCGCGCTGCGCCAAGTACACCACGATATTCGCGTGACCATCATGGGCGGCGGCCGCGCCCGCGAGGTCGAGGGCGTGGATTTTGTAGGCCGGGTCAGCGACGCCGAAAAGGCAGGAATCCTGGGCCGTGCCGATGTCTATGTGGCCCCAAATACCGGTGGTGAAAGCTTCGGCATCGTGCTGGTAGAAGCCATGGCGGCCGGCGCGGCTGTTGTTGCTTCCGATCTGGAAGCCTTCCGTGCTGTGTGCAATGCCGATTCCGACGAGGTTGCCGGCGCACTCTTTCGCAATGAAGACAGTGAGGATCTGGCCCGCGTCCTTAACGAGGTGCTTGATGATGCCGAGTATCGGGCCCAGTTGGTGCGCAATGGCGTCCAACGCGCCAGCACCTATGACTGGGACCATGTAGCGGCAGCCGTGATGCAGGTCTACGAGACTGTCCAAGACGGTACCAAGGTGAGGGTAAAGCGTTGATGGCCATTGAAATTGCCCTAATCCTCTTCCTACTTATCATCGTAGGTTTGTGGGCGCTTTTTACCGCCCAGCGGCTTAACTCGCTGCACATCCGCACTGATGCCTCGCTGGCCCAGCTACAGGCGGCACTAGACCGCAGGGCAGCGGTGACAGCGGTGGTCGCACCAGAGCTCGCGGCGCTAGCTCAGCGAGCAGAGTCTACCGAGCTCTATCAGGGCCATTTCGAACCGCGCACGATGGCCGAGCGGGAACTATCTGCCGCCATTGTGAGGGAGTTTCCCGCGGACCGTCGCCCTGCCGCGCTTGCCGACGCCGAGGGCCGCATCCAACTTGCCCACCGCTTCTACAACGAGGCGGTCAGCGACACGCGCGCGCTACGCCTGCGACCTGCGGTACGCCTCTTTCATCTGGGTGGCACCGCAAAACTGCCGGAGTATTTTGATTATATGCTGGCTGAGTAGCCAGCAGTTCTACCTCAAGATTTAGGACGCAAGTGCGTGCCGGCCGCGTCGGCGGCGGAATACCGGCTTCGCCTCGGTGCTGGCGGCCGTGTCTTGCTCCGGGGCGTTAGGCGCTTGCTGCTGCACCTGCGCCCGCTCGATCTTCGACGCCAGGGCCACCTCGACTGCAAACCAGACAAGTCCGATGATGGCCATGACAACGATGAGGATATTGCGGGCTACCAATAGGTAGACGGCAAACATGTTCTCGCCCACGTGGTTCCAGATGTAGTCATAGTTGAATGGGTAGACCAAGGTGCCCAGCACGGCAGCGATAATGGTGCAGGACGCTAACAAGGCTTGGAATACCCGCAAGGGAGCGAATCCTTCCGGCAGGCGCTGGCGGATCACCACGGCAAGCAAGGGGCCCAGCCAGACGATGTATTGCGGGGAGAAAACCTTATTCGTCGCGATAAGAAGCAGGACCGTAACGGTAAAAAACGCCATGGTCGTGCGGGTGGTCCATCCGCCGGCGCACAGCCGGTACAGCGCCCATCCCACTGCGAAGACGAGCATGGCAATGGTGGCAATTGTGCTCCAGGTCATTGCGGTATCTACTCCAGGCCCGGAAATTTCAAAGCTCTTGGACGGCGCGTAGCCCAGATGCCACCGCCCCGGAGCGCGATGTGCCTGCAGCAACAGGAACGTCGCCGGGATGGACTCCAACTGGAGACCGCGCACGCCCTGATAACTCAGCGGTGAAAGCAGGCGCTCGGTGCCAGAGGCAGCAATCGTGACGGTGCAGACCGCGACGATGGTGCAGAAAAACGCGAGTAGGCGCTGCCAGGTCGCGGATTTGTTGAAGCGGCCCACCAGGCCTGCAGCGAGGACTCCCGGCCATAGCTTCATTGTGGTGGCAAAGCCCAGTATCGCCGAGGCGATGAGTGGGCGGGTAGCAAGTAGTGCAGCCGCCCCGGCTACGGCTAGGGCGGGGAATATATCGAGACGCCACACAAAGGTGTGGCCAGCTGCGGTGCCGAAGAGCACCCAGAACCAGGCGGCCTGGAAACTACGCGGTTGAGTCGGGTGGTGGCGCAGAAGGAGAGCTAAAAAGGCGGCGTCAACAAGCAGGGTCATGATGGTGAAGCCGATATAGAATGCGGTGATATTCTCGCCGGTGAGCCACCCTAAAAGCACCGTGGGCCACGTGCCCGCGTGAGGGTATTCGGTCATCATTGTCGGGTCATCGCCAAAGCGTCCAGCAAAATAATATGCGACATCGCCCCTGGGATTGTGGTTAATCTTGAGTAAGTAAATAAGGACAAGGCGGGCGATGACCCACCCAATCCATACTGCTGGAACAGAAGCGATGCGTTTCACTCGAAAGACTTTATTCAATGCGCGCCTACTTCGGTAGCGGACATAGTTTCTTCTAGAAAATTCCTCCACTTTTGCGCCCAGATGTGGGGGACGGATTGGAAAAACAAACTGACGGCTCGTCCAGTGAGTAGTGTGGACGGCAATTGCTAGGAAAGTGATATAGGGCATAAGGAGCGTGCAGATGGCATCTATTCGCGAGGTCTTGGCCGTCGAGGAAACGACAATGGCCGATGTCTTTAAAGGCCCTGCTGTGGAGTCGCGAATTGAACGTACCTTCGGCGGGCAGATTGCTGCTCAAGCAGTGGCCGCAGCCCAGCGCACTGTGTCCGGCAAAGACATCCACTCCCTGCATGGCTACTTTGTAGGCCCTGGCAATGCGAGCCAGCCAATTGAGATCCGTGTCGAACGCATTCGGGAGGGGAGATCATTTGCCAACCGGCAGGTGCGTGTCTACCAGGGGGACGTGCTCCTTTTTACTCTCATGGCTAGTTTCCATCGCGACGGGGATCGCGGCCCGCAGCATCAGGATCCTGCGCCAGAGGTGCCAGGGCCCGAGGAAGTAGCTCGGATTGGCGGCGGAGCCCCGTACTCCACCAGGATTATCCTCAAGGAGTGGGAGGAATGGGATATTCGCCTCGTGCCAGAAAAGGGCCGCGATCCGGTGGCTGCAGAGCGCACCGGTGCAGGCTATCGGCATATTTGGTTCCGCAATACTGGCAGACTGCCTGCGGATTCTTCCTTCCATTGTGCGGCGTTGACCTTTATGTCTGATATGACGCTGATTCGCTCGGCCCTGATTCCGCATCAGGGAGAGAAAGTGCAATTGGCCAGCCTTGATCATGCGATATGGTTTCTGCGCCCATTCCGCGTGGATGAGTGGTTGCTATATGAGCAGGTATCACCTACGGCGTCGAATGCGACGGCGGTTGCGCGTGGCAAGATTTTTACCGAGCAGGGTGAATTGGTGGCGTTGGTGAATCAAGAGGGTCTTATTCGTTATTTAGATGAAAATTTGGGCAGCGGCTCTGCCCATGGCAATTGGCACAACGTATAAGAACGTCCCGCTTATAAGGGGGTCGCTTTCACGCATTCGTGCAGCACACGTATAATTGCCACCAGTTTCAGCACCCGATTAGAAAGGGACTACATGTCAGGCCACTCGAAATGGGCAACTACCAAGCATAAGAAGGCTGCCAACGATGCCAAGCGTGGCAAGGAATTTGCCAAGCTGATCAAGAACATCGAAGTGGCGGCTCGTACCGGCGGTGGTGACCCAGCGGCTAACCCAACCCTTGATGACATGATCAAGAAGGCCAAGAAGGCCTCCGTCCCCAATGACAATATTGAGCGTGCTCGCAAGCGCGGTTCCGGTGAAGAAGCCGGCGGCGCCGATTGGGAAACCATCATGTACGAAGGCTACGGCCCGAACGGTGTAGCCATGCTTATTGAGTGCCTTACGGATAACCGCAACCGTGCGGCGACCGACGTGCGTACCGCGATGTCCAAGAACGGCGGCAACCTGGGTGAGTCGGGCTCTGTGGCCTACATGTTCACCCGTACCGGCTACGTCTTGGTAGAAAAGGGCGAGCTGACGGAGGATGACGTCTTGATGGCCGTGCTGGAAGCAGGCGCGGAAGAGGTCAAGGACCAGGGCGAGAAGTTTGAGATTGTTTGCGCGCCGACGGACGTGCAGGCAGTCAAGGACGCGCTCAAGGACGCCGATATTCAGGTCGATGACTCCGACAATGACTTCCGTGCGTCTGTCGAGGTACCGCTGGAGGCCAATGACGCCAAGAAGATTTTCCGCCTCATCGACGCCTTGGAAGACTCCGACGATGTGCAAAACGTCTACACCAATATGGATCTCTCCGATGAGGTTCTAGCCGAGCTGAACGAGGACTAACCACCTCGCCGCAAGGATGGCTCTTAGCGCCGGTAGCGCTCCGTGGGTATTGCCCGCAGGAGACGTAGCCGGCGCTTTTCCATGGGTTGACTGGATGCTACGCTTGTAGAACACCTGTGTGTAGTCCATAATGGGGCGGTAGGCGGTGCTCAGTGGTGCCGACATGACAATGGGGGAGAGATGAACCTAGAAGGAATGCGCGTGATGGGAATTGACCCAGGCTTGACGCGCTGCGGGCTTTCGGTGGTTCAGGCTGGTCGTGGCCGAGCAATCCTTCCCGTTTCTGTCGGTGTGGTGCGCACCCCTAGCGATAAGGACTTGACGGAGCGCCTCCTGCGCCTTTCCGTGGCGGCGAAAGAGTGGATGGATGACTATTCGCCAGATGTGGTTGCGATCGAGCGCGTCTTCGAACGCGGTCAGGTGTCCACAGTCATGCAAACGGCCCATGTAGTTGGTGTGCTGGTGCTAGCTGCCGCCGAACGCGATATTCCGGTCTACATGTACACCCCGTCCGAGGTGAAAAAGGCCATCTCTGGAAACGGGCGCGCGGATAAGAAGCAGATGACCACCATGATTACCCGTATTCTGGGGTTGACTGAACCGCCCAAGCCTGCCGACGCCGCCGACGCTCTTGCGTTGGCAGTCTGCCACTGCTGGCGTGCCCCGGCTATTGTGCGTATGGACCATACCGGTCTCGGGCTTGGTGCTAAGACCAGCGGCGTGCGCGGCCAGGGCAAGAAGCGCTAGGGAATTTTACTGAGAGTGGAAGGATAGGAAGCCAATGATTGCTGCACTGCGTGGAGAGGTAATCCATATTGGACTCGACCATGGGGTTATCGACTGTGCAGGCGTGGGGTACAAGTTTTTAGCCACCCCAAAAACGCTGGGTACCTTGCGCCGCGGGGAACAAGCCACGGTTCTTACTAACTTGGTGGTCAAGGAAGATTCTCTGACTCTCTATGGCTTTAGCGCTGATGAGGATCGCGAGATGTTCCATGTGCTGCAGTCCGTGTCCGGACTAGGCCCCAAGCTGGCCTTGGCCGCGCTGTCGGTTATGGGGGCAGGGGAGCTCGCGGCGGCAATTGGTGGGGAAGATGTAAAGGCGCTGCAGTCTATTCCGGGCGTCGGCAAGCGTATGGCCCAACGCTTGGCGCTGGAGCTCAAGGAGAAGGTAGCGGCCTTTGCGCCAAGCGCGCCCGCGGCCGCAGGCTCCGTTGATACCGCCGTCGCGCCGACCGGTGGTGCCGTGGTAGAAAGCGTGACTGAGGCACTCATTGGCCTTGGGTTTACCGATAAGGGGGCGCGCCCCGTGGTGGAATCCGCCTACGCGGACAATCCCGATGCCGATACGTCCTCTCTCTTGCGTGCGGCGCTGGCGCAGCTGGGCAAGAAGAAATAACCGGCAGGAAGGCTGAAAAATCATGTCCGATATTGAGCGCACCGAGTTTAATCTCCCTGAGGGCGTCGACGCCGCGCACGCCACCCAGCGCAATAGCGATGTGGATGCCACCGCACACTCCGAGGAGCATGATATTGAACGCTCCTTGCGTCCCAAATCGCTCGAGGAGTTTATCGGCCAACCCAAGGTGCGCGAGCAGCTCTCCCTTGTGCTCAAAGGCGCTAAGAACCGTGGTGTGACGCCCGACCACGTCTTGCTTTCGGGGCCACCGGGCCTGGGCAAGACCACTATGGCGATGATTATTTCCCAGGAGCTGGGCACCTCGCTGCGTATGACTTCCGGACCCGCTTTGGAGCGCGCCGGTGATTTGGCGGCAATGCTTTCCAACCTTATGGAAGGCGATGTCTTGTTCATCGATGAGATTCACCGCATTGCCCGGCCAGCAGAAGAAATGCTGTACATGGCAATGGAGGACTTCCGCATTGACGTCATCGTGGGCAAGGGACCTGGCGCTACTTCTATTCCGCTAGAGATCCCGCCATTTACCCTGGTAGGTGCGACTACGCGCGCCGGCATGCTCACCGGCCCATTGCGCGACCGCTTCGGTTTCACCGCGCAGATGGAGTACTACGACACGGCCGATCTTACCCAGGTGATCAAGCGCGCCGCCCACATTTTGGACGTGGAAATTGACCACGATGCGGCAGTAGAAATTGGCTCTCGTTCGCGCGGAACACCACGTATTGCTAACCGTTTGCTGCGCCGCGTGCGTGACTATGCCGAGGTCAATGGCACCGGCCTGATTGATCTCAGTGCGGCCCAGGGAGCGCTCGAAGTCTTTGACGTGGATGACATGGGACTTGACTGCCTCGACCGGGCGGTGCTCAATGCCTTGATTAAGGGGCACGGCGGCGGACCGGTAGGCGTGAGCACGCTAGCCATCGCAGTGGGCGAGGAACCCTCGACTGTCGAGGAGGTGTGTGAGCCATACCTGGTGCGTGCCGGAATGATTGCGCGCACTGGACGCGGCCGTGTAGCTACCGCTGCTGCGTGGCGGCACCTGGGGCTTACCCCGCCGGAGGGCGCGGCCGGGCTGTTTTAATTCAGAGGCTAGCCTGCTTGGCGATGCCCCCCTTGGGGTTTCTGTGCGCACCGCCGTCTGGCACACTAGGGTGCTATGGAAATCATCATTCTCATCATTATTGGCATCCTCTTCGTCGTTCCCTCGTTTATGGCCATGCGAAAGCAGCGCCAGCGCCAAAATGAGATGCAGGCCCTCCAGAATTCCCTGCAGCCGGGCGACGCCATCGTTACGGCGGGCGGCGTGCACGGCGTAGTGCGCAGCACTGGCGACAAGGATGTGGATCTAGAAATCGCCCCTGGCGTGGTGGTTACTTTTGACAAGATGGCGGTCATTCGCACTGAGCAGGAGGCCAATGAGCTTGCGCGCCCTGCTGCTGGGGAAGAGAAGAATGATGCGGCAGATAACCTGCCTGATGAGAAGTACCCTCCGTTTGACGGCCAGGAGAAGGAATAGCCGGCTATTTCCTAAGAGTTGCCTTAACGTTTGCTAGGTGGGTGGAGCCTTCGCGGAGCGTAGACCCCATCACACTTTGAGTCTTTTCCGGACCTCGTTAAGGAAAACTCCGCCTGATGACGTACGATTGTGCGTTGTTGACGTGCCTGCGCCATGTGGCGGGGCCGTATTTAATGTTTAAACACCCTGTTATAAGCAGCACAGGAGATTATCGTTGTCCGCAAAAACCCGTGGCGCTATGAAAAATAGCAAACGCCAATGGCCGAAGCGCGCGATCGCGCTCTTCGTTCTCATTGTGGTTGTTATCTATGCGCTTATCTTTTTAACTGGTAGCCGTCAAAGCACCCCAAAGCTTGGCATCGACTTGCAGGGCGGTACCCGCGTAACACTGGCGCCGCAAGGCGAGGAACCCACCCAAGACCAACTCAAGCAAGCACGCAACATTTTGGAACAGCGTGTTAACGGCATGGGTGTTTCTGGTTCTGAGGTTGTCATCAACGGCAATACCCTGGTCATTACCGTGCCAGGTGAGGACGCCTCCCAGGCACAGGCTGTGGGCCAGACCTCGCAGCTGTTCTTCCGTCCGGTGGCTAAGCCCTCCATGCCGGATATGGAAAAGCTCAATAAGGAGCTGGAAGATATGGCCAATCGCTGGGTGAAGTACGACGTACTGAGCGCAGACGAGGCCAATAAGCAGATGGAACAGATGACCAAGGCCATCGCTCAGCAAGAAGCGCAGATGACTGGCAAGGAGCCAAAGGAGCAGAAGGCTCCTAAGGTCAGCGCCAAGCCGCTTGAGGAGCCAAGCAACTCCATTGAGCAGACTAAGCGCCGCGATGAAGTTACGGAGATGCTCCTGAAGGACCGTCAGTCCGAGGACCCGACCACCCAGGCAGCAGCCTCCGCGCTGATGACCTGCCAGGGCAGCAGCGATCCACTGGCCGGAGCCGACGATCCTGCCAAGCCATTTGTGACCTGTGACTACTCCAACGGCAACCCGTACGTTCTGGAGCCCGCACCGCTTCTCAATGGCATCAAGGACGAAAACGGCACCCGTCTCACCGGCAACGAGATCGATACCAATTCTCCGATCGAAGGCGGCCTTAACGGTCAGTCCGGCCAGATGGAGATCAACTTCTCCTTCAAGACCGGCGATGGCCCGAACGGTTCGCAGACCTGGGCAGACCTGACGCAGGAACACCTCAAGGACCAGGTTGCCATCACCCTTGACTCTGGGGTTATTTCCGCACCGGTTATTCAGGGAGCAACTCCAGTTGGCTCTGCTACCTCCATTACTGGTGACTTTAGCCAGGAAGAGGCACAGAACCTGGCTAATAACCTGAAGTATGGCGCACTGCCGTTGTCCTTCGCCGGTGAAAATGGCGAGCCGGGTGGCACCGTAGAGTCGATTCCACCAACACTGGGTAAGGCCGCACTGCAGGCCGGCCTCATTGCAGGCCTCGTTGGCCTGGTACTCGTGATGGCCTACTCGCTGTACTACTTCCGCGCGCTGGCCGGCGTATCCCTCATCTTCCTCATTGCCTCTGGCCTCCTGACCTATGGTTCCCTGGTTCTGCTGGGCCGCTGGATCGGTTATTCGCTGGACCTTTCCGGCATCGCCGGTCTGGTCATCGGTGTGGGCGCAACTGCTGACTCCTTCGTGGTCTACTACGAGCGCATCAAGGACGAGCTCCTCGAGGGACGCACTTTCCGCTCCGCTACGCAAAAGGCGTGGGAGCGCGCTCGTGCCACCATTGTGACCGGTAACGCGGTGACCCTGATTGGCTCTGTTGTGGTCTACTTCCTCGCCATCGGTGAGGTGAAGGGCTTCGCCTTTACGATGGGTCTGACCACGGTCTTCGACCTGGTCGTATCCTTCCTGGTCATGGCACCACTGATGCAGATGGTGGGCCGCCGTCCGGCTGCTGCTAAACCTTCGATGAATGGCCTCGGCGGAATCTACGCACTGGTGGAAGAGCGCCGTGAGCGCGGCTACTTTGGCTCGGGACGTCGTCAAGCAAGCACTGCTGAAGCCTCCGACGCTAAAGAGTCAGCCACCAAAGAAACGGCAGGACATTCTGCCGCAGGAACCGCACGTCCCGTAGATGCTGCGGAAGATGAGGAGAAATAAGCATGGCTGTTTCGACTAAGCACAAGATTTCCCGGATGGACCGCCTCTACGAGGACGAGCGCGGTTATGACTTCATCGGTCGCACCAAGCTGTGGTACGGCATCACCGCCGCGTTGATCGTGGCCGCAGTGGCCGCAATCCTCATTCGTGGTTTCTCGCTCTCGATTGACTTCGAAGGCGGCACCACGTTGTCGATGCCGGCAGGCGACCTCAAGGAAGATGAGGTAAGCCAGGTCTTCGAAGACTCCACCGGTGTAGAACCCGAGCAGGTTCACATTGTGGGCGCTGGCGATTCCGAGACCTTGGAAATCGTTTCTGAGCGCTTGAGCCAAGAGGACGTGAATGCGGCCCGCGCGGCTATCTATGACAACTTCCAGCCGAAGGATGAAAACGGCAAGGCCACCCCGGATGCCATTGGCTCGTCCACAGTATCCGAATCCTGGGGTTCTTCTATTACCCAGCGCATGCTCATTGCCATGCTGGTCTTCTTGGTGGCTGCGACCGTCTACGTGGCCATTCGCTTGCAGAAGAACATGGCTTTTGCCGCCATCATCGCGCTGATTGCAGACGGCGTGATCATCGCCGGTATTTACGCCCTCTTTGGCTTCGAAGTTTCCCCGGCCGTCATTATTGGTCTGCTTACCGTCTTGACCTTCTCCATGTATGACTCGGTCATCGTCTTTGACAAGATCAACGAGAATACGGAAGGCCTCGAAGGCCAGCGCAAGAAGACCTATGCTGAGCTGACAAACTTGGCTATCAACCAGACGGTCATGCGCTCGATTTCTACCTCGGTTATTTCCGCGCTGCCTATCATCGCGCTCTTCGTGGTGGCCGTATGGCTCATGGGTATCGGTACCCTCCGCGATCTGGCGCTCATTCAGCTCATCGGCGTGGTCGAGGGCATTTTCTCCTCCATCTTCTTCGCTACGCCGCTGGTCGTGACCCTCGCCAACATGTCCAAGAAGATCAAGCGTCACAACAAGCGGGTCGCGGACTACCGCGCTGGCAAGGACGAGAACGCCGCGGCAGAATCTGGCGCAGCATCCTCCGGCCGCACCGTGGTCTCACCAGTGAGTGCAAAGACCACCCCGGCTGAGATCGAAGATGATCCGTCCGAGTCCACTGGGCAACCTGGCGCAACCTGGCGCCCGGGCCGGTAACCTCCGGTAGTAAGATTTTGGCGGAATTGTACCTGAAGTGAGGGCAAATAACGGTGCTTAAATCAAAGAGCAGTTCTAGCGAACGTCACTGGGGAAGGAAGGCCATTGCCTCGTGCGTTTCAGCTCTAGCTCTAGCTGCTTCTGCCTGTAGCGGGCAGGACGGCGAAGAGGACACGTCTAGTGCTCCCCAGGAGCCAGAATCCTATGGATACTTTGGCTACCAAGTAAATTCCCGCCTGGCCACCACTAATGCTGGCACCTCCTTTGGTGACGCTACCTCCGCCGGTTTGTTGTCTACGCGGCTCTATCCGGGTCTTTTTGTGCCCGGTCCCTCTGGCGAATTAATTCCCAATGCGGATCTAGTTGAGACCGAGGAACTTCCGCCCGTTGCCGGCAGTGACCAGCGCAGCGTCCAGCTCACTTTAGAGGAGGACGCCGTATTCTCCGATGGCACTCCCGTTACCTGTGATGACTACTTTTTGGCGTATGTGGCCGGTACTCATCCAGCTGAATTTGCCTCCCATATGCCGTTGATGAATGACATCGCAGATTTTAGCTGTGAGCCCCAAAGCAAAACGTTCACCTTGACCTTTAACAAGGATCAGGGGCAGCGCTGGCGCCACATGTTTGGCGCCGGCACGGTCATGCCGGCCCATGCGCTGGCCAAAAAGTCCGGGTTGAGCATTGCCGAACTCAACGCGGCACTCACGGTCGAAGACATGCAGGCGCTTGCGCCGGTTGCTAAGGAATGGCGCTATGGCTTTTCCGTGGCCAAGGATCAACTAGATTCCGAGCTGCAGGTCTCCTTTGGACCTTATGTCATTGACAAGGTAGGCGACGAAGGGGAGATTATTCTCAAAGCAAACGAAAAGTACTTCGGAGACGCCCCAGCCGAGGATCATGTTGTGGTCTGGCCTTCGGATGCTGATGCTCAGAAGCTTGCAGATAAAGGTGCGTTGCGCGTAGTGGATGCCGCAAGTCAAAACCCTGACTGGCTGGACAGCACGAAGGATGAGGCAGGGGAGTCCCCCTACGAGGCCACTCCAATGGTTGGCGAGTTAACCGATACGCTCACGCTATCTGAAGCCGGAGTATTCGCGGAGCCGTGGGCGCGCGAGAGCTTTGCTGCTTGCGTCGATCAGCAGGCGGTTGCGCAAGCAAGCTCAGCGGCCTCTGGTGTGGAGGTGCCACCGGCTTACCTGCGTACCGTTTCCGCGACCAACCCGGTTGCCGGCGGTCTAGACAAGGTGGGCAAGCAACACCAAGGCACCGATTTAGCCAAGGCCGGCGACCTCAACGGTACGACCATCAAGGTCGGCTATTTAGGGCCAGACAAACGCTACGCCGCCATGGTGGAACAACTTCGTGCATCCTGTGAGCCGGCTGGTATCACCATCGAGGATGCGTCTGCGGAGTTCATGTCCCAGCATTACTTGGAAATGGATCCGGAAACCTGGGCGCCTACCGTTGATGCCTTCCTCGGTCCAGTCGATCCTCAGACGGAGTATTCCACGGTGGAGTCCAGTATGAAGAACTCTGCGGAGCTGAAGAAGACAGAAGAGGCTCTGTGGAAGGATGTACCTTCCATTCCGCTCTCCGCGCAGCCGCGCGTTTTCCTCGTCCGCCGCGACGTGGAAGGTGTCCTGCCGTACACTGGCGTCTCGGGCATCGGTTGGAATATGGACCGCTGGCACAGCACCGCCCCAGCTGAAAAGAACTAGGCTGCACACAGCGGCCGTTAACGACCTCTCGCAAAAATTTCTCAAGGAAGATTATGAGCTTGCACTACGAATCAGCAGCACAGGCACTCAAGGATAAGGTTCGCCTCGTTCAAGACTTCCCAGAGGAGGGCATCCTCTTTGAGGACCTCACCCCAGTCTTGGCGGACCCAGAGGCATTTCGCACCGTAGTGGACGGCTTGGCTGCCGCCTGCGAGGAATTGGGCGCAGATATGATTGGCGGCCTAGACGCCCGTGGATTTCTCCTCGGCTCGGCTGTCGCCTACAAGATGGGCCTGGGTATCTTGGCCATCCGCAAGAAGGGCAAGCTTCCCCCACCGGTATATACCGAGGAATATGAGCTGGAGTATGGCTCCGCGGCGCTGGAGATTCCAGCCAGCGGCGTTGACATCAAGGGCAAACGCGTAGTGCTTGTCGACGACGTCCTGGCGACCGGTGGCACCCTCCACGGCGCCAAGCTTTTGCTTGAGTCCGCAGGTGCCGAAGTAGCTGGCAATGTGGTGGTGCTGGAGGTCAAGGGTCTCAACGGTCGTGAGCGTTTATCCGGCCCACCGCTCATTGTGTTGAATGCCACAGACTAAGATGGGATGTCTAAGCTGGATCGCACGATCTAGTTGGACATGAGGCCACAAGGCTCATGACACTGTGAAGGGCGGTAGATTTGGCCATGGACAAACCCGTAAAGCGCCAGTCCGGCGGCGGAATGCGCAGTATGTCGGCTCGCCTAGCTCGTTCGCTCACCGGCGGCCGAGTGAAGGTGAATCCGGTGCTGGACCCGTTGATGTCCATCCACCGCAAGTTTCACCCCAAGGCCGATGCTGATCTGCTCAATCGCGCCTATGACACCGCGGAGCGGCTCCATGAGGGGGTCTTTCGCAAATCCGGAGAACCGTATATCACCCACCCGCTCGCCGTGGCGACGATCGCAGCGGAGATCGGTATGGACACCACCACCATCGTTGCAGCACTGCTGCACGACACCGTGGAGGATACGGACTACTCACTAGAGGACCTCACCCGAGATTTCGGTCCGGAGGTGGCTCGCTTGGTCGATGGCGTGACCAAGCTGGACAAGGTGGCACTGGGCTCGGCCGCAGAGGCCGAGACCATTCGTAAAATGATTGTCGCCATGGCCACCGACCCTCGAGTCCTGGTCATCAAGGTCAGCGACCGCCTGCACAATATGCGTACCATGCGGTTCCTCCCGCCCGAAAAGCAGGCTAAGAAGGCGCGGCAGACCCTAGAGGTTATCGCGCCGCTAGCTCACCGCCTAGGCATGGCCAGCGTGAAGTGGGAGTTGGAAGACCTGTCCTTTGCCATCTTGTATCCGAAGAAGTACGACGAGATCGTACGGATGGTGGCAGATCGTGCCCCCTCGCGCGATCGCGCGCTGAAAGAGATCATTAGCCAGGTCAGCGGGGCGCTGAAGGAAAACGGTATTGAAGCCGAGGTCATGGGCCGTCCAAAGCACTACTGGTCCATCTATCAAAAGATGATCGTGCGCGGCCGTGACTTTGCGGAGATCTTCGACCTTGTAGGTATCCGCATCTTGGTCGAGGACGTCAATAGCTGTTATGCCGCTATCGGTGTGGTGCACTCGATCTACCAGGCATTGCCGGGGCGCTTCAAGGACTATATTTCCTCGCCGCGATTCGGCGTGTATCAGTCCCTGCATACCACGGTGCTGGCAAATGGCGGCGCTACCTTGGAAGTCCAGGTACGTACCCACGAGATGCACTACAACGCCGAATTCGGTGTGGCTGCTCACTGGCGCTACAAAGAAACCAAGGGCAAGAACTCGGGTCACCAGGAAGAAGTGGACCAGATGGCGTGGATGCGCCAACTTCTGGACTGGCAGAAGGAAGCCGCCGATCCCAATGAGTTCCTCGACTCGCTTCGCTACGACCTGACCGCCAAGCAAATCTTCGCCTTTACCCCGAAGGGCGATGTGGTGAACCTTCCTGCCGGTTCTACACCGGTGGACTTTGCCTACGCAGTACATACTGAGGTGGGGCACAGGTGTATCGGTGCCAAGGTCAATGGCAAGCTCGTCGCGCTCGAATCGAAGCTAAAGTCCGGCGACAAGGTGGAAATCTTTACCTCCAAGGATCCCAACGCCGGTCCGTCCCGCGATTGGCAAGACTTCCTTGTGTCTGCTCGAGCTAAGACAAAGGTGCGGCAGTGGTTTGCCAAGGAACGCCGCGAAGAACACTTGGAAGCAGGCCGCGATGCCCTGGCCACCGAAGTCCAGCGCGGCGGCCTGCCTATGCACCGCCTGTTTACTGCCAGCTCCATGAAGCAGGTAGCGGAACAGCTGCACTATACCGATGTCGATTCGCTGTACACCGCCATCGGCGCGGGCCACGTATCTGCTCAACACGTGGCCAACCAATTGGTCGCCATGTTCGGCGACCAAGATGATGCCATCGACACCCTGGCCTCGCGCACGCCACTGTCTGAAATTGAGCACTCCCGTGCCCAACACACCGAAGACTCGGCATCGGGCACAGGCATCTTGGTGGAAGGTAGCCCCGATGTGATGGCAAAGCTCGCCAAGTGCTGCCAGCCCGTGCCGGGCGATGCCATTTTCGGCTTCGTTACCCGCGGCGGGGGAGTCTCCGTGCACCGAGCCGATTGCACAAACGCGGAAAAGCTCAAGGCAGAACCAGAGCGCATGTTGGAGGTGGCCTGGTCTTCTGGTACCTCTGCAACGGGCGCTTTCTCGGCGACGCTGCAATTGGAAGCCCTCGACCGTCAGGGCCTCCTTTCGGAGCTCACTCGGGTAATGAGCGATCAGAACATCAACGTTTTGACCATGAACTCGAATCGCGGCGATGACCATATCGCGACGGTACGGTTCACATTCTCCGTTTCGGACACCAAGCAATTGGGAACCCTGATGACCACACTGCGCAATACCGAAGGCGTCTTTGACGTTTACCGAGTAACCGCCTAAGACGCTGTGCCCCACCCTCAAGGAGGGGCGGGGCAAGCAACGCAAAGGCATCGGGGAGGTTACTTGTATGTGAATTCTTGACTGCTGCAAGGTAAAACTCCAGCAAGCGGGCTTAATTTCTCCTGCCAAGTAGTTAGCGAAGCGATATAAATTATCCTGTCGCTTTCTACTATCTAGGAGTACTTCAATGCAGTTCCGTCGCATCGGCCAGCTTGTGGCCGCCACTACCGTTTCCGCTGTTGCTCTCTCCGGCGCGCAGGCGGTGGCACAGGAAAACAAGACCACCATCTCCGTCACCAATATCACCGATATTCACGGTCACTTGGAAGACAAGATTGGTGACCCAGCCAAGGCCGGTGATGAGATCGGCGTAGCTCGTCTGCAGACCCTCATTAAACAGGTAAATGAGGGTCAGGAATTCAACCTGACCTCCTCGGGCGATAACGTGGGTGGCTCCGCCTTCGTATCTGCAATTTCTGATGACAAGTACACCCTCGAGGCCCTTAACAAGATGGGCATGAAGGTGTCAGCAGTGGGTAACCACGAGTTCGATAAGGGCACCGAGGATCTCACCGAGCGCATTCAGCCGAACTCTACGTACCCCATCCTGGGCGCAAACGTGCTTAAGGATGGTCAACCCTTGCTCGAGCCTTCTCACGTGGAAGACGTCGACGGCGTCAAGGTGGGCTACGTTGGCACCGTAACGGAGAACACCAAGTACAAGGTATCCGCGGCGAAGATCCCGGGCGTTACCTTCACAGACCCAGTAAAGGCAACGAATGAAGAGGCCACCCGCTTGAAGGAATCTGGCGAGGCGGACGTCGTCATCGCGCTCTTCCACGAGGATGCCCAAGAATATGCCGAGGGCTTCAATAAAGACGTAGACGTGCTCTTCGGCGGCGATACCCACCAGCGCACCAAGGGCGAAATCCCCCGCGAAGGTGCCCTTCCATTGCAGTGGTCGCAGGGGCATGAGTATGGCAAGCTGCTTAACGACGTCGACATCACCTTTGACAAGTCCGCCAAGAAGGTAACCGACATCAAGCTTAGCCAGTACGATGCTACGGATGCTGCCGCTGTTGGGCCGGACGCCGAGATCGCGGCCGTCGTTGAGAAGGCACAGAAGGAAGCCGAGGTTGAAGGTGCTAAGACCGCTGGCAATGTGGAGCATGACCTGTTCCGTGGCTCTGACGAAGGTGCAGAGGCAGGCTCCAACCGTGGCGTAGAATCCACCCTCAATAACTTCATCGCAGAAGGTCAACGCTATGCCATGAGCGAGCAGGTAGGCAAGGATATCGAAATCGGTGTTATGAACGCCGGCGGTGTACGTGCCGACCTAAAGGGCGGAGATGTTACCTACAAGGACATCTTTGAAGTACAGCCTTTTGGCAACTCCGTGATTACCGCCAAGATTTCTGGTGAAGATTTCATCAAGGCATTGGAAAACCAGTGGCAGGAGGGAAGCCGTCCACGCCTGGCCATGGGTCTTTCCAATAACGTCCAGGTGGTCTACGACCAGAAGGCTGACAAGGGCGAGCGCGTAAAGTCTGTGACCATCAACGGCGAGCAAATCGATCCAAAGAAGGATTACTCCATTGCGCTGTCATCCTTCCTTGCTTCCAGTGATGAAGAAGCAGGCGGCGACGGCTACTTCAACGCTGGTGCCATCAAGGACAAGAACGATGTGGGCTACATGGACACTCAGGCCATGATCGACTACATCAAGTCGGGTGAATCGGAGGTCCGCACGGGCCAGGGCCAGATCGGTGCACACATTGAGGGGGACGTGAAGCCGGGTGAGGAAATCACGGTGAACCTGTCCAGCCTCAATTACTCCACCGACGGTGAGCCGATGGCGAAGAAGGCAACGGTGAAGCTGGGTGACGCTGAGCAGACCGTAGATATCGACAACGCCGCACAGGAAGGCGATGCGCAATTTGGTGAGCGTGGTCGCGCAACGGTAAAGCTCACCGTTCCGGAGAACCTGAGCGGTACCCAGAACCTGGAAATCACCACGGACGCCGGCACTAAGGCAACTTTGCCACTCGAGGTAAGCGGCGAGGGCTCCGAAGAGCCGGGAGCTAAGCCTGCGCCAAAGGGCTCTTCCTTGTCCTCCAACGGCTCTTCCGTGGGCGGCGCAGTATTCGCCATCGTTGCAGCGCTGGTAGCTGGCGTTGCGGTTGTGGGCATGAACCCGCAGATTCTTCCTGCCCCAGCTCGCAAGATGATTGAGGACCTGCGCAAGCAGTTCCACGTCTAAGACAGCACAGCACTTGGCGGAGCGGCTCTTCCTGAACGGGGGAGTGACGCTCCGCCTTTTCTGTATGTGTCGCGGCTGCCGGGTAACCTTAGCAGTCGTGGATACTCTAGAACTCTTCCTGCGCGAAATTACTTATCAGCTGGGTATTGAATGGCACCGTATTCCCGTTGTCGTGCTGGCTACTTTGGGTATCTACCTATCCTTCATGGTTTTGGTGAAGGTATTTGGCTCTCGGGTACTTACGTCCATGACGGCCTCAGATGCCATCATCATTATTATGTTTGGCGCGGTTGCAGGTCGTGTCATCGTGGGCAATCCACCGACCCTAGCCGCCGGTGTCATCGGCCTGACCACGCTGATGGCGCTTGAAGCTGCTTTCGGTACCATTCGCAAGGTAGTGAAGTGGACGCGCTTTTTAGACCGTCGTCCCATCCTCTTAGTCTTTAGCGGCGAGATGGTTGAAGATAACCTGACGCTGGCCCATATCACTGAATCGGATATCTACTCGGCGGCGCGTAGGGCCGGCATTAGCCGCATGGAAGACGTACAGATAATGATCCTTGAGCCTACAGGCCATATCTCCGTCATCAAGGTCGGTCAAGCCATCGACCCGGAGCTTTTCAAGGACCTCGTGGGGTCTGAATACATCGAAGACGCTAAAGACGCTTAGGACACACGCCAAAGCTTGGCAAGAAACGTAGAGAGCATCCCTGAGCTCCCTTTGCCCAAGAGCACACGAAAAAGCCGCCGCCTTCCACTAAGGAAAGCAGCGGCTTAAGAATCGCTATGAAGCGGTGACCTTACTTGGTGCCGAAAGGCAGGTCGAAGTACTTGTTTGCGAATGCGAACAGGGTGCCCAGAGCGCCGATAATAGCGGTGAAGACGCCGATCCAAGCCTTGATGTCGTCAGCCTTCTCCTTGGAGGTGCGGTTATCTTCCTTCTTGGAGTCGTCAGTCTTGGAGTCGTCGGACTTTTCAGCTGCGTAGTCGTTGTCAGAGGAAGAAGACAGGCCCTCGACGGAGTTGGTGATCTTGGAGGACAGGTCGGAGGTGGTGTCCTCAGCGTTAGCAACGGTGGTGCCTGCGAAAGCTACGGACAGAGCGGTTGCGCCAGCAACGAGTGCCTTGCGGGAGAAAAGCTTCATTTTTGATTCCTAACAAGCTTGGTGTGTTCAAAGACGTTTCAAATAATAGACAGGCTGACAGCCTTCCGCAACAGTATTGGCAGGTTTTTGTTCACTGGCTGAACTAGCTGAAAGTCCGCTGTGTGCTGTGTGTTTACTGCTGTGACTGTTGTGATCTGGGGGGATTTTAGTGTTCTCGTGTTTCTGCAGCTTAACCCGCATAATCGGGCTCAGCTTAATTTAAGGAAAGGAGAAGCCCCGGCGCATTCATTCACGGAGTGTGTGGTGAATGGCCGGGGCTTTGTGCCCGCCCCCGTTAGGGGGGATGGTGCGGTGGGGCTAAGAGGGGGCGTCGCCAAGCAGGGCTTTTCTGCCGCTTAAGCCTTGACGGTTGCCTTCTTAATCTTGACTTCCTTAGCGGGCTTGCCATCTGGTTGGCCGCCTTCGACGCCGTTCTTGGCAATCTTATCCATCGTCTTCATGCCCTTGTCGGTGATGGTGGCGAAGTAGGTGTAGCTCGGGGCCAGCTCAGAATCGTCGTAGTTGAGGAAGAACTGGGAACCATTGGTGTCTGGGCCGCTGTTGGCCATGGCGACGGAACCGCGCGGGTAGACAACGGGGTTCTGAGCGTCCTTCTCATCCACCTCGTCGGTGGGGTACTCATCGCCAAAGCTGAAGCCAGGTCCGCCGGAACCGGAACCGGTTGGGTCGCCGCACTGCAGTACGTTGATCCCGCTTGAGGTCATACGGTGGCAAACGGTGTCGTCGTAGTAGCCCGACTTGGCCAGCTCAGAAATAGCATTGGTGGTACACGGCGCCTTGGCGCGGTCCATTTCCATCTCAATGGTGCCCTGATTGGTCTCAAAGGAAACGGTGACGGTGCCCTTGGTGGAAATATCCTTGCCGTTCGGCTTCTTCGCGCCGTTGGACTCTTGACCGTTGTCCTCATACTTACAGGTCACGGTATCTGGCAGGGCCTTGGCGCGCTTGTCAGCGATGGGTTGCGCCTGTGGCGTTTCTTGCGAGGTCTCAGCTGCGGAAGATTCCTCAGCCTGTACGTTTTCATCGTCGCCTTCGCGGGTAGACAAGAAGTAGATGCCGCCGACGAGGGCGAGGATTACTACGAGGGAGGCGGCAACAACGCCTAGCGGACGTGCCTTTTGCTTGCGTTCGCGGGATTTTAGCTCGCGCTCGAGCTTGCTCAGCGCCTCTTCGCCGCGTTTTTGATTATTTGGCACCGGGAGTCAACCTTTCTAGCGATTTTCGGTGGCATGATTCAACCTGACCGAGTTTAGCGGTTCCCTACAGCTGAGAAAGCGTTGGCATGGAAAATAGAGCAAGTTAATAGCTTTTAGGCCAAATCATAAGTACGCCGGCATCTGTGGTTGAACCAGATTTTATCGATCCGCCAACGCCCACCGTTGGTGAACTTCCCGCAGTGGGAGATCCGCTGCCCGAATTTGAACTCATCGGTACCGACCTGCGTCAGATTACCAATGAGACTTTTGCGGGAACGCGCCTTATTATTTCCATCTTGCCCTCTATTGAAACCCCTGCCTGCCAAGAACAGCTGCGCCGCTTCCATGAGCAGGTGGCGCATCTAGGCAACACTAAGCTTCTTTCCGTTTCTCTTGATTTGCCTTTTACTCTCAAGCGTTTTTGCGCAGCTGATGGCATTGATGATGTCATCGCCGCCTCCGCATTTCGCTCTGACTTTGGTGAGAAGTTCGGTGTGACCGTGCGCGATTCCGTCCTGGAAGGCCTGCTTGCCCGCTCCGTGCTGGTGGCTGATGAAGACCACAAGGTCATCCACACTCAAATGGTACCGGGCGTTGTTACCCAGCTTGATTATGACAAGGTGTGGGACATTTTGCGTTAAGCCGTTCGGTGCTGCCGGCCTCTGCTCATCAAGAAGATGGGGGAGGCCGGCTCCTTTTTATGGAGACAGCTAGGGTAGTGGGTATGGAAATCTTCGGTTTTACTGCCGGTCCGTTTCAGACCAATACTTATGTGATTGCGGAAGGCCGCCGCGCCTTCATCGTGGATCCCGGCATGGATGCGATGGAAAAAGTCCTCGAGCATGACTTGGACTATGAGGCTATCGTGCTCACCCACGGCCATATTGACCACACCCGGGACGCCGGGTCTTTGGCAGAAAAGCTCGACATCCCTGTTTATATCCACCCTGCTGACAGGTTTATGCTCGATAGCGGCGAAGGAGTGTCGCCCCAGGCCCAGGAGCTTTTCGACGCCGCCCATATGACCCCCATCGATGACCTTCGCGAGCTCCATGATGGCGAAACCCTGGAACTTCTTGGTCATACCTTTGCTCTCAAACACGCGCCTGGGCATTCGCCGGGCTGCGTGATGATCGTCGCCGAGGACTTTGCCCTCACCGGTGATGTGCTCTTCGCCGGGGCCATTGGACGCACCGACTTACCTCACTCGGACCCCAATGCCATGCAGAAGTCGCTTGCTGGCCCAGTGTGGAGTCTGCCCGATAACCTTGACATTCTGCCCGGCCACGGGCCTACCACCACGATGCGTAAGGAGAGGGCGACCAATCCCTTCTTCGCAACATTGAGGGAGGTACTGTAATACCCGTGAGTAAAAAGAAGCAGTTCCAAGCCCTGTCCGCCCCCAAAGGTGTCCCAGACTATTTCCCACCGCAGTCGGCCGCATTCTATAAGGTGCGCCAGACCATGGTGGAGCAGGCACATCTCTCCGGCTTCCAGCACATTGAGCTGCCCATTTTCGAAGACACCGCGCTTTTCGCCCGTGGCGTGGGCGAGTCCACCGACGTGGTGTCTAAGGAGATGTACACCTTTGCTGATCGCGGCGACCGTTCCGTTACTTTGCGCCCAGAGGGTACCGCTGGCGTGATGCGCTCGGTCATTGAGCACAACCTGGACCGCGGCCAGCTGCCCGTGAAGCTCAACTATTTTGGTCCGTTCTTCCGCTATGAGCGCCCCCAGGCTGGCCGCTACCGGCAGCTACAGCAGGTCGGTGTAGAAGCTATTGGCGTGGACGATCCTGCGCTTGACGCCGAGGTCATCGCTTTGGCGGATCGTTCCTTCCGCGCGCTGGGGCTTAGCGGCTTCCGCCTCGAGCTCACCAGCTTGGGCGATCGCAACTGCCGCCCAGCTTACCGCGAGAAGCTGCAGGAATTCCTCTTTAAGCTCGACTTGGATGAAGAGACCCGCCACCGTGCAGAGATTAACCCTTTGCGTGTGCTGGATGACAAGCGCCCGGAGATCCAGGAGCAGCTTGCCGACGCCCCCTTGATGCTCGACCACCTCAATGACGAATGCCGCGAGCACTTCGAAACCGTTACCGGCATGCTGGACGATATGGGCGTAGCCTACGAGATTAATCCCCGTATGGTCCGCGGCTTGGACTACTACACCAAGACCTGCTTCGAGTTCGTTCATGACGGACTCGGCGCGCAGTCCGGCATCGGCGGCGGTGGCCGCTACGACGGACTGATGGCTCAGTTAGGCGGCCAAGACCTATCTGGTATCGGCTACGGTCTGGGAGTCGACCGTGCCCTGCTGGCGCTGGAGGCTGAGGGCATCATCCTCGATGGTGTGGAGTCCCGCGTGGACGTCTTTGGCGTTGCACTGGGTATGGCCGCCAAGCGCACCATGACCACCCTGATTAATGACCTCCGCAAGGCTGGAATCTCTGCGGATATGTCCTTTGGAGACCGTGGCCTGAAGGGCGCGATGAAGGGCGCCGACCGCGCCGGTGCACGCTTCGCGCTGGTCTTGGGCGAGCAGGAGCTAGAAAATGGCACGGTTGCGCTCAAGGACCTTGCCGCCCATGAGCAGCACGACGTAAAGGTTTCGGACCTAGTGTCCGTACTTGCTCGGGAAATGAACGGCGAAGCCTAAATTTCTTTGGTCGGTGGGCATCGCGCTTAGGCGCGGTGCCCACTTTTTATGCCCGCCAAAAAGAGATCAATGATTTTTTCCTGAATATCCGGCTGGTAGGCCTCGATATCAACCTCGCGGGGTCGTGCCAGGCTCAACAGTCCCACAATGAATTCGAGGTGGGTGACGCCGGGGCCAATGTCGCCTTGCTTTTGGCCCAGCTCAATAAACCGTCGGCCGTTGCGCTCCAGGAGGTCGCGCTGGGCGATTAACTCAGGGCTAAGAGAGTCCAAATCCTGAGGGACGAACGCAGGAATGAGCGTGTTTAGTCCCATTGTCAGGATATGGGTGGCGTAAGTGCGGACGTAGTCTTCTCCAGAATGCGTAGAGTTTTCAAAGTCCGCGATGAGGCGCTGTTGAAACTTGGCAAAGGCATTACCCATATATTCCGCGCACGCGCGGATAAGGCTCGCGCGGTTGGGGAAGTTGCGGTAGACCGTAGCCACGCTTACGCCAGCCTGCGTAGCCACCTTTTCCAAAGCGACATCATCGCCGTGGGTACGAAAGAGCTGGCACGCCGCGGCAATAATAGCGGTACGGCGATGAAGGGCATCTGCGCGCATGGAGTCCTTTTTAGCACTCCACCTGCGAAACGCTAAAGCCCATGGTCTTGGCCAATCCGCCCAGGGAGGTCTCCTTGTACTTGGAGAGCATATCGCGGCCGGTTTCAGCCATGGTTTGTACCGCATTATCCAAGGTCACGTGGTGAGTGCCTTCGCCCATTTTGGCCATGCGCGCGGCGTTGATGGACTTTACCGCGCCGATGGCATTGCGCTCAATACACGGAATTTGCACCAATCCGCCCACTGGGTCGCAGGTAAGGCCCAAATTATGCTCCAAAGCAATCTCCGCGGCGTTTTCCACCTGCGCCGGGGCTGCACCCAGCAGCTCAGCCATGCCTGCGGCGGCCATAGCGGAGGCGGACCCCACCTCGCCTTGGCAGCCAACCTCGGCTCCGGAGATGGACGCGTTTTCCTTGATAATCATGCCGATGGCACCGGCGGTCAATAGGTAGCGCCGAGCTGTGGAACGGGTGAAGTCTGCGCGGAAATCGCGCGCATAGTGCAGAACTGCTGGAATGATGCCGCACGCGCCGTTGGTAGGTGCAGTAATGACGCGGCCACCGGCAGCGTTTTGCTCATTAACCGCTAGGGCGTACAGGTTAACCCACTCCATGGCGGAGAAACCGCAGCTGGTGTCGTCCTGGTTTTCTAGCAACTGTGCATACATCTTCGGGGCACGGCGTGCCACACGCAGGCCACCTGGAAGAAGCCCCTTGGTGGAAATACCCTCGGTTACGCATTCACGCATGATGTCCCAGACTAAATCAAGGTGGCGCAGAACGTATTCCGCTCCGCCTTCATCGCGGTGCAAGGCTTCCTCGTTGGCAAGTACGATCTCCCAAATTGCTTTGTCATGAGCCTCGCAGAGGTTGAGCAATTGTTCGCCCGTGGTGAACTTATAGGGAACGGAGTCATCTACCTGGGCGGCGGCTACGCCGGCAGGAACCTCATTGCTTTCGGCGACTTCCGCATCGAGCTCGGCGCGGGAGAGGATAAAACCGCCGCCGACAGAGAAGTATTCTTCCTTTTCTGCGAGGAGGTTGCCGTTGTCATCCCAGGCGCTAAAAATCATGCCATTCGGGTGCTGGGGCAGCGGTTCATTATCAAAGACGATCTCATAATCCACCGTGCCGCGGGGACCAGATATGGTTCCTTCGCTGGGGATAAAGCCGCCCGCGTGGGGCTCGGCGTCGATAGGCACGCTCAGCGGATCCCACCCGGCGAGCCCAAGGATGACGGCGCGATCGGAAGCGTGGCCCCGGCCGGTGGCGGAAAGCGATCCGCGCAACTCCGTATAGACCTTAGCTGGGTGTTTCTCTAGTGAATCGAGGAATTGCTTAGCCGCGCGCATGGGGCCGACGGTGTGCGAAGAAGAAGGGCCAATGCCGATGGAGAAGATGTCCGTGACGCTAATTGTCATAGTTAAGCTGTGCCGAACCTTTCTGAAGGGATAGCTGTTGGGCGCATGTGCTGTGCCGCTATTGCGGTCACAGCCGAAACCGAAGAGTAGAGGCAGATTTTATGTGACCAGGGTAGCGAAAGTCACACCTTCTATCAATCGCCGTCTATGCGTAGCACTGCTCGCGTTTTGGCTTAGCTGCCATACCCATTCAGGAGCTTGTCTAGGGGAATGAAGTTCTCCTTTGCTAGCCGGATGGTGGAGCGGCCTCCCAGCCCGGTGGGATCGCCGGCAATTCCAGGCACCCTGTCCAGCGGGGCAACTATCTGGTCAGCCAGCTGGATGGCAGAGCGCTCAATTCGGGCGGCAATGCGCTCTCCTTCCGGAGTGCCTAAGTCTTCTGTGGCCTGGAATACGCCAGTTGGCACGATGTTGGCGTGGAGTAGGTTAAATAGCGGGCGGAGCGCGTAGTCCAAAATGAGGGCATGGCGCGAAGAACCAGCCGTAGCTGCAATGATGGTGGGTAGGTTATCAAGTGCATAGGGCTGCAAGGTGTCAAAGAACATCTTGAAAAGACCCGAATAGCTGCCTTGGAATACAGGGGTGACGGCAATGAGTCCATCGGCATCGGCAACTTGCTGCTTGGCTCTAGCCAAAAGCGGTGTGTGCGCAGTCTGATCGGTCATGGCGGTAGCTAGTTCGAAAGCGAGATCGCGGACCTCAATGACGTCGATGTGGACTCCTTCACCGCGCGCGGAGATTTTGGCGCGGGTGGCTTCAGCGAGCATGTCCGCCAGCCTGCGAGAGGATGACGGCTGCGAAAGACCAGCTGAGATAACGAGGAGGGAGCGCATAACTAGTTCTCCTTTCCTGGGCTGACCTGAAGGTGTGAAGGATGAGGCGCAGAGAGCAAGCTTGCGTGCGTCGGCGGGTCAGAAGGCACGTGGCTCGGGCGGCGCTGCGCAAAGCGGCGTCGCAGCTCGGGAACAACCTGCGTGCCGAGAATTTCTATCTGCTGGAGAACTACCTCTTGGGGCAGTCCGGCATGATCGATGAGGAATAGCTGGCGCTGGTAGTCACCGGCCCAGTCAGCGAAGCTGAGGGTCTTTTCAATTACTTGTTCTACGGTGCCGACGGTCAGTGGAGTCTGCGCCGTGAAGTCCTCGAGGCTTGGCCCGTGGCCATAGACTGGGGCGTTGTCGAAGTAGGGGCGGAAGAAGTCTTTAGCTTCTTGTTCGGTTTCGCCAATGAAGACTTGGCCGCCAAGTCCGACGATTGCTTGGTCCGCTTGGCCATGGCCATAGCTTTCAAAGCGACGGCGGTAGAGGTCTACCATCTGGGCGGTGTGTTCCTTATTCCAGAAGATATTGTTGTGGAAGAAGCCATCGCCGTAGTATGCGGCTTGTTCAGCGATTTGCGGCGAACGAATGGAGCCGTGCCAGACAAAGGGCGGAATTCCATCCAGCGGTGCCGGAGTAGCGGTAAACCCTTCTAATCCCGCGCGGAACTTTCCTTGCCAATTAACAACTGGCTCACGCCACAGCCTGCGCAGCAGGTGATAGTTCTCAATAGCCAAAGGAATGCCTTGCTGGATGTCTTTGCCAAACCAGGGATAGACCGGGCCGGTATTTCCGCGGCCGAGCATGAGGTCTACGCGGCCGTCAGCAAGGTGCTGCAAAAATGCATAGTCCTCTGCGATCTTCACCGGGTCATTGGTAGTAATGAGCGTGGTCGCAGTAGATAGCTGCAAGCGTTTTGTTTGCGCCGCGATATAGGCCAAGTGCGTTGTAGGAGAGGACGGCACGAAAGGTGGGTTGTGGTGTTCGCCGGTAGCAAAGACATCAAGGCCAACCTCTTCGGCTTTCAATGCAATCTCCGTCAAGTTGCGGATGCGCTCAGCCTCAGTGGGGGTCTTTCCTGAGATGGGGTCAGTGGTCAAATCCCCAATACTGAAGATACCGAATTGCATGGTTGCCTTTCTATGCGGTGCACAGGAGTAAAGATAGACGCGTCGCCGAACGCCGGAGAAGCCGACTGCGGGAGAATTATTCCCATTCTAGGGCATCAAAAAGCGCCGGTAGATCGGCCGGTGCAACGAGGCGCAGGGGTTTCTCAGTGACCTTGCCGTGTTCCGTGATGACCGCGGCGCATGGGTGATGTCCTTGGTTGTCGGTTTCTGAAAGGGCGTCCACCGTTTCCTGCACGCTTACTGTGCGGGCAAGAAAGATAGCGCGATCACTGGGTTCTTTGTATTCCACAATGTCCGCGATGTCCGCGGCATCGAGCACGTGATTATCGCTGAGGTCTCTGGCTACCCATCGAGCGATAGTGTTGGTGGTTAGCAAAGCGGTGAAGCGGCCCTCATCATAGATGGGGATTTGGGAGAAGTCCTTATCCTTTATGACGTTAAATGCCTCCATGATTGATGTGGCAGATGTCAAGGTAAATACCTTTTGTGGCTGCAAAACGTGGAGTGCGTCGGGTGGGGAAACCACTATGTCTCGGAGGGCGGAGATTTGCTTGACCACTGCTTCGTGCGGTTCAGCGATGGGCTCCGATTTGTAGTAACGCCCGTGGGCAATGGCATTGCGAAGGTTACAAAAATCTTTCAGTGCCTCGGCTTGCTTGCCAGAAAGCATGTGTTTATCTCGTGCCTTATCTACTATCCACCAAAAGGAATCTGAGTTCTCAGCGTTGAGAGCCGAGCGCAAGTGTTGTTCTATGTCGTTGAATGCGGCCAGGAATGCAGTAGCTCGGTGCGCGGTCATATGGGCCAGTGTAGAGAAGGGGGGCGTCGCCAAGCAGGGTGTTAGTCCAAGCCACCCAATGGAAAGTCCGCTAACCCCGGCTCGATGGCCGATGGGGCTAGCGGATGCAATGGGGTGCCTAGGATATGCGGCGCTGAGCTACCCCTAGAAGACTACGCGCAGCACAGACACGGTAATAGCAGCGATGACTGCCGCGGCGGGCAGGGTGATGACCCACGCCAAAGCGATAGGCTTCATCAGGTTCCAATTAGCTGCCTTGTTGACAATGCCTACGCCCAGCACGGCACCGATGAGGATGTGGGTGGAAGAAACCGGCAGGCCCAAGATCGATGAACCCATCACCACAGCGGCGGCGGCAAGCTCAGCAGCAAAGCCGGAGGAGGGGTGCATTTGGGTAAGGCCTGAGCCCACGGTCTGAATCACGAAGCGGCCGATGAACCACAAGCCAGAAATCAGGGCGACACCCATGGCAATCATGACGGCAACCGGCACGGCAGCCTCATCGCTGACTTGGTCGGTCTTGAGGACGTCAATAACCGCAGCGAAGGGGCCAATGGCATTGGCAATGTCGTTGGAACCGTGGGAGAAGGCGAAGGCAGAAGCGGTAAATACCTGCATCCAAGAAAAGAGAAGGAAGGTGGACTTAGCCAGCGACTTCTTCTTCAGCGAGCGAGCGAAAATGAAGACGGCCATCCACACCACTGCGCCGACCATGCCCATGACCAACAGGTTCTGAAGAACGCTGAAATCGAGTCCAGTGTGCTTGAGACCCTTGAACATCACCATGGCGGAAATGATGATGGCACCAATGGCGGCTAGCACCGGTACCCAGCTCTCCAGGGCGCGGTGAGCCTTGACATCATCCATGTCCTTGTTGAGGTTATACAGATCGCGGTAGTACTCAGATTCCAGCTGATCCGGATCGAAGTCTTCTTCCGCCACCAAGGCGGCGTCCCGAGCCATGGCGTTGGTGTAGCTAATCTGCTGGATCTCATTGAGGCGAGCAAAGCGAGTCTTGTGCTCCTGGCGCAGCTCCGCGCGACGGGTCTTGATGTCGCGCAGTTTTTGGTCCGCTTCTTCGTTGTAGACCAAGATTGAGGTCTTAATCCATTTGAACAGGATGAACGCGGCGAGACCGCCGAGGACAGGGGAGAGCACCCACGAGATGGCAATAGTGCCAATCCCACCCCACTGCACCATGTCCAAGCCGCCCTTGCCGGTGACGAAGCCAACGGTGAGCGCGGCGCCGACGATGCCGCCGACGATGGAGTGGGTGGTAGACACTGGCCAACCCATACGGGTGGCAACAAGAAGCCAGATGGCCGCACCCAAAAGGGACGCCATCATGATGTAGACGAACTCCATGGGGTCTAGCCCATCAATGGCGTCAAGGTCGACGATGCCGGAACGCACAGTATCGGTGACCTCGCCGCCGGCGAGGATGGCACCGGAGACCTCGAAGATGGCGGCGACAACGAGGGCCTGCTTCATGGATAGCGTTCCGGCGCCTACGGAGGTACCGAAGGAATTGGCGACGTCATTGCCACCAATATTGAAGGCCATGAAAAGAGCGAAGAGAATGGCGGTGCCAAGGAGAATGGGCTTAGAGCCATCGACGTAGTCGTGGCCCCAGATCATAAAACCGATGAGGGTAACGGCGGTAAGGCCGCCAAAGATGGCGTGCCAAATCCAGTCGTTTCCCTTGCCATTGACGGCCTCAATGTCCGTCATCTGGGTGGTAGGGGTAGACACAGAAAGAACCTTTCAGTCAAGCGTGCACGAGGGGTATGGCCGCGCTTGTCAGCGTGGCGAAAAGGATTCTCAAAGGAAATTCTTATGTAGAGAATGCACGCTTAGACTAAAGGCTCTAGGTGTCGGGAAAGTGAACTCTAGATGTGGAGTTCGTGAAAGCAATGTGGCTATTTGCGTACATAATGGCCGCCGCTTTAGGTGACGGCCACGTTGTCAGTATTAGCCGCGGTAGGCGCCGCGCTCCAGGGTGTCGCACTGGGACATTTTGCCAGAGTTATATCCGGCAAGGAATGCCTTCTCACGCTGCTCGGAGGAACCATGCGTCCAGGAGTCGGGCTGGACCTGGCCGCCGGAGCGGCGCTGGATATTGTCATCGCCCACCGCCTGGGCGGCCGCGACCGCGTCTGAGACCTGTTCCTTAGTAATTGGCTCGAGCAAGGGGTTATCGCCCTTGTCGGCGTAGGAAGCCCACAGGCCTGCGTAGCAGTCAGCCTGGAGCTCGATCTTCACCGCGTTGGAATCGGCGCCTGGGTCGTTATAGTCCGACAGGCCGAGGGTGCCCTCAAGGTTTTGAATGTGGTGGCCGAACTCGTGCGCCACGATGTACATGCGGGCCAAAGGGGCATTATCCGCGCCGAAGTTGCGCAGGGAATCAAAGAATGCGGTGTCGAAATAAGCGGACTCATCGCGCGGGCAGTAGAAAGGTCCAGTAGAGGAAGAGGCCGCGCCACAACCGGTATTAACGCCGCCGTGGAAGACCACGCGCTCCGGCTCGGTGTATTGGATATCTGCCTGTTCCGGCAAGACCTTTGACCAGACGTTATCCACGCTGCGACCGGTGAACTCTACAAGGCATTCATCCTTGGTGTTGCCATCTTCTGCAGTTTCACATTCGGGGCTTTCGCCCTGTGCAGCGCCGTCGGATTGGGTCTGCTCGCTGCCCAGAATTGCGCCCAAGTCTGAGGGGTTGCCGCCCATGAGGAGGAAGAGGCCTACGAGAACAATCGAGCCGATGCCACCGCCAATGGCGATGCCACCGCCGCCGCCACCCGAACGCGCTTCCTTGCCGCCGAAATCGGCACCTGATCTAAAAGTCATGCCTAAATAGTGCCACATGGTCCCCTCATACACAGGATGAAGATTGTTGCAAAGAGGCTGAAGGAGGGGAAACGGTGGTTCTTCTGCGACCTTCGGGATTAGCTTGCGTCCACCTAACTGCGCTCCGCGTACTGGTAGGGATGTAGAATTGTGCGCGTTCCTAGTCTTGTGCTTGGTTTGGCGCGCGCTGTTTACGCGTGGCGGGACCCGCAAGTGACACAATTTTCAGAAGGGATTGAACAACAGTGCTGCGTACCCACTTAGCAGGTGAGCTCCGCAAAGAACTCGCAGGAGAGACCGTCACCCTAACCGGTTGGGTTTCCCGCCGCCGCGATCACGGTGGTGTGATCTTCATTGACCTGCGCGATCGCTCCGGCATTGCCCAGGTTGTCTTCCGTGAATCTGACGTGGCGGAGCGCGCCCACGACCTGCGTTCCGAATACTGCGTTAAGGTCACCGGTACCGTGGAGCCTCGCCCAGAAGGCTCGGAAAACCCCAACCTGCCGTCCGGTGAGATTGAGGTTAATGTCGCGGATCTTGAGGTTCTGAATAAGTCCGCAGCGCTGCCATTCCAGATTGATGATCCTTCTACCTCGGGTGAGGTAGGCGAGGAGACTCGTCTGAAGTACCGCTACCTGGACCTGCGCCGCGAGCGCCAGGCAAAGGCACTGCGCCTTCGTTCTGCTGCCAACCGCGCGGCCCGCAAGGTGCTGGATTCTCATGACTTTGCTGAGATCGAGACTCCAACCTTGACCCGTTCCACCCCGGAGGGTGCACGCGACTTCCTGGTACCAGCGCGTTTGAAGCCAGGCACCTGGTATGCACTGCCGCAGTCCCCGCAGCTTTTCAAGCAGCTGCTCATGGTCTCCGGCATGGAGCGCTACTACCAAATCGCGCGTTGCTACCGCGATGAGGACTTCCGCGCTGACCGCCAGCCGGAATTTACCCAGTTGGACGTGGAGATGTCCTTCGTAGACCAGGACGATGTCATCGCCTTGGCGGAAGAGATTGTCACCGAGCTGTGGAAGCTCATCGGCTACGAGATCAAGACTCCAATCCCGCGCATGACCTATGCCGATGCGATGAAGTACTACGGTTCCGATAAACCGGACCTGCGCTTCGACATCAAGATTGTAGAGTGCACCGAGTTCTTCAAGGACACCACTTTCCGCGTCTTCCAGAACGAATACGTCGGCGCCGTGGTCATGGAAGGCGGCGCCTCCCAGCCACGCCGTCAGTTCGATGCTTGGCAGGAGTGGGCAAAGCAGCGTGGAGCCAAGGGTCTCGCCTACATCACCGTGGGCGAGGACGGCACCTTGGGCGGTCCGGTAGCTAAGAACATTACCGACGCCGAGCGCGAGGGCATTGCAGAGCACGTCGGCGCTAAGCCGGGCGACGCTATCTTCTTTGCCGCCGGTGACACCAAGTCTTCCCGCGCCCTGTTGGGCGCTGCACGTGGCGAGATTGCAAAGAAGCTGGACCTTATTAAGGAAGGCGACTGGGCCTTTACCTGGGTTGTAGACGCTCCGCTCTTTGAGCCTTCCGCTGATGCGACCGCTTCTGGTGACGTCGCGCTGGGCCACTCCAAGTGGACCGCGGTTCACCACGCCTTTACCTCCCCGAAGCCGGAGTACCTGGACAACTTTGACCAGAACCCGGGCGAGGCGCTGGCGTACGCCTATGACATTGTCTGCAACGGCAACGAGATTGGCGGCGGCTCCATCCGTATCCACCAGCAGGACGTGCAAAAGCGCGTCTTCGACGTCATGGGAATCGGTGACGAGGAGGCTCAGGAGAAGTTCGGCTTCCTGCTCGATGCTTTCCAGTACGGCGCCCCACCACACGGCGGCATCGCCTTCGGCTGGGACCGCATCGTCTCCCTGTTGGGCGGCTTCGACTCCATCCGCGACGTCATTGCGTTCCCGAAGTCGGGCGGCGGCGTGGATCCGCTTACCGACGCCCCGGCGGCAATCCCTGCCGCACAGCGTAAGGAGACCGGCGTAGACTACAAGCCGGAAAAGAAGAAGGAACAGGACAAGGCCGGTTCCACTACGGAAGAAACCGCTGAGGAGAAGTAGACCGGGAGCTTAAACCTCGGCCTTTCAGGCGCACCGTGCGGGGCACATCGTAGTCCGCGGCAATTTCGCTGCGGGCGAACTTGTGACCCCGCTTTGGTGTGAGGGGGCATACTGGATAGAACTATGGTTGATAACGAAGCTGTGCTGTCACCCGAGGACGTCATCAAAGCCGCCTCGGAGATGCTGTCGCGCCGTTTTGGTGGCACCCCGGAGATGTCGAGCGTGGAGCGCTTGGACGGTTCCGGCAATGCATTGGTCCTGCGAGCCAGGATTGCCCCTGGAGCCTTCCTGCCGCATCGCTCGGTAGTCATTAAATACAACCCGGTCACCGGCTATGGCGTCGATGATGCCGCGATGCTGCGCGAGGTGGTGGCTTATCAATTCACCACCGCGTTATCCGAGGACGTGCGCCCGGGACCCGTACTTCTTGCCCACGATCTGGAGCAGCGCATTATTGTGTTGACGGACTTGGGTGAGGGCGAAACGCTTGCCGATGTCCTCGTACAGTCCACCGATGATGACCGCGTACAGGTGTTGCGCTCGCTGGGCAGTGCGTTGGGGCACATGCACGCTGGAACCGCGGGCCACGAGCAAGATTATGAAACCCTGCTCACTAGGATGCTGCGCAAGAATCCGGACTTGGCCCCGCACCAGTCCGTGCGCGATGAGGCGCTGGAGCGCTCCATTGGCATCGGCCTTGATTTGCTGGATAAGGCAGGGCTTGAAGCACCGGCAAGCTTCCGGGAACTTGCGGGTCAAGCCGCACGCTCCCTAGCATCCGGCAAAGACCGGGCCTTTACTCCCTTTGACCTTTCACCGGATAACATCATTGTGTCCCAGCGCCTGCACTTCTTGGACTATGAATGGGCAGGATTCCGCAATGTTGGCTTCGACGTAGCCTGCGTTATCGCCGGCTTCCCGCAGTTCCTCTTCTCCAAGCCGATTACGGACGAAGAGGCAGATATTTTCATCTCTGCTTGGTCTCGTGCCGTATCTGAGGTGTGGCCGCTATTTTCCAATGCGGAAGAAATCCACGGCCTTATCGTGGCCTCGCTCATTGGCTGGGCGCTATCGAGCGTGACCACGATGCACGCCGGCGGCATCGAAGGGCTGGTTGCCCTAGCCAGGGGAGAAGCCGAGGTAGTCCACGATCCGCAGCGCTCCATCCTGCGCCCGGCCGATCACGGCCCATTCACGGAAGATGAATTGCTCGTGCGCCGCGACCTCTATGAAACCTTTGAGGCGCTATCCCGATATGCCGCGCGCTGCGATGGCCCCGCCTGCGCGCCCATCGCGGAATTTGGCAGCGCCATTGCGCGCCGCTTGGATGACGAATAGACAATCACGATGTGCCCGCACCCTTATAGGAGGTAGCTTTCCAGTGTCTCAAGACTCATTATTTGGCGGGCCCACTCCGGACCGCAGCGCGTCGCCGCTGCCTGGGAAGAACCTTTTCGCCACCCACGCTGGGTCCCCACTGGCAGCGCGCATGCGTCCCCAAAACCTCGATGAAGTGGTCGGACAAGATCATCTTCTGGCCCCCGGCAAGCCACTACGCCGCCTCGTGGAAGGATCAGGAGAGGCCTCCGTCATCTTGTACGGGCCGCCGGGCACCGGCAAGACCACCATTGCCTCGCTCATCGCCAGCCAAATGGGGCAGAACTTCGTGGGCCTCTCCGCCCTCGATTCGGGCGTCAAGCAGGTCCGCGAGGTCATCACCCACGCCCGGCAAGAGCTCATTCATGGCCGACGCACGGTGCTGTTCATCGATGAGGTACACCGATTTTCCAAAACCCAGCAGGACGCGCTCCTTGCGGCCGTGGAGAATCGCACGGTATTGCTCGTCGCGGCAACGACGGAAAACCCTTCCTTCTCCGTCGTCGCGCCGCTTTTGTCTCGCTCGCTGCTATTGCAGTTGCATTCGCTAAGCGATGATGACTTAAGGGGCGTCGCCAAGCGCGCGCTCGAAAGCGACCGTGGCTTGGGCGAGCGCAAGATTCGGATTACCGATGAAGCCTTGGATCAGTTGGTACTCCTCGCCGGTGGCGATGCGCGGCGCACGCTGACCTATCTCGAGGCCGCGGCCGAGGCGGTTGACGATGGCGGGGAAATTACCCCACAAACGGTCACGGACAACGTCAATAAGGCAGTGGTGCGCTATGACCGCGACGGCGACCAACACTATGACGTGGTTTCCGCGTTTATTAAGTCCATTCGCGGCTCCGATGTTGACGCTGCGCTGCATTATCTCGCCCGCATGGTAGAAGCGGGGGAGGACCCGCGCTTTATTGCCCGGCGGCTCATTGTGCACGCCTCCGAGGACATTGGCATGGCCGATCCCACCGCGCTCCAAGTGGCCGTGGCGGCGGCCGAGGCCGCTCAGCTCATTGGCATGCCAGAAGCCCGAATCCCGCTCGCGCAAGCCACCATTCACCTGGCCACCGCGCCCAAGTCTCCCTCGGTCATTTCTGCCATCACGCAGGCGCAAGCCGATGTAGCCGCCGGCAAGGTGGGCCACGTGCCACCGCACCTGCGTGATGGGCACTATGAGGGCGCCAAGCGGATGGGAAATGCCGTGGGCTATGTCTACCCCCACGATGATCCCCGCGGCGTAGTAGAGCAGCAGTACCTGCCCGATGAGCTGGAGGGTTCGGTTTACTATGAACCCACCGATCACGGGGCTGAGAAGCGTGTTTATGACTATATAGGCCGCTTGCGCAGCATTATTCGTGGCAAACGCGGCCCCGGCAAAAACGCGCGCCGGCCTCGCTGATCCCCACCGATGGGAAATCGCTGTGCAGCGAAGGGTAGAGTTGGGCGGGTTAGAAACTTCTTGATAGAAGATGAAAGCTCAGACAGTTAGGATTGTTGCTCGTGAAGACTCATGAGATCCGGGAACGGTTTACCCAGCACTTCGTCAATTCTGGTCACGAGGCAGTACCAAGCGCCTCGCTGATCCTGGATGACCCTAACCTGCTTTTCGTTAATGCCGGCATGGTTCCGTTTAAGCCCTACTTCTTGGGCCAGCAGAACCCGCCCTTTGCCAAGGGCCTTGCCACTTCCATCCAAAAGTGCGTGCGTACCTTGGACATTGATGAGGTGGGTATTACCACCCGCCACAACACCTTCTTCCAGATGGCCGGCAACTTCTCCTTTGGCCAGTACTTCAAGGAAGGCGCCATCACCAATGCGTGGGCCTTGCTTACCGGCTCCGTTGATGAGGGCGGCTTTGGCCTAGACCCAGAGCGCTTGTGGGTCACCGTTTACCTGGATGATGATGAGGCCGCCGAAATTTGGCGCGACAAGATCGGCGTGCCTGAAGAGCGCATTCAGCGCCTCGGCATGGAGGACAACTACTGGTCCATGGGTATCCCTGGGCCCTGTGGCCCGTGCTCCGAGATCTATTATGACCGTGGTCCTGAGTACGGCAAGGACGGCGGCCCGATCGCCGATGACAACCGCTACATGGAGATCTGGAACCTGGTCTTCATGCAAAATGAGCGCGGCGAGGGCATTGGCAAGGGCAACTTTGAGATCGTCGGCGAGCTGCCCAAGAAGAATATCGATACCGGCCTGGGCATCGAGCGCGTGGCCTGCATTTTGCAGGACGTAGACAACGTCTATGAAACGGACCTGCTGCGCCCAGTTATTGACGTAGCCGAGGAGCTTACCGGCGCCACCTATGGTGACAAGGCCTCCCACGAGGACAATATCCGCTTCCGCGTGGTAGCTGACCACTCCCGTACCGGCATGATGCTCATCCTGGATGGCGTGACCCCGGGCAACGAGGGCCGCGGGTACATCCTGCGCCGCCTGCTGCGTCGCATTATCCGTTCCGCCAAGCTGCTGGGCGCTAAGGGCGCGACTATGGAGCGCTTCATGAATACGGTCATGGACACCATGACCCCGTCTTATCCGGAGATTGCAGACAACCGCGAGCGCATCCTGCGCGTTGCTGTGAATGAGGAAAAGGCCTTCCTGAAGACCCTCGAGTCCGGCACCCGCCTCTTCGATGATGCCGTCCAGGAGCTCAAGTCCACCTCCCGCGCGAAGACCGCAAAGGTCCTGCCGGGCGAGAAGGCCTTTGAGCTGCACGATACCTACGGTTTCCCCATCGACTTGACCTTGGAGATGGCCCAGGAGGCCGGCCTTGAGGTCGACATGGATGGCTTTAACGATGCCATGGGCGAGCAGCGCCGCCGCGCCAAGGCCGATAATCAGGCCAAGAAGCACGGCCACACTGACCTTTCCCTCTACCGTGACTGGGTAGACAATAACCCCACCGTCTTCACCGGCTTTGAGGAGCTTACTTCCGACGCCCGCGTGATCGGCCTCGTTCGCGGCGGCGAGAAGGTCGACCAGGTGCATGAAGGTGACCAGGTTGAGGTCATCTTGGACCACACCCCGCTGTACGCCGAAGCGGGCGGCCAGATGGCAGACCGCGGCCGCATTATTGCCGGCGAATCCCTGCTGGAGGTCAACGACGTTCAAAAGATTGGTAAGAAGCTGTGGGTACACAAGGCTACAGTTACCGCCGGCGGCCTTGACTTGGGTATGTCCGTTGAAGCAGCCGTCGACGAGCAGTGGCGCCACGGTGCCACCCAGGCGCACTCCGCAACCCACCTCATTCACGCCGCACTGCGCCAGGTCCTTGGCCCCACCGCCGTCCAGGCCGGCTCCATGAACCGCCCGGGCTACCTACGCTTTGACTTCAACTACACCGAGCAGCTCAGCCAGGCGCAGTTGGAAGAGATTGCATTGATTACTAACCAGGCAATCGACTCCAACTTTGCCGTCAATACCATTGAGACCTCCCTGGAGGAGGCCAAGGCCATGGGCGCTATGGCACTATTCGGTGAGAACTACGGCAAGGAAGTCCGCGTGGTAGAGATCGGTGGCCCGTTCTCCATCGAGCTGTGCGGCGGTACCCACGTTGGTTCCTCCGCTGAAATCGGACCGGTGTCCGTGCTCGGTGAGTCCTCCGTTGGCTCTGGTGCTCGCCGCATCGAGGCCTACTCCGGTTTGGATGCCTTCCGTTACTACTCCAAGGAGACCGCCTTGGTGGAAGGCGTTTCTCGCGAGCTGAAGGTACAGACCGAGGACCTGCCGGAGCGCATTGCTCAGCTGTCTGAAAAGCTCAAGGCAGCGGAGAAGGAAATTGAAACCCTGCGCAAGCAGCAGCTGGCTGCGCGTGCCTCCGAGTTCGTCAGCGCGGCTAAGGACATCAATGGGTTCAAGGTCATTGCGCTGACCTTGCCGGAAGGCACCACCGGCGGGGACCTGCGCACCGTTGCTACGGACCTGCGCAACCGCCTGCGCGAGGAAGAAGCCGTCATCGTCTTGGGCGCCGAGGACAAAGGCAAGTTCCCGTTCATCGCGGCGGCCACGGACAAGGCCGTTGGGCGCGGCGTGAAGTCCGGGGACATCGTCAAGCAGTTTGGCCAGTACGTTGACGGACGCGGCGGCGGTAAGCCGGATATGGCTCAGGGCTCTGGTTCTACTGCGGCCGGTGCTGAGCGCGGCTTCGAGGCCGTCAAGGACATGCTCGAGTCCCTGTAGGAGTTCGACCGTGGCAAAAGTGGAACCAGATACCCCCGGAGTTGATGATCCGGGGCAGGGCCGTCGGCTCGCACTCGATGTCGGCACGGTGCGCATTGGCGTGGCAGTGTCCAATAGGGAAGCCACGCTTGCCACCCCAGTGGAGACCGTGCACCGGGAAACCGGGTTCAAGGACCGCGATAAGGGCGATATTGACCGCATCCTAGAACTGATTGATTGTTATGGCGCAGTAGAGGTCATCGTAGGGCTGCCGCGGGACCTGCAGGGAAATGGCTCAAAAAGCGTAAAACATGCTAAGGAAATTGCGTTTCGGATCCGCCGTCGGTTGAATCGAGATGCAAATATAGATAAAGTTCCACCACCAGTACGTTTGGCTGATGAGCGTCTGACCACCGTGGCAGCAACTACCGCGCTGCGCGCGTCTGGCGTGTCCGAGAAGAAGGGCCGTAAAGTCATCGACCAAGCAGCAGCGGTGGAGATATTGCAGACTTGGTTGGATGGGCGTGCGAGCGCGCTACGAACCCAAGATGCAATAGACCAGCCTTCAGACTCAGGAGACTAAAACACGTGAGCCGTAACCAAGAACGCCTCGGCCGATCGATGGAGCCGAAATACGTCAAGCGCCGCCAGCGCGGCATTGCCGTTGTCATTGCGTCCATCATCGTCATCCTTGGCGCCCTTATCTACATCGGATTCCGCCTCGGCAATACCTCCGCCGATTATGAAGGAACCGGCAACGGTACCACCCAGCTGGTGGAGGTGCCGGAAGGCTCGTCCATGTCCGAGCTCGGACCTGCTTTGGTAGAAAAGAACGTGGTGAAGACGCAGGACGCTTTCGATTCTGCTGCGTCGATGAACCACAGCGCGAGCCAAATCCAGCCGGGCTTTTATCGCCTACAGGAAGAGATGAGCGCGGACGCCGCAGTCGAGGCACTGTTGGATGAGAATAACCGCGTGGACATGCTCGAGGTGCAAGGCGGCGCCACCTTGGAGGACGTCAAGGTTGTGGGCGGAGACGTCCGCTACGGCATTTACTCCCTGATTTCCGAGGTCAGCTGCAACGATGGCAACTGCCTGAAGAAGGAGGACCTGGAAAAGGTTGCCGCGGAAACCGACCCAGCCGAGCTGGGCGCACCGGAGTGGGCCTTGGACGCTATCAACAAGCGCGGTAATGACCCCAAGCGCATTGAGGGCCTTATCGCCCCAGGTCAGTATGTCTTGGACCCCAATATGGAGGCCAAGGACATCCTCAAGGACCTCATCACCCGCTCCACCAAGCGCTACAACGAGACCAATATTCAGGAACGCGCGCAGGCTATCGGTTTGAGCCCTTATGAGCTGCTCACCTCCGCATCCCTGGTGGAGCGCGAGGCACCGGCAGGCGAGTTCGACAAGGTTGCCCGCGTTATCCTTAACCGCTTGGACGAGCCAATGCGCCTGGAGTTTGACTCCACCGTGAACTACGGCTTGGAAGACGTTGAGCTGGCCACCACCGATGAGGCCCGTGGGGAGAAGACCCCGTGGAATACCTACGCGAAGGAAGGTCTACCGGATACCCCGATTGCTTCTCCTTCGGACGATGCAATCAAGGCCATGGAAGAGCCGGCTGAGGGCAACTGGAAGTTCTTCGTCACCGTGGACCAGGAAGGCACTACCGTCTTCTCCGATAGCTACGATGAGCACTTGGGCCGCGTTGATGACGCCATCCGCTCCGGCGTGCTTGACTCCAAACGCGAAGGCGAGGGCGCTGGTTCCGGCAACGGTGACGCCGCTGCCGAGCAGCCCGCCCAGTAGAGTCGCGACGACCACAAAGAGGTAGAACGTCATGCCACGTGCGGCTGTCCTTGGTAGCCCCATCGAGCACTCCTTGTCTCCGGTGCTTCACAATGCTGGCTACGAGGCCGCCGGGCTGGCCGGTTGGGACTACACCCGCTTTGAGTCATCGGCGGAGGGGCTGCCGGAATTGGTGGCGGCAAGCGACTCAGAGTTTGTTGGTTTCTCCGTGACCATGCCCGGCAAGTTTGCTGCCCTCAGCTTTGCGGACATTGTAAGTGACCGGGCCCAACTGATTGGCTCGGCAAACACCTTGGTGCGCAGGGCTGATGGTTGGTTTGCGGACAATACCGATACCGAGGGCGTACGCGGTGCGCTCGCCGAGCTCCTGGGGGATAGTCCGGCAGGTCATGCGCTGCTCATTGGTGCTGGGGGCACCGCCCGTCCGGCGTTGTGGGCGCTTTCCGAGCGCGGGGTGAAAAAGGTTACGGTCCTCAATCGTTCCGACCGGAGCGCCGAACTGTTGCCGCTCGCCCAGAACTTAGGGCTGGAGCTTTCCTTTATCAGTTTCGACGGGGACTTATCCGTGCTGTCTCGGGAAGCCGATGTCATTGTGTCCACGGTTCCGTCAGCGGCGGTGAAAGACTATGTCTTTGACCTCGCCCACGCACCGGTGCTGGACGTCATCTATGATCCCTGGCCTACACCGCTGACCACGTGTGCGGCGGCCAATGGGTACAAGACTGTGGGCGGGCATGTCATGCTCGCCTACCAAGCATTTAGTCAGTTCGAGCAATTTACTGGGGTGGCCGCCCCGCGGGAAGACATGCTGAAGGCATTGAACCAGGAGCTGCAGAAGCGGTCGCAGACGACTAAGTAGGAGGGGCGTCGGCAAGCGGGGCCGGCAACCCTCGTGCCGTAGGAACTGCAGACTTCGCCATGTAGACATTGACGCCCAGCGCTTCCTCACAGCGTGCCTTAGAGTGATCCCCGTGCTAATAGTCGGGGGAATTATTTATGGTTTGTGGGCAGCAGCCTTGTCTTGGTGGGATATTCGGCAGCGCCGATTGCCAGACTGGTTAACCCTTCCATCTGCGGTGCTGTCGCTCGCCGTTGTCAATTGGAGTGGGCTGTGGTGGCCGGGGCTGTACCTGGTGCTAGGGCTAGCTCGTGCAGGAGTCGGTGGAGGCGACATCAAACTCGCTTGGCCCTTGGGAATGCTGGTGGGGCATGTGGCCGGGTTTATGGGCGTGGTAGCGGCAAGTGGCAGTGCGTCCCTTCTGACGCTTTTGTGGTCCGCGTGCAGTGGGCAGAAGGAGAGCCCGCATGGTCCTGCAATGTTGCTAGCGGCAACGGTCGTTATCGCATGTGCGCACCCTCTTTGAGGGGGTGGAAGAATATATTGCGGGGCCAAGTTGGTACTGGATTGGCCAGGCCGTGCGATAATACCCGCATGCTTCGTTGGACTACTGCAGGTGAATCCCACGGCCAAGCTCTTATTTCGATGTTGGAGCACATGCCCGCTGGGGTCCCTATTACCCGCGCCGATATTTCCCATCAGCTTTCCCGGCGCCGCCTAGGCTATGGCCGCGGTGCCCGTATGAAGTTTGAGGCTGATGAGGTCACCGTGCTGGGTGGAGTCCGCCACGGGCTTACCTTGGGTAGTCCCATCGCCATCATGATTGGCAATACGGAGTGGCCCAAGTGGACCACCATTATGTCGGCAGATCCGCTGGATATGGACGATGAAGACACTATTAAAGCGATGAACTCCGGCCGCGGTGCCGCCTTGACGAGGCCGCGCCCCGGGCACGCGGACTTTGCCGGAATGGTGAAGTACCGCCACAGTGAAGCACGCCCCATCCTCGAGCGCTCTTCTGCGCGTGAGACGGCGGCCCGTGTGGCCGCAGCTACCGTTGCGCGCAATTTCCTGCGCGAGACCTTGGGTGTCGAGGTCCTTTCCCACGTGATTTCCATTGGCGCTTCCGAGCCTTATGAGGGGCCTGCGCCAGCTTTCGCGGACATCGAGGCTATCGATGATTCGCCGGTCCGCGCCTGCGATAAGGCGGCTGAAGCCTCCATGATTGCGGAAATTGAGGCCGCAAAGAAGCAGGGCGATACCTTGGGCGGCATCGTTGAGGTTGTGGTCGATGGCTTGCCCATCGGCCTGGGCTCGCACATTTCCGGCGATGACCGCTTGGACGCCCAATTGGCCAGCGCGTTGATGGGCATTCAGGCTATCAAGGGCGTGGAAATTGGCGATGGCTTTGCCGAGGCCCGACGTCGCGGTTCCGCTGCCCACGATGAGATGGTCCGAACCGAAGAAGGCGTATCCCGCCTTAGCAACCGTGCAGGCGGACTGGAAGGCGGCATGACGAACGGGCAGCAGCTGCGCGTGCGGGCGGCGATGAAGCCGATTTCTACCGTTCCGCGTGCCTTGCGCACTATTGATATGGAGTCCGGCGCTGAAGCTACTGCCATTCACCAACGCTCCGATGTGTGCGCGGTTCCCGCGGCGGGCGTCGTTGCAGAGGCAATGGTCGCCCTCGTCCTTGCGCGCGCCGTGCTAGAAAAGTTCGGTGGCGATAGCCTCGAAGAAACCTCTGCAGCCATCGCCGCGTATGATAAATACGTTTCGGACCGTCTTGCTTTTGACCAGGAGTAAGTTATGACCACCCCAACCGCCGTTACGGGCCTGCCCCGTCCACGCGTTGTTTTGGTTGGCCCGCCAGGTGCGGGTAAATCCACCATTGGCCGCCGCCTTTCCCACGCCTTGAGCTGCGAACTGGTGGATTCGGATCACCTCATTGAACAGGATAAAGACAAGCCGTGCGGGGAAGTCTTTAGCGAGCTGGGTGAACCAGACTTTCGCGCGCTCGAAGCCGAGCACGTTGCTGCGGCGCTGCGCACTGGTGGAGTAGTCAGCCTCGGCGGCGGGGCAGTGCTGACGGACTCCACCCGTGAGCTGCTGGAGCGCCATAGTGTCATCTTTTTGGATATCTCTCCTGAAGAAGGTGCACGGCGGACGTCCGGGGATAGCAATCGGCCAGTGCTTGCGGCCGCCGATCCCCTCGAGCACTACCGCAACCTTGTGGAGGCGCGTCGCCCGTATTACCAGGAGGTGGCCGATTACCGGGTACGCACCGATGCCCGGACCCCACAGCAGGTAGTGGGCGATATTCTCGGCTTCCTCGATACCCTGTAGATTCCCCGCCGCGCTAACACTAGTTTCTCGCCCCATTGCCTCGACGGCGAACGGAAAGGACCATCATGCCCAGCATTGCCGTTAATGGACCACAGCCCTATGAAGTTCGCATTGGCGCCGATCTCAATCGGGACATCGCGCAGCGCTGCGCGCAGATTGGTGCAGGCCAGGCGGGCATTATCTGCCAGCCGCCCCTGCGTGCCGCGGCCGAGCGCTTAGCAGAACTCGTCGCCGCTGAGGGGGTGGAGCCTACGCTTATCGATGTCCCCGATGCCGAGGCCGCCAAGCAACTCAACATCATCGGCAGCGTGTGGGATCAGCTGGGAGAGAAGGGCTTTAACCGCCGTGACGTCATCATCGGCCTCGGCGGTGGCGCCACCACCGATTTGGCTGGGTTCGCCGCAGCCGGGTGGATGCGCGGCATCAAAATTGTTCAGGTGCCTACCACGCTATTGGCCATGGTTGACGCGGCCGTCGGCGGCAAAACCGGCATCAATACCGCAGCCGGTAAGAACCTCGTTGGAGCCTTTCATGAGCCAGATTCTGTGTTTGTGGATCTCGAGCGCCTCGATACCCTGCCTGAGGCGGAGATCATTGCAGGCTCGGCAGAAATCATCAAAACCGGATTCATCCATGACCCGGTGATCCTTGAACGCTATGACAGTGACCCCGGTGCATGCGTGGACCCGCAGGGCTATCTTCCAGAATTGATTGAGCGCTCTATCGCGGTGAAGGCCGCGGTGGTGGGCGAGGACCTCAAAGAATTGGGCCTGCGTGAAACGCTCAACTACGGCCATACCTTTGGCCATGCAGTGGAGCGCCATGAACAGTATCAGTGGCGCCATGGCAACGCGGTGGCGGTGGGCATGATGTTTATTGCCTACCTGGCGCATGCGCGCGGCCTCATTGACGCAGAACTGGTGGAAAAGCACCGCCGTATCCTGCACAGTATTGGGCTGCCAACTACGTATAGGCCGGGCCAGTTTGCGGACCTGTATGAGGCAATGACCCACGATAAGAAGAACCGCGATGGAAAGATCCGGTTCATAGCCTTGACCAGGGTGGGCGAGACCACCCGTCTCGAAGGCCCCACCACGGAAGAGCTAGAGGCGGCCTACGCCGCGATTTCGGAGTAGAAATGAAGATTATTGTCCTCAACGGCCCGAACTTGAACCGCTTAGGAAAGCGGCAACCGGATGTCTACGGTTCCACCACCTTGGCGGATGTAGAACAGATGATCTCCTCGCGCGCCGCCACGCACGGTGCAGAGGTAGAGTGCTTCCAGTCCAACCATGAGGGTGAGCTCATTGAGAAGGTGCATGCTGCCGCGGATGCGGGCCACCCAGTGATTATCAATCCCGGCGGTTTTACCCATACTTCAGTGGCCCTGCGGGATGCCCTAGCAGAGGTAGCCGATGGCGCCGGATTCGTAGAGGTGCATATTTCTAATGTGCATGCGCGCGAGCCCTTCCGCCATCACTCCTATCTCAGCCCTATCGCCCGCGGCGTCATCGCGGGGTTGGGGGTCTTCGGCTACGTGGCGGCAGTGGACTACCTCTGCCAATAGGCACCCCTCGAACGGGCTGGGCGGCAGCCGGCAAAGAAAGAAATCCGCCCAGAAAGAAATCCGCCCAACTGCGGTGGCGGGGTCGATATACTGGGTGGATACTTTCTACACCGCAGTCGACCCTAAAAGGATGAAATCATGGCTTTGGCAGATACCCGATTTAGTGACCGGCGCCGCAAGCTTGCCGCGGAGCTAGCCGGCCAGCGCATCGATGCCGTTCTGGTCACCCACCTCACGCACGTGCGCTACCTTTCGGGATTCTCCGGCTCGAATGGCGGGCTATTGCTGCGTAAGGACCTTACCGCACAGGTTGCTACCGACGGCCGGTACACCACGCAGATCGCCCGCGAGGTTCCCGATCTGGAGGCTATCCAAGGCCGCGCGGTAGGAAAGGTGCTCCTGCAGCAATTTGCCGATGTCGAGGGGCCGGTTCGAGTCGGTTTTGAAGCCGACTACCTCTCGGTCTCTGAGCTGAAGGACTTAGAAGAGTCCGCCCCGGAGTCGGTTACCTTGGTTCCCATCGCCGGGGTCATTGAACAAATTCGCTTGGTCAAGGATTCGCTCGAGCTAGAAAAGCTCGAAGAGATTGCCGCGCTGGCTAATCAGGCGCTGGAGGAGTTGCTCGCCGCTGGTGAGTTGCGTGCCGGCCGCACCGAGCGCCAGGTGGCTGCCGATTTGGAATATCGGATGCGCAAGCTCGGCTCGGAGCGAGTGAGCTTCGATACCATCGTGGCTTCTGGCCCGAACTCGGCGATGCCGCACCATGGTGCCGATGACCGGGTCATCGCGGACGGCGACCTAGTGACCATCGATTTCGGTGCGCACCTGCGCGGGTTCAACTCCGACTGCACCCGCACCTACGTCGTGGGCACGGCGAATGATTTTGCCAAGGAAATCTACGATGTGGTGCTCCGCGCCCAAAAGGCAGGCGTGGCAGCGTCGGTGCCGGGCGCTAAGCTTGCCGACGTCGACGCAGCCTGCCGCGATGTCATCTCCGCCGCCGGCTATGGCGACTACTTTGTGCACTCGACGGGCCACGGCGTGGGCCTAGACGTCCACGAAGCCCCGTTCGCGGCACAAACCGGTAAGGGCGAACTCGCTGCCGGCATGACCCTGACCATCGAGCCGGGCATCTATGTGCCAGGCAAGGGCGGCGTGCGCATCGAAGACACCCTCATCATTACCGATGGTGCGCCGAAAATCATTACCGCCGCGACGAAGGAATTTACTGAACTGCCCGCTTAGTGGGCCAGCACCTTGGAGTTAAGCAGCTGGGCGACATTGCGGTTGCCCAGGTGTGTGAGGTGATTGAAGAGGTTGTGCGGTACGGAGTACTCCCACTTGCCGGAAATCCAGCGGGTGCTGTCCGGGGCGCACATGCCGTGATCGATGGAGTCGGCGCGTAGGTCGTAATATTGTACGCCGTTTGCGCGGGCTGCCTTGTACATGGCGCTATTGACCTGGTCCTCGCCGGTGCGAACTAGGCCCGCGTAGTCCATGTTGAACCCGGCTTCAGAGGATCCCGGTGCGGAGGTGCGCAGCGGGCAAACCGCGCCATTGCGGGCGGAGATGGCGGGATAGCCTACAACGGTGATGCGGGCATTCGGGGCGGCGTGGCGAATCCGCTGGATCGAATGCTTCATGCCGTCGTAGTAAGGGTTGGAAGAAGAAAGAGATGGGCGCACGATTTCCTGGAGATCATTGGCGCCAAACTGAATCAATACGTTCTTCGTTTCGCCATTGAGATCATTATTGGCAATGGCTCCGTTGATCTGCTCAGTGAAGTCCTTGCGGTGCGACTGGCCAGCGGCCTTCGCCGCAGAGCATGCGTAGTTGGCTACGTGCTGGCCTGAAACGCGCCCCAATTCGCGGCCAACATTACTCTGCCCCTGCGGGCAACCCTGCGGGGACGGCGCGCCAGGAGCGTCTTCGATGCCGTGGGTGGCAGACGAGAGCGTAGTGCCTGCCGAAGGGGACAGGCTCGAGGTAGTGCCAATTTGGCCATAGGTTGGGTTGGCAAAGACAGAATCGCCGAACATCACGGTCTGGGCGTCTGCCGCCATGGCCTGCGGAGCGGATAGTGCTGCTACGGTTGCGCCAGTAGCGGTAGCCGCGGCGTAGAGCTTCTTGAGAAACATTGCAAAAATCCTTGGTAGATATGTGAAAAATCAATAAAGCAAAGCCTTATCGTACAGCGAGTTATTGCTAGATAAAAACCTTTGATTGCTCGTGTGTCTGACCGCTTAGGGCAGGCGACAGGCCCCGAAAGTCACTCCGCTGGTAACTGTGGGGAAGAAATGGGGGACCGGTAATACCCCAAGGGGCAGTTGTCCGGTAGGCTTAAACATTGTTTTCAACCTTTAGTCCACAATTTTCGGGAGTTTAACCGCAATGGCTGATACTACTGATTTCAAGAACGGCCTCGTTCTGAAGATCGACAACAAACTGATGCAGATCGTTGAGTTCCAGCACGTGAAGCCGGGCAAGGGCCCAGCCTTCGTGCGTACCAAGCTCAAGGATGTTGTCTCCGGTAAGACCGTGGACAAGACCTGGAATGCTGGCGTTAAGGTAGAGACCGCTACCGTGGACCGCCGCGATATGACCTACCTGTACAACGATGGCACCAGCTACGTTGTTATGGATGAAAAGACCTTTGAGCAGTTCGAGCTCCCGCCGGAGAAGTTCGGCGATGCCGCTCGCTTCCTGCTGGAGAACATGCGCGTTCAGGTTTCCTTCTACGAGGATGAGGCACTGTTTGCCGAACTGCCTATCTCCGTAGACCTTAAGGTCGAGCACACCGAGCCTGGCCTGCAGGGTGACCGTTCTTCCGGCGGCACCAAGCCCGCCACCTTGGAAACTGGCGCTGAGATCCAGGTTCCGCTGTTCATTGAGATCGGCAATGTTCTCAAGATCGATACCCGTACCGGCGAGTACCTCTCCCGCGTTAACAACTAGGGCATCTGACTGTGTCTGATAACACCCCTAAGCGCGATATCAACTACAAGCGGCACACCGCGCGGTACCGCGCGCGTCGTCGTGCCGCCGATATCCTCTACGAGGCAGAAAACAGGGACGTTGACCCCGTTGCCATCGTGGAGGATCGCATCGCATTGGCACGTGAGGATCGCAATGCGGTAGCACCTGTCGCCGAATACACGCAGGTCATTGTCAAGGGCGTCGCTGAAGAGCTGGATGCCATCGATGACACCATCTCTCGCTTCCTTGCCGAGGACTGGGAACTGCACCGCATCCCGGCCGTTGACCGTGCGATCCTGCGCCTATCGGTGTGGGAGCTGCTGTTCAACCCGGATATTCCCACCGCTACTGCAGTCGTGGAAGGCGTGGAGATTGCCTCCCAGTATTCCAACGATCAAGCAGCGCCATATATCCACGCTGTGTTGGATGACGTGGCGCAATCCCGTTCTGCGGAAAACCCGATGTCCGCAGAACACCAGGGCAGCGATGCGGATGCCGACGGCGAGGATACGACCGACGAGGAGTCGGTAGACTCTAAGAACGCGGAAGATGCGGCCGAGGGTACCTCCGCATCCACCGCTTCGGACTCCGCTGCCGCGGCCGACGGCTCGGCTGTAGCAGACGGTTCTGCGCAGCAGGACCCCACTGCGGAATAGCCAGATTTAGACTGGCCCGCATACTTAAACCGCCCGCCCAGCTCGATGGTGAAGAGCTGTGGCGGGCGGTATTTTCATGGCCAAGACAGAGCCAATCGACGCCCATTTTCGTGTCTCCATGTGCCCAGAACGGCCAAGAGGAAAAGAACTCTCCCCGTCATCCTTGCGCCGTTGTTAAGGCGGAAGGAGAGGGGAGAGCAGTGGAGACTAGAGCGGCTTAGCTCTGCGCAGCGTCGCCTGCGGCGACATCGTCAGAACCAGCCTTGGCTGCGGTCTCGGAGCCAAGCTTGGCCATCTCTTCGGCGGCAGAAACCATGGCATCCTGGCCGCGGATGACGCCATCTACGGCGGTCTTCAGGGCAGCCTGCAGCTGCTCATCGGTCATGCCGGCGGCGGCAGGGATATCGCGCTCGGTGCGCACCACGAGCATGTCATCGTGCTCCGAGATAACTGCGCGGGCGCCGAAGGCCACGGAGTTGATCTGGTTAGCCGCGAGGAAGAGGCCGGCGTCGGCCTTGGAATAGGCGGCGTCGGTAGGCACATCGCAACGGACAATAACTACGGAGTCGAGAACGGCGAACATGGTGGGCAGGCCGTTGAGGTTGGCGGTAGCTGCCTCAATATCGCTGTCCATCTTGGTCAATTCGATGTCGAAGGTGCGCATGGCCTCGACCACGCGGTCCAGGGTGATCTCCGGCAGATTGTTTTCGGTAGAGGCATTAGTCATGGTTGTGCTCCTCCCAAGTCACGAGCTGTGGGTAGTGTTCTTCCACGAAGGCGAAGGACTGCAGCATAGAATCCAGCGTGGACATCACAAAGGCGCCGATCTGATTACGGGACAAACCGTGGGCAATGTTGATCTCACGCACGCCGGAGACGGCGAGGTTATTCTCTGCTGACTCAAAGAAGCGCAGTGTCGGCGCGAAGTGCTGCTGGTTCCATTGGTTGAGTACCATCAGCAGGCTTGGGCCCTCAGAAGAAGGCACATTGCCGCGCCAGACGGAATCCGCCACGAGCACATCATCGCGCACCTGCATGGCGATGGCGACGTTGGAGAAGCCCGTGCGCAGAATCTGCACGGTTTCTTCCTCGCTCACTGGCTGCTCTTCGAGGCGGTATTCTAGGTTCTCAGATGCAAAGATCTCGCCGATGCGCTCGAGAGTTACGGGCTCTACCGGCGTATCGGGATACAGGGTTGGTTCTTCAGACACTTAAGTAGTCTCAATCCATGTACTAATCGGGGATAAAGGTCAACCTTTGCTAGTTTACCTAAGTTCTTATCTAGCTACTGGGACTGCCATAGGTGCTCGCCGCCAAGTTCGTGGGCGAGAGCAGTATCGATCGTGGGGTACCGGAACGTATGCCCGGTGTTTTGAAGAACGGTGGGGCTTACGCGTTGTTGCGCCAAGGCCAACTCTTGGGCGCCTTCCTTGCCCAGCAAGATTGCGGGACCGAAGGGTGGAACGGGGAGCAGGGCTGGGCGATGTAGCTCGGCACCAAGGGCTTTGACGAAGTCCTTGTTGAGTACCGGGTTAGGCGAGGCCGCATTGACGGGGCCTTCTAGCGAATCGTCCACGATGGCGCGGAAGTAGGCATCTGTCAGGTCATCGAGGGCGACCCAGCTGAACCAGAACTCACCGTCGCCGAAGGGGCCGCCTAGGCCGGTGGAGAAGAGGGCACGCAGCAGCGGCAGGAGGCCGGAACCGCCCGACATGGCGATGCCGGTACGAATATTGACTACGCGAGTGCCCGCGGCGCGGGCGGGTTCGCAGGCGCGCTCCCAGTCGACCACCACGTCTGCCAGGAAGCCCTCGCCAGGTGCGGAGTCTTCGGTGAGGACCTCATCGCCGCGGTCGGATCCGTAGTAGCCCACGGCAGAGGCGCAGACCATGGTGTCGACGGAATCCGTGGTGCCCGCTAGACGGGCTAGGCGCTCGGTGGGGCCAACGCGGGAATCGCGGATGGCGGCCTTGTGCTCGTCATTAAAGCGGCCGAAGATGGGCTCGCCCGCCAGGTGGACGAGGACGTCGACGCCGCGTAGGAGGTCGGGATCGGGCTGCTCCGGGCGCCAGGTGCGCTGGCCCTTGGAAGCCGTGCCGCGCACGAGCTGGATCACCGTGTGTCCGGCGGTGCGCAGCTGTGCGCTGAGCGCTGCACCCACGCTGCCGCGGGAGCCGGTTACGGCGATGGTTAGTGGTTCGGTGTTTAAGGAGGCGTCGGCAAGCCGCCGGAGAAAGGAAAAATCCTCAATGAGCTGGTGCTGCCGATAAGCAAAGACCGATTCCAGCGCCGCCGAAGGGATGCGGGTAGTGACTTCATCGCGAACGAGCGTGCCGTCCGGGTGATCCGCAAAGGTGTGGTGGTGCTGCCATGTGGCAAATTTGCGAATGGGCGAGTTCACGCACACATCGGTGAACTCATAGCCCTCGCGATACTGGGAAAGTTTATGCTGAGCAGTCCAGCGCAGGCCGCCCGGAATGCCCAGGATGGAGGTGCCATCGCCCAGATTCTCTGCTTGCTGGATGGGTTTCATGAAGGCAAAGGGCGCGTTCAGACGGGTTAAAGCGCCTTGGCGGGTATGCCATTGCCAGACCTGCTCGCGCGGGGCGGGGACTATGTGTTCGGCGGAAAAACTCACTGACTGATACGCCTCCTTCTTTTCGCCCTCACCCAAATGGTGGGGAAGGTGCTAGAATATTCTGTGTCTAAGAGCATAGACATTTTTGAGACCATCAACCGGCATCCTTTAAAGACCGCACCGTGAGGCGGGGAAGGAGGTCACGATGAGTGGAACTGACGCTACCGCGAAGCAGCTAGAGCTTTTAAGCTCCGATGATGTTTCGCGTACCGTTGCACGCATCGCGCACCAGATCATTGAAAAAACGGCGCTCGATTCCGCGGACGCACCGCGGGTCATTCTGCTTGGCATTCCCTCTGGTGGCGTGCCACTTGCACAGCGCCTAGCGCACAAGATTGAAGAATTTTCCGGGGTCGCAGTCCCATGGGGCTCTCTCGATATCACTCTCTACCGCGATGACCTTTTGAATAAGCCGCATCGCGCACTCCAACCGACGACGATTCCCACCGGTGGCATCGATAATGCCATCGTCATCTTGGTCGACGATGTGCTGTATTCCGGCCGCACAATCCGCGCCGCCTTGGACGCGTTGAGTGACGTGGGCCGTCCGGACATTATTCAGCTGGCCGTCTTGGTAGATCGCGGCCACCGCGAGGTTCCTATCCGCGCCGACTATGTGGGTAAGAATCTGCCCACCGCGCGAGAAGAAGACGTCACCGTATACAACAGCGAGATTGACGGCCGGGATGCGGTCGTATTGACCCGAGCCGCCGCAACAACTGACGGAGCTGGCTCCGAAACGGGGGAGGCATAACCATGAAGCACCTCATCGATATGGCAGAGCTGGACCGAAGCGAAATTATCGGTCTGATGGATGAAGCGGATCGCTTCCGGGAGGCCCTAGAAGGCCGCGAAGTAAAGAAGCTGCCGACCCTGCGGGGGCGGACTATCTATACCCTCTTTTATGAAAACTCCACCCGCACCCGCTCTTCCTTTGAAACGGCCGGCAAGTGGATGTCCGCGGACGTCATTAACCTGTCTGCCTCCACCTCCTCGGTAAAGAAGGGCGAGTCCCTGAAGGATACGGGCCTTACCTTGGCCGCCATCGGCGCCGATGCGATCATCATGCGCCACCCTTCCTCTGGTGCGCCCCAGCAGCTAGCCCAGTGGGTTGCCCCTAATGGCAAGGGTCCTTCAGTGATTAACGCGGGCGACGGCGCGCACCAGCACCCAACGCAGGCGCTTCTCGACGCCGTCACGGTGCGTCAGCGCCTGGGACTGCATAGCGACGAAGGCTTTGCCGGCCTGAAGGTCAAGATTGTGGGCGATTGCCTGCACTCGCGCGTCGTACGCTCCAACGTAGATTTGCTCACCACTCTTGGTGCTGAGGTAACCCTCGTGGGCCCAGCCACCCTCATGCCCTTTGGGGTAGAGAATTGGCCAGTGCGCGTGTCCTATGACTTTGATGCGGAAATCGCAGACGCCGACGTCGTCATGATGCTGCGCGTGCAGCAGGAGCGCATGAACGGCGGCTTCTTCCCCTCTCACCGCGAGTATGCCAACCTCTTTGGCCTGTCTAAGGATCGCGCGGCGGCCATGCATAAGGACGCCATCGTCATGCACCCAGGCCCGATGCTGCGCGGCATGGAGATTAACTACGGCGTCGCAGATTTGGACAAGACTGCGGTCCTGCAGCAGGTGCACAACGGTGTACACGCCCGCATGGCGGTGCTGTTTACCCTGCTGACCAATGGCGAAAACGCCGGCATTTAAACCCGCGACCCACACTCAACTTTAGGGAGAGACAATGACTACTTACCCGGAAACCGGTCGCCTTTCCGCGCCGGCGGAAACCCCACTGGTGATTAAGAATGTGCGCCTGTACGGCGAAGGCGAGCCCACCGATGTCGTAATCAAGGACGGCATTATCGCTGCCATCGGCGCCACAGCAGAAGCCGAGGATGCACAGGTCATCGACGGCCAGGGCAACGTACTTCTGCCGGGCTTGGTGGATATGCACGTGCACCTGCGCGAGCCCGGCCGCGAGGATACCGAGACTATTGAGACCGGCTCCAAGGCTGCCGCCAAGGGCGGTTTCACCGCCGTGTTCACCATGGCTAATACCAACCCGGTGACCGACCAGCCGATTATCGCTGAGTCCGTGTGGGCCAAGTCCCAAGCACTAGCGCTGTGCGACGTCCACCCGGTGGGCTCCATTACCAAGCGCCTGGAAGGCAAGACCCTCACTGAGTTCGGCATGATGGCGCGCTCGGACGCCAAGGTCCGCATGTTCTCCGATGACGGCAAGTGCGTCCAGGATCCGCAGCTCATGCGTCGTGCTCTGGAATACGCCAAGGGCATGGACGTGCTGCTGGCTCAGCACGCCGAGGATGACCGCATGACCGCCGGTGCTTCCGCCCATGAAGGCGAGACCGCGGCCAAGCTCGGCCTGCGCGGTTGGCCGCGCGTGGCGGAGGAATCCATCGTGGCCCGAGACGCCCTATTGGCGCGCGACTACGGCAACCGCGTGCACATCTGCCACGCTTCGACCCAGGGCACCGTGGAGCTGCTGAAGTGGGCAAAGGAGCAGGATATTCCTCTCACCGCCGAGGTAACCCCGCACCACCTGTTGATGACCGATGACAAGCTGCGCACCTACGATGGCCTCTTCCGCGTCAACCCGCCGCTGCGCGAACAACGCGATACTGAAGCCCTGCGCGAGGCGCTGCTTAACGGCACTATTGACTGCGTCGCCACCGACCACGCCCCGCACGGCTCCGAAGACAAGTGCGTGGAGTTTGAAAATGCCCGTCCAGGCATGTTGGGCCTGGAATCTTCCTTGGCCGTCATCGCCAAAATCTTCGTCGAGTCCGGCCTGGCTGATTGGCGCTTTGTCGCTCGCGTCATGTCCGAACGCCCCGCAGAAATTACCCGCCTGCCGGGCCATGGCCGCCCCATCGCGGAAGGTGAGCCGGCTAACTTGACCATCGTGGACCCAAACCACCATTGGGTTTCTGATTCCTCGAAGCTGGCCTCCAAGTCCGAAAACAACCCGTACGCTGGCGAAGAATTTGGTGCCCGCGTTACCCACACCATTTTGCGAGGTGCCGTCACTTTTGACTTGGCAGCCTCCGAAGAAGACTAACCTTGCACACTGAGACCACCTATATGGCAGAGAAAGGCCACGACGTGACTGATAGAACCCCAGCAATCCTCATTCTCGCGGACGGGCGCACCTTCCGCGGTTATGGCTTTGGCGCCACCGGCACCACCTTGGGCGAGGCCGTATTCACCACGGCGATGACCGGCTACCAGGAGACCATGACGGACCCGTCTTACCACCGCCAGATTGTGGTTTCCGCAGCGCCGCACATTGGCAATACCGGTTGGAACGACGAGGACAATGAGTCCCACGGCAACCACATTTGGGTTGCGGGCCTCGTCATTCGCGACCTCGCGCAGCGCGTATCCAACTGGCGCGCAGAGCGCAGCCTGAGCGAGGAAATGGAAAAGCAGGGTGTCATTGGCATCTGCGGCATCGATACCCGCACCTTGGTTCGCCACCTGCGCAACTACGGCTCCATTGCCGCCGGCCTGTTCTCCGGCGAAGATGCAAAGCGCCCAGTAGAAGAGTTGCTCAAGGAAGTTAAGTCCCAGGACTCTATGGAAGGCGCTGATCTTGCCGCAGAAGTATCTACCGACGAGCCGTACACGGTTGAGGCCGTAGGGGAGAAGAAGTACACCGTCGTTGCCTTCGACATGGGTGTGAAGAGCGCAACCCCGCGCCACTTCTCCCAGCGCGGTATCGAAACCATCGTCGTGCCCGCAAATACCTCCTTTGACAAGGTGAAGTCCTATAACCCGGACGGCGTCTTCGTCTCCAACGGCCCGGGCGACCCGGCTACCGCCGACGAAATGGTGGGCATCATCAAGCAGGTGCTCGAAGCCAAGATCCCGTTCTTTGGCATCTGCTTTGGCAACCAGCTCCTGGGCCGCGCGCTTGGCCTGGACACCTACAAGATGAAGTTCGGCCACCGTGGCATCAACGTGCCGGTGCGCAATAACGTGACCGGCAAGATTGATATCACCTCTCAGAACCACGGCTTCGCGCTGAAGGCACCGGAAGGCTACGACCTAGACAGCAAGGACGCCGAGTTCGCCACCGACTTCGGCCCCGCCCAGGTCACCCATATCTGCCTCAACGACGACACCGTCGAGGGCGTGGCATTGCGCAACGGCATGGCCTACTCCGTGCAGTACCACCCAGAATCCGCGGCGGGCCCGCACGATGCCAACCCACTATTCGATCAGTTTGAAGAACTGATGGCTAACCACACCCCAAATAAGTAGACCACCAGGAAAAGGAAGAATAACTATGCCAAAGCGCAACGACATCAACCACGTCCTGGTCATCGGCTCCGGCCCGATCGTCATCGGCCAGGCTTGCGAGTTTGACTACTCCGGTACCCAGGCCTGCCGCGTGCTCAAGGAGGAGGGCCTGCGCGTAACGCTGGTCAACTCCAACCCGGCCACCATCATGACCGACCCTGAGTTTGCGGACCACACCTACGTGGAGCCCATTGAGCCGGAATACATCGAAAAGATTCTGGTCAAGGAACGCGAAGAGGGACACCCCATCGACGCCGTTCTGGCTACCCTGGGCGGCCAGACCGCGCTAAATGCCGCAGTTCAGCTCGACCGCCAAGGAATTTTGGACAAGTACGGCATCGAGCTCATCGGCGCAGATATTGACGCCATCGAGCGCGGCGAGGACCGCCAGAAGTTCAAGGACATCGTCGCCTCCATCGGCGGTGAGTCCGCCCGCTCCGCTGTGTGCCACAACATGGATGAGGTCCACGAGACCGTCGACAAGCTTGGCCTGCCCGTTGTTGTCCGCCCTTCCTTCACCATGGGCGGCCTGGGCTCCGGTCTGGCCTTCAATAATGAGGACCTGGATCGCATCGCCGGCGGCGGCTTGGCCGCATCCCCTGAGGCCAACGTGCTCATTGAGGAATCCATTCTGGGCTGGAAGGAATACGAGCTCGAGCTCATGCGCGATGGCGATGACAATGTCGTGGTCGTTGCCTCCATCGAAAACGTCGACGCCCTAGGCGTGCACACCGGCGATTCCGTCACCGTCGCCCCGGCGCTGACGCTTACTGACCGTGAGTTCCAGAAGATGCGTGACTTGGGCATTGCCATCATCCGCGAGGTCGGCGTCGATACCGGCGGCTGCAATATCCAGTTCGCGGTCAACCCGGACGACGGCCGCATCATCGTCATCGAGATGAACCCGCGCGTGTCCCGTTCCTCCGCGCTCGCCTCCAAGGCCACCGGTTTCCCGATTGCCAAGCTGGCTGCCAAGCTCGCCATTGGCTACACCTTGGACGAGGTGCAAAACGACATCACCGGCGAGACCAAGGCAGCTTTCGAGCCGACCCTGGACTACGTCATTGTCAAGGCCCCACGCTTTGCTTTTGAGAAGTTCCCGGGTGCCGATGACACCTTGACTACCACCATGAAGTCTGTGGGCGAGGCCATGGGCATCGGCCGCAACTACATCGCGGGCCTGAACAAGGTCATGCGTTCTTTGGAAAACAAGCCGAATGGCTTCTGGACCAAGCCGGATGAGTACTTCGCGGGCGAGCGTGCCACTGACCTGCAGGCCGTGCTCAAGGATCTGGAGCGCCCAACCGAGGGCCGCATGTACGACATCGAGCTAGCCCTTCGTCTTGGCGCTTCTGTAGACGAGGTCCACGAGGCTTCCGGCGTAGACCCATGGTTCATCGCTGAGCTGGCCACGTTGGTGGCCTTCCGCCAGGAGCTTATCGACGCCCCAGTGCTCACCGAGGAGCTGCTGCGCGAGGCCAAGGTCTTTGGGCTTTCCGACGCCCAAATCGCCGCCCTTCGCCCAGAATTCAACGGCGAGGATGGCGTACGCAGCCTGCGCTGGCGCATGGGCATCCGCCCCGTGTACAAGACGGTAGATACCTGTGCCGGCGAGTTCGAAGCACAGACCCCGTACCACTACAGCTCCTATGAGCTTGACCCGGATGCCGAGACCGAGGTTCGCCCGGCACCGGAAGGCTCCAAGGGCAAGGTCATCATTTTGGGCTCCGGCCCTAACCGCATTGGTCAAGGTATCGAGTTTGACTACTCCTGCGTTCACGCGGCCCTGGAACTTTCGGATCAGGGCTACGAGACCGTCATGGTCAACTGCAACCCGGAGACCGTCTCCACCGACTATGACACCGCAGACCGCCTCTACTTCGAGCCGCTGACCTTCGAGGACGTCATGGAGGTCTACCACGCGGAGGCCGCTTCCGGTGACGTTGCTGGCGTGATTGTCCAGCTGGGCGGCCAGACTCCGCTGGGCCTTGCCGCCCGCTTGGAGGAGGCAGGCGTTCCGGTTGTGGGCACCAGCCCCGCAGCTATCGACTCCGCCGAGGATCGCGGCGAATTCGGCAAGGTCCTCGATGAGGCAGAATTGGCAGCACCGGAATACGGCACCGCCACCTCCTTCGCGGAGGCCCGCGAGGTTGCTTCCTCCATCGGCTACCCGGTACTGGTTCGTCCGTCCTACGTGCTGGGCGGCCGCGGTATGGAAATCGTCTACGACGAAAAGGCGCTGGAAGACTACATCGAGCGCGCCACCGAGCTGTCTCCGGACCACCCGGTTCTGGTGGACCGCTTCTTGGATTCCGCCATCGAGATTGATGTTGATGCGCTGTGCGACGGCACCGAGGTCTACCTGGGCGGCGTCATGGAGCACATCGAGGAGGCCGGTATCCACTCCGGTGACTCCTCCTGTGCGCTGCCTCCGATGACACTTGGACCCGAGGACATTGAAAAGGTCCGCACGTCCACCCGCTTGCTCGCCGAGGGCATTGGCGTCAAGGGCCTGATGAATGTCCAATTCGCCTTGAAGGACGACATCCTCTATGTCATCGAGGCCAACCCACGTGCTTCCCGTACCGTGCCGTTCGTCTCCAAGGCCACCGGCGTACCACTGGCTAAGGCAGCTTCTCGCGTCATGATGGGCTCGAGCATCGCGGATCTGCGTGCCGAAGGCATGATTCCTTCCGAATACGACGGTGGCTCTTTGCCGCTGGAGCACCCGATTGCCGTCAAGGAAGCAGTCTTGCCATTCAATCGCTTCCGCCGTCCCGATGGTAGCCTGCTCGACACGCTGCTCTCGCCAGAGATGAAGTCCACCGGTGAGGTCATGGGCTTGGCTACCAACTTTGGCGCGGCCTATGCCAAGGGCGAAATCGCAGCCTTTGCCGTACCGCCCACGGAGGGCACCGTCTTCGTTTCTGTTGCCAACCGCGACAAGCGCACCCTGATCTTCCCGATTCAGCGCCTAGCCAACATGGGCTACAACATCGTCGCTACCGCCGGCACCGCCCAGATGCTGCGCCGCAACGGTATCGAGTGCGAGGTTGCTGCCAAGGTCTCTGAGGCCAAGGAAGGCGAAGAGTCCATCGTGGATAAGATTTTCAACGGCGAGATTGACTGGATTCTCAATACCCCGGCCGGCTCCGCCGGTGCCCGCCACGATGGCTACGATATCCGCGCCGCCGCCGTACACATGGAGATCCCGCTGGTGACCACCGTGCAGGGTGTAACCGCAGCCGTCCAGGGCATCGAAGCGATGCGTATTGGCAACCTGCAGGTACGCGCACTCCAGGAGCTTGAGCATGGCCCACAGCACTAAAGGATTTGGCGAGCGGCTAGAAGAAGCCGGGCAGGAACGTGGGCGCCTGTGCGTTGGCATCGACCCGCATCCATATCTCTTGGAGAAATGGGGGCTGGAGCCCACCGCTGAAGGTCTGCGGACCTTTAGCATGCGCTGCGTTGAAGCCTTTAGCGATACCGCCGCCTTGGTAAAGCCACAGGTCGCTTTCTTTGAGCGCTTTGGCTCTCAGGGCTTCGCGGTCCTGGAAGAAGTCTTGGCTTCCTTGCGGGAAGCGGGGTGCCTTACTGTTGCCGATGCCAAGCGCGGCGATATTGGCTCCACCATGGCCGGCTATGCAGATGCGTGGCTCGGCGATAGCTCGCCGCTGCGCGCAGATTCTGTGACCGTGTCGCCTTATCTAGGCGTTGGCGCACTGGGGCCGGTATTCACCAAGGCCGAAGAAACTGGCCGCGGTGTATTCGTCCTCGCCGCTACCTCCAATCCGGAGGCGCGTGACATCCAGTCGGTCCCGGTGGGCGAGGAGAGCACTATCGCTCAGGGCGTCGTCGATGAATGCGCCGCGTTCAATGTCGAGGCGAACAAGGCCGACAAGCCTGGCGATGTCGGCGTAGTCGTCGGCGCTACGTTGGACAATCCGCCGCGCCTCGATGCGCTCAATGGTCCAGTTCTTCTGCCCGGTGTCGGCGCCCAGGGCGCTGGCCCAAAGCAGGTGCACGGCATTGTTTCTGCTCATCCATCGCTGGGATTCGCCAATGTGTCCCGAGCAGTGCTGGAGCAAGGTCCTGACGTCGCTGACCTGCGCAAAGCAGTTGCTCAGGTGGCAGCGGAGTTCCGGGACTAGAACGGGCGGCGTGGCTGATTAACAGCCGCGCCGTTTACCTGGTACTTTGTTTAAGGTATGTGCGGTGACGTGCTAAAATAGGCGTGCTTTTGGACCCGCTAATCGTCACCGTTCAATGAGCAGTGCTAGGATTGCCAGAAGTCGGTTTGCTCGAAGGTTATTAATAACTTTCCGCGGTGTATTAACTGCGTTAGGCAACCGTAATCTGGTACCAAGTACTAGACGTAACAGAATCAATCTAATGAATCGGAGGAAACCCGTGGCCCTTCCAAAGTTGACTGATGAGCAGCGCAAGGAAGCTCTCGCAAAGGCCGCTGAGGCCCGCAAGGCTCGCGCCGAGCTCAAGGCTGCGCTCAAGCGCGGCGAGACCGACCTGAAGGACGTGCTCGAAAAGGCTGAGACCGATGAGATCATCGGCAAGACCAAGGTTTCTGCACTCCTCGAGGCTCTGCCGAAGGTTGGCAAGGTCAAGGCTAAGGAAATCATGGAGGACCTGGAGATTGCTCAGACCCGTCGTCTGCGCGGCCTAGGTGAGCGTCAGCGTCGTGCTCTCCTCGAGCGTTTCGGTTACGGCGAATAGTCACAACCATGGCTGACGCAACTGCACGCGGGCGCCTCGTCGTATTGGCGGGGCCTTCCGCAGTGGGAAAATCCACCGTAGTTTCGCGTCTGCGCAGTGACGTCGAGGGGCTGTATTTCAGCGTGTCTATGACCACGCGCCAGCCCCGCCCCGGGGAGCAGGACGGTGTCGACTACTTCTTCGTCACCCCAGAAACCTTCCAGGAGCGAATTGATGCCGGGGAGATGCTCGAATGGGCTGATATCCACGGCGGATTGCAGCGCTCTGGAACGCCCGCCCAGCCGGTAGAGGAAGCTTTGGCCGCTGGCCGCCCGGTACTCGTTGAGGTGGATCTCGCGGGTGCCCGGAGTGTTAAGAAAGCGCTGCCGGAGGCAGACCTGGTCTTTTTGGCACCCCCGTCATGGGAGGTACTTGTGGAGCGGCTTACCGGCCGCGGTACTGAGCCGCAAGACGTCATTGACCGTAGGTTGCAAACTGCGCATGAGGAACTAGCCGCACAGGACGAGTTCGATCACGTCGTTGTGAACGAGGATCTGGACGAGGCAGTATCTGCCATTAGTGATATCCTGCGGGCATAGACCTCCTTTTTGACCATCTTCAATCAATGTAAAGGTGCATGTGACTAACGTGACCACCCCTTCTAACACTGAAGCCGCAAAGGCGGAACCAGTATTTGATGATCCGATCGGCATTACTGATCCCCCGATCGATGAGCTTTTGGACAAGGTTTCCTCTAAGTACGCTTTGGTCATCTTTGCCGCTAAGCGCGCACGCCAGATCAATAGCTACTACCAAGAGCAGGATGAAGGTGTCTTCGAGTTCGTAGGCCCGCTGGTTACCCCAGAGCCAGGCGAAAAGCCTTTGTCCATCGCATTGCGCGAGATTGATGCTGGCCTGCTTGACCACGAGGAAGGCAAGTAGCTAGCACTAAGCGTGTAATAGCTTTAAGGCTCCACGCGCCGCCACGGATGTGCATCCCCGAATTAGGGTGCACCTCTTGGTCGCGGCGGGTGGAGCCTTTGTCTATGTTGGCAGGTACCATCGTGCGGTGTGACTGATAAAGATACCTCTCGCAATATTGTTCTGGGCGTCGCTGGCGGCATCGCTGCCTACAAGGCGTGCCACCTCGTGCGCCACCTCAAAGAAGCGGGCGATGACGTCCGCGTTGTCCCCACGGAAAGTGCACTGAACTTCGTGGGCGCGGCCACGTTTGAGGCACTGTCCGGCCATCCCGTCGCCACGAGTGTGTTTCAGGCCGTGGATGAGGTGCAGCACGTCAACGTAGGACAGCATGCGGATGCAGTGGTCATTGCGCCTGCCACCGCGGATCTTATCGCGCGGTTGGCTGCAGGCCGAGCAGACGATTTGCTCACGGCCACCGTATTGGTCGCGACGTGCCCGGTTATTGTGGCCCCGGCCATGCACACTGAGATGTGGCATAACCCCGCTACGCAGGACAACGTGGCTACTTTGCGGCGCCGCGGTATTACCGTCATCGAGCCCGCCCACGGACGCCTTACCGGCAAGGATTCTGGCCCGGGTCGTTTGCCGGAGCCGGAACAAATCGCGGAGATTATCCGTACTGAACTAGCAGGCTATCGAGTGCAGCACACCTGGCAGGGCAAGAAAGTCGTCATATCAGCCGGCGGTACCCAGGAAGAGCTGGATCCGGTCCGATACTTGGGTAATCGCTCTTCCGGCAGGCAGGGATTCGCGCTCGCGGAATGGGCCGCCCAGATGGGGGCCAAGGTCACCCTCGTTGCGGGTAATACCGCCCAGCTTCCTGTGCCAAGCGGCGCGAAGCTCCGGCACATTGTCTCCACCCGTGAGTTGGAGGACGCCATGCGCGAGGAGTCCCGCGATGCGGACGTGGTGATCATGGCCGCTGCAGTCTCTGACTTCCGTCCGGCGGTGGTCGCCGAATCAAAGATGAAGAAGGGGCAGGCAGACGATGCACTCTCGACGCTCCATCTGGTGGAAAACCCGGATGTGCTCAAAGGGCTTGTCGCTGCGCGCAACCGCTCGGAAATCCCTGCCGAGTGCGTAATTGTGGGGTTCGCCGCCGAAACCGGTGATGCTCAGAAGTCCGCCTTAGACTACGCCCAGGAAAAGTTTGCGCGTAAAGGCTGCGATGTGCTCATGGCCAATGAGGTCGGGCGCGGAAAGACTTTTGGTCAAAAGTCCAGCGAGGGGTGGATCTTGCGCCCGGATTCCGCGCCGCAACGCGTGGAGCATGGCTCGAAGCAGGTTGTCGCCGCTCAGATTCTTTCGGCCGTGAATGAAATGTTTCAAGGGTAGGCAACTAAAATTGCTTTTATAGACCGCTTGGTCTAGGCTTGCGAGGTATTAGGCTTGGGCGTAGAAAACCCACAGCATCGAATCAACAGTGAGAACATAAGGAAGTTTTTGTGACTGATAACGCTGCAGTGGCAACTCGTCTTTTTACCAGCGAGTCCGTTACGGAAGGCCATCCCGATAAGATTTGTGACGCCATTTCTGACGCCATCCTTGATGCCCTGCTAGAAAAGGATCCAGCATCCCGCGTGGCCGTTGAGACGTTGGTAACCACCGGCCAGGTCCACGTGGTGGGCGAGGTTCGCACCGAGGCATACGTAGAAATCCCGGCGCTGGTGCGTGACACCCTTAAATCCATCGGCTTTACTTCTTCAGAAGTCGGCTTTGATGGCAACACTTGCGGTGTGAATATCGCCATCGGCGAGCAGTCCCAGGAAATTGGCGCGGGCGTAGATAACTCCACTGAAGCCCGCGCCCATGACGAGGACTATGATGCCGAAAACGATACCGCTGGCGCAGGCGACCAGGGCCTGATGTTCGGCTATGCTTCCAATGAGACCGCTGAGTACATGCCACTGCCTATCGCTTTGGCGCACCGCCTGTCCCGCCGCCTGACGCAGGTACGTAAGGAAGGCATCGTCGATCACCTCCGCCCGGATGGCAAGACCCAGGTGACCTTTGCCTATACCGACGACAATGAGCCGTCCCACCTGGATACCGTGGTCATTTCCACGCAGCACGATGCCGAGGTCGATAGCGCTTGGTTGGAAGGTCCCTTGCGCAGTGAGGTCCTTGAATGGGTTATCAAGGACGCCGGCTTGGACAAGTACTACACCGAAGAGACGACCTTGTTGGTCAACCCTTCCGGTTCCTTCATTCTTGGCGGACCGATGGGCGATGCCGGTCTTACCGGCCGCAAGATCATCGTCGATACCTACGGCGGTATGGCTCGCCACGGCGGCGGCGCCTTCTCCGGCAAGGACCCAAGCAAGGTGGACCGTTCCGCTGCTTATGCCATGCGCTGGGTGGCTAAAAATATCGTCGCCGCGGGCTTGGCAGATCGCGCTGAAGTTCAGGTGGCTTACGCCATCGGCCGCGCCAAGCCGGTGGGTCTGTACGTGGAGACCTTCGGTACCGCCAAGGAAGGCTTGAGCGATGCGAATATCCAGGCTGCGGTGAATCAGGTATTTGACCTGCGCCCGGCCGCTATCATTCGCGAGCTCGACCTGTTGCGTCCCATCTATGCGCAAACTGCGGCCTACGGACACTTTGGCCGCACCGACGTTGAGCTGCCGTGGGAGCAGTTGAACCGAGTGGAAGCATTGCGTGCTGCCGCTGGTCTGTAGAATCGAGGCCTATGCCTAAGAAAACACCCGCCACCCGGAAGCCGGTTGCGCGGGTGTTGCCTCTTTTAGGGGTTGCGCACCTGGACCGAGGATTTGATTACCTCGTTGAAGAGGCAGACTCGGAAGAAGTCCAACCGGGGATTAAAGTGCGCATCCGCTTCAACGGGCGCTTGGTGGACGCGATTGTCATAGAACGCCGGCATGATTCTGAATTTGGCGGCAACCTGCGCTTTATCGAGCGCATCATCTCACCCTTCCAGGTTTATCCGGCGCAACTGGCCCGGCTTGTCGACGCCCTCGCTGACCGCTACGGCGGGGTGCGCTCAGACATTATCCGCTCCGCCATCCCGCCGCGGCACGCCAAGGCGGAGGAATCCGACCTAGAAACCCCGTGGGAGGAGCTCGGCACCACGAGCGAGCCCGACCTATCAGGATGGTCGGCCTATCAACATGGCGAGGCTTTCGTCGACTCGATTCTGGCCGGCAAGCTCGCCCGTGCCGCCTGGCAAATCGCCCCGGGCGATGATTGGGCACATGCGCTGGCTGCACTCGCTGCCAAAGTGGCGCTTGGGGGAGGAGGGGTTCTCCTCGTCGCCCCGGACCAGAAGGGCGTTGATGCTTTAGATGCCGCGCTTCGCCAGGTACTTGGGGCAAAGCAGATTACGGTGCTGACAAATAGCATGGGCCCGCAGGCGCGCTATCGCCGCTATCTCTCCGCTCTAGTGGGCCAAGCCCGCGTGGTCATTGGTACCAGGTCCGCCGCTTTTGCCCCGGTCAAAGACCTGCAACTGGCGGTGATCCTCGATGATGGCAATGATAATTTGGTCGACAACCTCAAGCCCTATGTCCACGCGAGGGAAGTACTTACCACCCGCTCAGCCTTCGAAGGCTGCAGCATGGTTTTGGCCAACCATTCGCGGACGGCGGAGACACAGCTCCTCGTGGAATCAGGATGGGCGCACGACGTGGTGGCCAAAGAGCAGACCATATCGGCGCGTTGCCCGGCTATCGAGGCGGTGGGGTCGTTCGGTCTGTCTATCGCCCGCGACCTCCAGGGCGGCACCACAAAAGTACAGGCGCAGGCCTTCCAAGCCGCCCACCAAGCGCTGGATAGAGGAGAGCCCGTGTTGGTGCAGGTCCCGCGCAAGGGGTATGCGCCCATTTTGGCCTGTGGCCAGTGCCGAGCGCCGGCTCGCTGCCGGCATTGCAATGGGCCATTGGGGCTGCCGCCCAAGGGGGCGTCGGCAAGCGCAGGCTCGGACGAAGCGGGAATGCCTACCTGCCGCTGGTGCGGTCGCATTGAGGCGCGGCATCGGTGCACCGAATGTGGGTCTCCGCGCCTGCGGGCCATCGTGTTGGGCTCGGAGCGCACTGCGGAAGAAATGGGCCGAGCCTTTCCCAATACGCGGGTGGTGGTCTCAGGCGGAAACAAGGTGCTCGATGCGGTGGACAATGCGCCGGCGCTGGTCATTGCCACCCCTGGTGCGGAACCGAGAGTAAAAGATGGAGCCTATGGCGCGGCGTTGCTCTTGGATGCCGGGGCATTGCTCAACCGGCAAGACCTGCGCGCCACGGAGGATACCCTAGCGAAGTGGGCGCAGGCGGCTACCTTGGTGCAGCCGCATTTCAAGGGTGGTCGAGTAATCCTGGCGGCCGATGACTCGCTTACCGTAGTCCAGCATTTCCTGCGTTGGGATATGGTGGGCGCGGCCGCGGCAGAGCTTGCTGCCCGGCGCGAAGTGCGCTTTCCACCCGCGGTGCATTTTGCTGCCATCGACGGTGCGGATGCATCCCTAGATGGCTTTGCCGAGCTTGTGGATCTTCCAGACCACGCGGAGGTATTAGGACCAGTTCCCCTTCCGCCGGGGCAGAGCCTGCCTGGTGACTACGATAGCCAGCGCTTTGGCCCACCGCAGCGGCTGGTCGTGCGCACCCCGCTGGGGCCGCGGTCCCAATTGGGGCGGGCTTTGCGCAGCGCCAACGCCGCGCGCAGCGCCCGCAAGGATGACCTGCCTTTGCGCATTGTGGTTGACCCTATCCACGTGGGTTAGCCATATCGGGGCCATAGGCGCTCATGCGCTAATCTCGACGGAGGAAGCCGCCACCGCCGGCCGGCTTGGTCTCGGTGCCATGAGAAAGGTGTGATTGCCATGTCCCTTCGAGAGCTGCGTATCTACGGCGACCCAGTCTTGGGCAGCCGCGCGGAGGAGATTAGTAAATTTGATGCTAGTCTGCGTGCTCTGGCGAGCGATATGCTCGAGACCATGGACAAAGCTGGGGGAGTAGGGCTAGCGGCTAATCAGGTGGGGATTTTGAAGCGAATCTTCGTCTATGACTGCTCGCATACCCAATCTGGGCTGCGCGGGGCACTTGTCAATCCGGTCTGGACTCCGGTGGGAGAGCAGCAGCAAACAGGCCCGGAAGGATGCCTATCCATTCCGGGAATTAGCGCGGAAACCACGAGGTTCAACCAGGTCTTTGTGACTGGCCAGGATATTGAGGGGCGCCCTGTGTCCATGGTGGCCTCAGGACTGATGGCTCGGTGCATCCAGCATGAGACGGACCACCTCGATGGGGTGCTCTTCCTACAACGCTTGGAGGCGCTAGTGCGCAAGGAGGCCATGCGCGCCATCCGTGAATCCGAGTGGTTTAACGCCTCGTAGCCCGCTCGCTGTGGCGGCAGCGTTGCGGCGTTGTAGCCTAGTATTTTGAACGACATTAAGAGGAGAGTTTCCCCGCATGCGGATTATTTTTGCCGGTACCCCTGAGCCAGCCGTTGTGGCCTTGGAAAAGCTGCTTGCCTCGTCGCACGAGGTGGTGGCGGTAATCACTCGCCCAGACGCGAAGAAGGGCCGCGGCCGCACTCTTCACCCGAGCCCAGTGAAGGCGCTCGCCCAGGAACGCGGCATTGAAGTATTGACTCCAACCACCCTGCGCCCTGACTCGGAGGATGGTCAGGCGCTGCGCTCCCGCTTAAAGGAATTGCAACCAGAGGCGATTCCGGTGGTGGCCTACGGCAATCTGGTAACTAAGGACCTGCTGGAACTACCACAGCATGGCTGGGTAAACCTGCATTTTTCCTTGCTTCCGGCATGGCGCGGCGCGGCACCAGTGCAGGCGGCCATTGCCGCAGGCGATGACGTGACCGGCGCATCAACCTTCCGCATTGAAGAGGGCCTTGATACCGGCCCGGTGCTCGGCACCGTGACGGAGGAGATTAAAGGCACCGATACTGCTGATGACCTGTTGACGCGCCTTGCCTATTCCGGTGGCGATCTGCTCGTGGCCACCATGGATGGCTTAGCGGCGGGGCAGCTGGAGGCACAACCGCAGCAGGGTGAGGCTACCTATGCGCCGAAAATCTCTACCGCGCAGGCCCGCGTGGAGTGGACCCAACCGGCATTTGCCATCGATCGGCACATTCGCGCACATACGCCTGGTCCGGGTGCATGGACCATGTGGGACGAGGCCCGCGTGAAGATTGGACCGGTTAGCCTCAAAGATGAGGCGGCGGTTCCACAGGAACTAGAACCAGGGCAGCTGCACATTGCCAAGAATGCCGTATTCATCGGTACCGGTACGCAGCCAGTCCAGCTGGGTAAAATCCAGCCTCCGGGAAAGAAGATGATGAACGCGGCCGATTGGGCCCGCGGACTAGGCAAGGATGCCGAGGTGAAGTTTCAATGAGTGGTGGTTTCCGTTCCCGCAGCAAGTCCGGGGATAAGTCGCCGGCGGGTAAGCCGCAGGACTCCCACAAATCCGCTGGTGTGAAGGGTCGCGGCGGCCGCCCGCAACGGCAGCAGCATGGTAGCCGCGGTGGGCAGCACAGTGGCCGGCAGGCTGCTGCTAAGGGCCAGCGTCCCGGCAAGCGCCAGGAAAGCGGACTGATTCAGGCCGCGCTGGCTGCGGGCGTGGATGCGCCGCGTGCGGTCGCCTTCGACGTGGTGCGCAGGGTAAGCGAGGATGATGCTTTCGCCAACCTCATTTTGCCCAAGGCACTACGCAAGCAAAAGCTCAAGGGGCGCGATGCCGCCTTCGCCACCGAAATCACCTACGGGACGCTGCGCACCCTTGGCGTAGTTGATGCCGTCATCGCAGAGTGCTCTTCGCGCGGCCTCGAGGCCATTTCCCCAGCCGTGGTTGATGCCTTGCGCCTAGGCACCTATCAAGTTCTTTATACCCGCGTGGAGCCACACGCGGCGGTTGATACCACCGTTCGTTTGGTAGAAGCCGCCGGTGAAGTCAAAGCCAAGGGCTTTGCTAATGGCATCATGCGCACCATTACGCGCACGCCAGCTAAGACCTGGCTGGACAAGCTCGCTCCACAGGGGGAAATCGCCGGCATCGCCTTTAAGCATGCCCACCCCACCTGGATTGCGGAATCGTTTAGCCGCGTGTTGGGCCTAGGGGAGTTGGAGGCTGCCCTGGCGGCAGATTCGGATCGACCTTCGGTGCATCTGGTGGCGCGCCCTGGGGAAATCTCGGCCGAGGAATTGGCCCTGATGACCGGCAATGAGGAGGGGCGCTATTCCCCTTATGCGGTGTACATGGAATCCGGTGACCCCGGCCAATTGGAACCCGTGCGCCAAGGATTGGCGGCCGTGCAGGACGAGGGCTCGCAGCTGATTGCTCGCGCGGTATGCGAGGCGCCCCTCGAGGGCGAGGATACCGGCCGGTGGCTGGATCTCTGCGCCGGTCCCGGCGGTAAGGCGGCATTGATGGGCGCGCTTGCCCGCATCGACTCCGCGCACGTCGATGCAGTGGAGGTATCCCCGCACCGAGCGGCGCTGATTGGGAAGACGGTGAGCGATTTACCTGTGGACGTCCATGTGGCAGATGGCCGCAATCCCGGCGTGGGGGAGGGCTTTGACCGCGTGCTTGTCGATGCCCCCTGTTCCGGCCTCGGTGCCCTCCGTCGCCGCCCCGAGGCGCGGTGGCGCAAGTCCGAGTCTGACATTACCGAGCTCAACCAGCTGCAATTCGAGCTCTTGTCTTCCGCATTAAACCTAGTGCGTCCAGGTGGCGTGGTCATCTATTCCACCTGTTCGCCAGATCTGCGCGAAACCCGGGGCATCGTTGACCGCGCTGTGCGCGAACTTGGCGCGGAAGAACTCGACGCACATGCTCTCATTCCTGATATGGGCGATGTAGGCCATGAGAAATCCGTGCAGATGTGGCCGCATCGGCACGGTACCGACGCCATGTTCTTTGCGGCCCTTCGCCGCGCAGCCGACTAATCGCGATAGACTGGTGGGCATGTCCGCACCGATTATTTCCCCTTCCATCCTGGCCGCCGATTTTTCTCGCTTGGGCGAGGAACTAGCGGCGATTGATACCGCAGACTGGGTCCATGTGGACATTATGGATGGGCACTTTGTGCCCAACCTGTCTTTCGGCCCAGATATCACGGCCACGGTCCATCGCAGCACCGATAAGCCACTAGATGTCCACCTCATGATTGAGGAACCCGAAAAGTGGGTGGAGACCTATGCCAAGGCGGGCGCGCATACGATTATCTTCCACGTGGAGGCCGTCGCCGATGACCAAGCGGCAGTGGACTTGGCCCAGCGCATCCGCGATTTGGGCGTGCGTGCGGCCTTTTCCATCAAGCCAGGCACCGCCATCGAGCCGTGGTTGGATAAGCTGCACCATTTCGATGAGGTGCTCGTGATGTCTGTCGAGCCTGGCTTCGGCGGGCAAAAGTTCATGCCGGAGATGCTGGAGAAGGTCCGTAAGCTGCGCCGCAGCATTGATGAGCAGGGCCTTGATACCGTCATCGAGATCGATGGCGGCATTTCACCCGAGACCATCGGGGCAGCCGCCGAGGCGGGTTGCGACGCTTTCGTGGCAGGCTCAGCCGTATTCAAGTCGGACGATCCCGCCGGCGTCGTCAAGCAGCTGCGTGATCTGGCGGCTGGTGCCTAATGGGCGCGGAGTTACAAGACAGCAGCATCTCCGCAGCGCTATTGCGCGCAATGGCCGCGGGTGCTGAAGTTCGTGGAACCACGAGCCCTAACCCACCGGTAGGCGCGGTCATCGTGTCCCCAGCTGGGGAGGTTGTGGGCGTCGGCGCCACCCAGCCCGTGGGAGGCGCGCATGCTGAGGTCATGGCGTTGCAGGAGGCCGGAGGTAAGGCACGCGGGGCCACGGCCGTGGTCACCTTGGAACCCTGCGCGCATACCGGCCGTACGGGTCCCTGCGCGCAGGCGCTTATCGATGCCGGCGTGGCTCGCGTGTACTACCTCCACGCCGATCCCACCCCGCAGGCTGCGGGTGGAGCAGAAGTGTTGGCGGAGGCTGGAGTGGACGTCGCCAAGCTAGAAAAGCCCCCGCACGCCGAGGATGCTTTGGTGCCATGGCTATTCGCCGTGCGCACCCAACGTCCCCACGTCACCTTGAAGTTCGCGCAAACGCTGGACGGTTTCACGGCCGCGGCCGATGGAACCAGCCAATGGATTACGGGCGAGGAAGCGCGCGACTGGGTGCATGCCGATAGGGCGCACCGCGATGCCATCGTGGTGGGCACCGGCACGGCGCTGGCTGATAATCCCTCGCTCACCGCACGCTTTAACGACGGCAGCTTGCGCGCGCACCAGCCACGCCGGGTGGTCATAGGCAAGCGTGATTTGGAATCGGCGGGCGATGCAGCAAGCCACCTGCGCGATTTAGGGTACGAGCAGTACGACAGCATCGAAGAAGCTCTCTACGAGCTCTACGCCACCGGGGCCCGCGACGTCCTCGTGGAAGGAGGCGCAGGCCTGGCCAGCAGCTTCCTCAAGGCCGACTTGGTGGATGCGATCTCTGCCTATATTGCACCGCTTTTGCTGGGCGAAGGCCGTGGCGTGCTCGCGCACCCCGTGACCCAGACGCTGGCAGGGGCCACCCGTTTCCACCGGGTGGGAATGAAGGCCCTGGGTGATGACGTTCTTATTGAATACGTGCGCTAGGCGCTGGACATAGCAGTGAGCGAGAAAGGTTGGACGTGTTTACTGGTCTAGTACAAGAGTTGGGCACCGTGGAGGCAATGGAACCGCATGCAGACGCGCTGCGGTTGAGCATTCGTGCCCCGCGTACCGTTGCGGAGGCCGCACTGGGTGATTCCATTGCTATTAACGGCGTATGTCTTACCGTGGCGGATCTGTCTGCGGATACATTCTGTGCGGATGTGATGCAGGAGTCCCTTGACCGCACCGCCCTGGGGCGCCTTGCCGAGGGCGATCCGGTCAATGTAGAGCCGGCACTGCTTCCCACCACCCGGCTGGGTGGGCACATCATGCAAGGACACGTGGACGGCACCGCGACGCTCCAGAGCCGAACTAGCTCCGAGAACTGGGATGTGCTGCGGTTTAGCTTGCCGTCCGCGCTTTCCCGGTACGTCGTGGAAAAGGGCTCCATTGCCGTGAGCGGCACCTCGCTGACCGTGAGCGCCGTGGGCCCCGACTGGTTCGAAGTATCCCTTATCCCCACCACTTTGCGCGATACCATTCATGGCGCCTTGCCAGTGGGCGGAGAGGTAAACCTCGAGGTGGATGTGCTGGCCAAGTATGTAGAAAAGATGCTTCACCCCGAAGCTAAACCCCCTGAGGCTAAGGACTAGACTGCTACCTTATGAGCGCGAGTGAGAATTCCATCCGTCTTGATTCCATCGACCAGGCCATCGCGGATATCGCCGCTGGTAAGCCGGTTGTTGTCATCGACGATGAGGATCGCGAAAACGAAGGCGATCTGATTTTCGCCGCAGAGCTAGCCACCCCGGAACTTGTGGCCTTCATGGTGCGCTATTCCTCTGGATATATCTGTGCACCCTTGCTGCCAGAAGATTGCAACCGGCTGAACCTACCGCCGATGCTGGCGGTCAACCAGGATGTTCGCGGCACCGCCTACACGGTGACCGTGGATGCAGCGACGGGTAGTACCGGTATTTCTGCGACCTCGCGCGCAGAAACCATCCGGCGTCTGGCAGACCCAAACACCACGCCCGGCGAATTCACCCGCCCAGGCCACGTCGTGCCGCTGTGCGCCCGCCCAGGCGGCGTTCTGGAGCGGGACGGACATACTGAGGCTTCCATTGATCTGGCCCGCTTAGCGGGCCTGCGCCCAGCCGGTGTGCTGTGCGAGATCGTCTCCGAAGATGACCCCACGGACATGGCGCGCTCACCAGAGTTGCGTCGCTTTGCCGATACGCATGGACTCTCCATGATCTCTATCGCGCAGCTCATCGAGTGGCGCCGCCATAATGAAACGCAGGTCACCCGCCAGGTTGCCACTGAGCTCCCCACCGAATACGGCCACTTCACCGCCATCGGTTACCGCCATGAGGTAGACGGGCAGGAACACGTTGCATTGGTCGCAGGGGATCCCGCCCAACTGCGCGGCGCACGCGACGTCATGGTGCGCGTCCATTCCGAATGCCTAACTGGTGATGCCTTTGGCTCACGGCGCTGCGATTGCGGGCCCCAACTGCATGAGTCCATGCGCCTTATCAGCCAAGAAGGCCGCGGCGTGGTCATCTACCTGCGCGGTCAAGAGGGCCGTGGAATCGGACTTCTGCATAAGTTGAAGGCCTACCGCCTGCAGGATTCGGGCATGGATACCGTCGATGCCAACCTGGAGCAGGGACTGCCCGAGGACGCCCGCGAGTATTCCGTGGCCGGGCAGATCCTTCGCGATCTCGGCATAGAATCCGCAAACCTCTTAACCAATAATCCGCATAAGGGCGAGGGGCTGAGTGGCTTTGGAGTGGACGCCAGCCACCACACGCCGCTGGCAACCCCTGCCCACGCGGATAATATTGACTACCTGCGTACTAAACGCGACCGCATGGGCCACGACCTTCCGCAGGTTGCCCAGTGGGACGCCGAACATAAGTAGAACTTTGACGTCCAATCGAAAGGATAGCGATGAGTAAAGAAGGACTACCTGATATTGCCCAGGTAGATGGCAGCGGACTGCGCGTTGCCGTGGTTACTGCTACGTGGAACGCAGAAATTTGCGACCAGCTCCATGCCCAGGCAGTGCAGACCGCTACCGATAATGGTGCCGAGGTTGCCGAATACCGAGTTGTAGGTGCCCTGGAACTTGGCGTTGTCGTCCAAGCAGCAGCCCGCGCCTACGATGCCGTGGTGGCACTAGGCTGCGTTATCCGTGGCGGCACCCCGCACTTTGACTACGTATGCGATTCCGTCACCCAGGCGCTGACCCGCATCTCCCTCGATGAATCCACCCCGGTAGCTAACGGCGTCCTGACCGTTAACGACCAGCAGCAAGCTATCGACCGCGCCGGATTTGCAGACTCGGTAGAAAACAAGGGCGCCGAAGCCATGATTGCGGCTTTAGATACCGCGCTGCAGTTGCGTACACTAAACGCAGCACAGAAGTAACCTCTAGCAATGCGTCAGCGCCCGATGCTTGACCACTAAGGTGGCCGGCGGGGCGCGCCCCAAAGGAGTATGCACATGAACGAGGCGCAGGCCCCAAAGAACCCGCAGCACAGCCACCAGCTTAGCGACGCCGAAGTATTGGCCTATACCAGTGCCGATCCCTTCGCACAGACCACCTCTAAACCGTGGGAATTTACGGCGACCTCGCCCTTCTTGCGCAAGGTGGCTATCGCCTGGGTGATCCTCGTTCTGGCCATCCATATCTTCATGGGAATCACCTTGGATGTGTCTTTTACCGGTGCGCACGTGACTACCATCGACAAATTCGCCTTCCCTGGCGTTGGTGTTCTCATTTCCGTTTTGTCCTGGATCGCTCTTAACCGTCCACGCTTGCGCGCAAATGAGGATGGGGTAGAGGTCCGCAATATCGTGGGCACCCGCTTTTATCCGTGGCAGGTGGTCTACGGACTTTCCTTCCCCGTAGGCCAGCGTATGGCACGCCTTGAGCTGCCCGAGTTCGAGTTCGTTCCCGTCTGGGCGTTGCAGTCCGGCGATAAGGACACCGTCATTGACAACGTCCGCCGCTTCCGCGACGTGGAAGCCAAGTACATGCCCCAGGATTAACAATTGGCTGACCCCACCACCTACCGCCCAGCTCCGGGAACCATTCCCACCGACCCGGGCGTCTATAAGTTCCGCGATGAAAACCGCCGCGTTATCTACGTGGGCAAAGCCAAGAACTTGCGCGCTCGGCTGTCTAACTATTTTCAGGACATCACGCAACTGCACCCGCGTACTCGCCAAATGGTGCTCACCGCCAACTCGGTGGAGTGGACGGTAGTTGCCAGCGAGGTGGAAGCCTTGCAGTTGGAGTACACGTGGATCAAGCGTTTTGATCCACACTTCAACGTCATGTACCGCGATGATAAAACCTATCCTATGCTCGCGGTTTCGGTCGGGGAGACGGTCCCTCGTGCCTTTTTCTACCGTGGCCCGCGGCGCAAGGGCGTGCGCTATTTCGGCCCCTATTCCCATGCCTGGGCCGTGCGCGAAAGCTTGGACTTGCTTACCCGCATCTTTCCCATGCGCACCTGCTCGAAGGGTGTGTATAACCGGCATGAGCGGCTCGGGCGTCCGTGCCTTTTGGGATACATCGGCAAATGCGATGCACCCTGCATTGGCCGAGTAAGCAAGGAAGACCACCGCGAGACGGTCAACGATCTCGTGTCCTTCATGAATGGCAACACCGGTTCAGTGCGCCGCAAACTCACCCAGGACATGGAGCAGGCCGCCGAGAACCTAGAGTTTGAACGCGCGGCGCGCCTGCGCGATGACTTGGGCGCGATTGACAAGATCATGGAACAGCAGGCCGTGGTCTTCACAGACGGCACGGATGCTGATCTCATTGCTTTTAACTCCGATGAACTTGAGGCAGCGGTGCAGATCTTCCATGTCCGCGATGGGCGCATTCGTGGTCAGCGCGGTTGGGTAGTCGAACGCGCTGGCGATCAGGCAAACTCAGAGCCCTTGGAAGAGGGGCAGCCTGATCCCGCGCTGCCAGCGTTGGTACAGAACTTCCTCATCCAGTTCTATTCCGATGCAGTAGAGCGTGAGAAGCAAGAAGCGCAGGAAGACGCTGCGCTCGCCGCGGACGTGAAGCGGCGCGGGGTGGACCAAGAATCGCACATGAAATCCCGCCGCGTGCAGGTTATTCCACGCCAGATTTTGGTTCAGGCCCTGCCGGATGAACCGGAGCAGGTCGTCGCGTTGTTGGAGGAGCTGCGCGGTGCTCAAGTAGACCTGCGCGTTCCCCAGCGCGGCGATAAAAAGCAGCTTATGGCCACGGTGGAGAAAAACGCCAAGGAGCAGTTGCGTCAGCATAAGCTCAAGCGGGTAGGAGATCTCACCGCACGCTCGGCGGCCTTGCAGGATATTCAAGAAGCTCTGGGTATGGAGCAAGCCCCATTGCGCATCGAATGTACTGATATCTCCCACATTCAAGGCACAGATGTGGTTGCTTCCCTGGTGGTCTTTGAAGATGGCCTGCCCAAGAAGTCGGACTATAGGCGCTACCGCATCAAGGAAGCGGCTGGTGATGGCCGCTCGGATGACGTCGGTTCTATCGCAGAGATTACGCGCCGTCGGTTTAAGCGTCACAAGCAAGATAAGCTGGCCCATCCGGATGAGGAAGTAGAAGAGTCGTCCTTTGCAGAGGAGAAGGTGGCGGAAGAATCCGCCGAGGCGGGGCGCCGCTTTGCGTATCCACCGCAGCTTTTCATTGTGGATGGCGGCGCGCCCCAGGTGGCCGCAGCTCAAGAGGTATTTGATGAGTTAGGCATCGTGGATGTAACCCTGGTGGGCCTGGCCAAGCGCCTCGAGGAAATCTGGGTTCCCGGCGATGATGAGCCGGTGATTCTGCCGCGAAACTCGCAAGCGCTATTCCTCTTGCAGCAGATTCGCGATGAAGCCCACCGCTTTGCCATTACTTACCACCGGCAGCAGCGCTCAAAGCGGATGCGTTCCTCAGTTCTTGATTCCGTGCCGGGATTGGGACCGCAGCGGCGCACCGATCTGGTTAAGCATTTCGGTTCGGTGAAGAAGCTCAAGGCCGCCACTGTGGATGAGATCTGCGAGGTAAACGGCTTCGGTCCAAAACTGGCCCAGACCGTCTACGAGACTTTGCATGATTCTTCGGGCAACTAAGTGGAGTTCTCCTAGAAGCGGCGAATCCTAAAGCGCTAGACTGTTGGGCATGACGCATTTCGAAACTCCACCCATTTTGATAACCGGCATGTCCGGCGGCGGGTTGAGTTCCGCTGCCAAAGTGTTTGAGGACAAGGGCTACTACGTGGCCCACAATATTCCGCCTCGCGCCATTGTTGACCTGCTCAAGCTGTGCAACCAAGAGGGAACTCCGGTGGGCAAGGTAGCAGCCGTAACGGATGTGCGCTCGCGCATGTTTCCAGGGTCTTTGTTAGAGATTATGGATGAGCTTACGGAACTAAATATGAAGCCCACCGTGCTCTTTTTGGATGCTCGTGATGATGTGCTCATTCGCCGATTTGATTCGGTGCGTCGCACCCACCCACTGCAGGAGGGCGACACGCTCAAAGTAGGTATCCAACGCGAGCGTCGGGCGGTGGCAGACGTGCGTTCCCATGCGGATATGATTATTGATACGACGAACCTATCCATTCATGATCTCCGCCGCGCCATTGAGGCGGCCTTTGGTGAGATGCAAAATGAAAAGCAACATGTCACCGTTGAGTCCTTTGGATTTAAGAATGGCTCGCCCCGCGATGCTGACTTAGTGGTAGACGTGCGTTTCCTGCCCAACCCCTATTGGGTTCCAGAACTGCGGGGATACCGCGGCACGGATGAACCGGTTGCCCACTATGTGCTCTCGCAGCCAGCGGCGCAGGAGTTCGTGGATACTTTCTTGCAGATGTTTTCTACCATGCTGGATGGCTACCGCCATGAGGGCAAGAACTTCATCACGCTTGGCGTCGGTTGCACGGGCGGCCACCACCGTTCCGTCGCCATCGCAGAGGCTATAGCGGCGCGACTGCGGGACAATGACACTTTGGACGTCAGCACCTTGCATAGGGATATCGCACGAGGCTAGAGCACAGGAGTTTTAACGCTTTTATGACCAATCCTTCACACATGGTCTGCCTCGGCGGCGGCCATGGACTTTATCAAACCCTTCTGTCCGCACGCTTTAGCGAGGCGACCGATATTTCTGCGATCGTTACCGTCGCGGATGATGGCGGCTCCTCTGGCCGTTTGCGCCGCGAGCTGGAAATCATTCCCCCGGGTGACTTGCGCATGGCGCTGGCTGCCTTGGCCAATAGTGACCCAGTGGGGGACTTGTGGGCGCGAACCTTGCAACACCGTTTCGGTGGCAATGGCGCTATGGCAGGGCATGCGGTGGGCAATCTGATGATTGCGGGATTAACGGATGTGCTCGGCGATTATCAAGCTGCCCTGGATACCATCGCAGAACTTACTAATTCCCAGGGGCGAGTTTTCCCAGTGGTCAATCAAGCCTTAGAGATTGAGGCGGATGTTGCCGGGCTTGACGACGACCCCCGTGTCATGCGCCAGGTCCGCGGCCAGGTTGCGGTCGCTTCCACACCGGGCCAGGTGCGGCGCGTGCGCATCGTGCCCGAACAACCCAGCGCGAATCCGGATGCCCTTGATGCCATCCAGCGCGCGGATCTCATTACCATCGGCCCAGGCTCGTGGTTTAGCTCGGTATTGCCGCATACTCTCGTGCCGCAGGTAGTGGATGCGATTTCTGCTTCCGATGCGTTGCGCGTCGTTGTTTTGAACCTGTCGGCCGAGCCGGGCGAAACTCATGGCTTCTCCGCAGAGCGTCACTTGCACGTGCTCGCGCAGCACGCCCCTGATCTGCGGATTGACCGTATTTTGGTGGACGAGGCGGCTTTGCCCACCGATAGTGAGCGCGTCTATATTCAGCGCGCCGCGCAGTCCCTAGGCGCTCGCGCTACCTTCGCGGATGTGAGCCAAGTTGATGCCAATGGTCGCAGCATCAATAAGCACGATCCGGAAAAGCTGTCTGCGGCGCTCTTGGACCTATATTCGGACTATCGCAGCACTCGCGATTAGAACCGGCGCGCTAATTCACCGCGGTATCGTGCGAGCGGCCGCACTCGACCGACCGCGCGGCGATCGAGCCCGCGCGGTATGATGTCAGAAATCCTTTCACCGCACTGGGCTGGAAGCAATGGCTCTAGCCGGTATGCGTACTTTGTGACTGTGAGAATAGAAATGGGGCGAACTAGGTGACCACACCATTGACCGACCAGGTCAAAGAAGAATTGACGGCTGTCGTCGTGCCACGCCAGTCCGCTCGCGCTGCCGAACTGGCGGCGATGTTGCGATTCGCCGGCGAACTAGATATTTCCGGTGACAGCATGTCCTATGAGCTGGAGCTAGAAAGCCACGCCATTGCGCGGCGCTTCATGAACGCTCTTGATGACCTTTATGGGATCACTGCCGATAGCCATGTTGCCGGCCCGGCAGGAACCACCAAGAAGACTCGCGTAACGGTTCGCATTTCCACCGGCGCGAAAGAGTTGACCCGTCGGCTGGGTCTTATCACCCGCTCCGGCCATGCAGTAGTGGGTCTGCCGCCGCAGGTCATCTCCGGCACCGTCGCCGATAGCGAAGCAGCATGGCGCGGAGCCTTCCTTGCCCATGGCAGTCTCACGGAGCCAGGCCGCTCTTCCGCGCTGGAAGTTACCTGCCCGTGCCAAGAGGCTGCGTTGGCACTGGTGGGCTGCGCCCGCCGCCTTGGTATCTCTGCGAAGACCAAGGAAACTCGCGGTGAAGATCGCGTCGTTGTACGCGATGGTGATGCTATCGGGGCGCTTCTTACGCGTATGGGTGCTCAGGAGACTCGATTGAGCTGGGAAAAGAAGCGAGTTAAGCGGGAGGCGCACGATACGTCTCGGCGCTTGGACAATTTTGATGACGCCAACCTTCGGCGCTCTGCTCGCGCTGCGGTTACCGCGGCAGCGCGCGTTGACCGCGCCATGGAGATCTTAGGTGACGATGTTCCTGAGCACTTGGCAGACGCGGGCCGCTTGCGAGTTCAGCACCGCGAGGCTTCGCTCGAAGAGCTGGGTCGCTTGGCCGAGCCTCCTATGACTAAGGACGCAGTAGCTGGGCGTATTCGCCGCTTGCTGTCGATGGCCGATAAGCGAGCCGAGGAGCTGGATATCCCCGATACCAACCAAGCGATTACAGATGACCTCTTCAACGAATCCTGACCCTCGGATTCGCTTACATTAAAAGAACTCCCCGCAGTGCGGATACCAAAGCGGTAGACGCAGCTGCGGGGAGATTTCTAGTGCCTTCCCGGCTAGCAGGTGCGCAACCGGCTAGCCAGAAGCGTTAAAGAACTAGGGCACGAGGAATCCTAGGACGTTGGTCATCAAGAACACGATGACGCATACAATGGCTAGGAAAGCCACGGAGTAGCCCACTACGTTCTTCAGGATGACTGATTCCTTGCCCTCCATATTGACGGCGGTAGCCGCAATTGCAAGGGACTGCGGGGAGATCATCTTGCCCACAACGCCGCCTGCGGTATTGGCCGCGAGCATAAGGTCAGGATTCACGCTGATTCGCTCTGCCGCTGCAACCTGCAGGTTGGCAAAGAGGGCATTAGCAGACGTATCGGAGCCAGTAACCGCGGTACCAATCCAGCCCAGGACTGGGGCGAAGAGCGCAAAGATGCTGCCGGCAGAAGAGACGAACTCACCAATAGCAATAGTCTGGCCGGAGTAGTTCATCGTGTAGGCCAAGGCCAGCACCAAGATGATGGTAAGGGCCGAGAACTTCATGCGGCTGACGACGTCCCCAAAGGCGCTCACCGGTTGCCCAAAGCTTAGGCTGTAGCGGCCATTTTCATTGAAGTAGTGGTAGACAACCGCAACGATAATGCCCGAGAGCAGCAGGAGCGTACCTGGATTGCCAAAGACATTGAAGCTGAAGCTGGTATCCATGAGATTGCCGTCGGCGTCGACAATCGCGTCATCAAGCAAAGGCCAGGCAAAGTGCAGCTTGAGGAATCCGAAGATAGCGGGGGCGGCGGTGGCCACGGCAAAGACCACGGTCACTACGGCGTAGGGAAGCAGCGCCATCCAGATACGGCGTCCGTTGAGATCGGTGGTGGACTCGGCGGCAGGAAGCTCGAGACGCTCGCGCAACTCCTTGACGCCCTTCGGCTTCCATACCCGGAGGAAGGCGAAAGCACAGCCCAAAGAGACGATGCAGGCGATGACGTTGGTGAGCTGGTACGCAAAGAAAGTCGCGGCCAACCACTGAGCCAACGCGAAGGAAATGCCAATCACGGCAGCGGCCGGGGCAGTTTCCTTGACACCGCGGAAGCCGTCCAAGATGAAGGCGATGAGGAATGGCACGATGGCGGCGATGAGCAGCACCTGCAAGGAGATAAGTGCTGCAATGTCGTGGGTTTGCTCGGCACTGCGACCGGCAACCTCGCCCGCAGTGGTTACCGGGATGCCAACCGCGCCAAAAGCAACCGGAGCGGTATTAGCAATCAGAACTACTGTAGCCGCGCGCAGTGGCTTCACACCGAGGGCCATGATCATGGTCGCGGTAATGGCTACGGGGGCACCAAAACCGGCGAGGGCCTCCAACAAACCGCCAAAACAGAAGGCGATGAGGATAGCCTGGATGCGAATATCGCCGTCACCCAAAAGGTCAAAGGTCTTGCGCAGGTCCTCGAAGCGCCCGGAGGCTACGGTGATTTCATAGAACCAGATTGCGGTAATGATGACCCAGACAATGGGTAGGAGCCCGAATAGGCCGCCACGTACGGCGGAGGACAAAGCCATATCTACCGGCATGGAGAAGCCGGCGATGGCAATAATGAGGGATACTGCCAGGGCAACGGCGCCAGAAGTATGCGCGCGTGCTTTAACCCCAAGCAGCATGATAAAGAATGCAATGAGCGGGAGAATCGCCACCAGGGCGGTAAGCCCGAGGCTGTCACCCACAGCAGAGGTATTTATTTCGAACAAGAGAAGTCCTTGGTTTCTACGGTGGTCTTGCCCGTAGGAAATTACGGGCACCTGAAGCATTCTCACGGTGACTAACGGTGGCGCTAGAGCAGGAAGGGTTGCCTTAAACGCTTTGTGAGCCAGTGAGTAAAGAAAGCATATCGTGCGGTGGGCGTCACGGAAAGAATACGGTCGTCTTGATAGGAGTCAACGGCAGCATTTCTCAATGTCCGATCGGACAGAAGCGGGCGCAACCCCTAAAGTGTAGTAGTGATATATCTCATGGTAACAGAGTGAACCCAACATAAACCCACGTGTTCGGGCCTATCCAGCGGTTATGTATGTGGGAAATAAAAAGGATCGGAAAGAGTGTACGCGCTTTTGGAAAGTCTGTCATCCACTAGTTCTTAAGGTCGCTGGGAGCCTGCGCTGACAAAAAACGCTCGGTAGTATCGGCCATGTAAGGGAAAACGCTCGGGCGCTTCTCAAACACAGGCTTCATCGAAGGACCCGCGCACATACCCGTACACACATTTACTCGACTCTTTGAGGAGAAATACAGTGACTATCCGCGTAGGTATCAATGGCTTTGGCCGCATTGGCCGTAACTTTTTCCGTGCAGTCGCTCAGGGTGACAACAACCTCGAAGTTGTTGCAGTAAACGACCTGACCGACAACGGCACGCTGGCTAACCTGCTGAAGTACGACTCCGTGCTGGGCCGCTTCGATGGCGAAATTACTCACGACGATGAGTCCATTACCGTTAATGGTCACCGCATCGTGGTAACCGCAGAAAAGGACCCGAAGCAGCTCAAGTGGGGCGAGTACAACGTAGACCTCGTCATCGAGTCCACCGGCCGCTTTACCAACGGCAACGACGCCAAGGCTCACCTCGAGGCTGGCGCCAAGAAGGTCATCATCTCCGCCCCGGGCAAGGAAGTAGACGCAACCTTCGTCTACGGCGTCAACTCTGACACCTATGATCCGGCAAACCACAACGTCATCTCTGCAGCATCCTGCACCACCAACTGCCTGGCACCGATGGCAAAGGTTCTCAATGACAAGTTCGGCATTGAAAAGGGCCTGATGACCACCGTTCACGCTTACACCGGCGACCAGCGCATCCAGGACGCTCCGCACAAGGACCCGCGCCGCGCCCGTGCCGCTGCAGTAAACATGGTGCCTACCTCCACTGGCGCTGCTAAGGCCGTATCCCTGGTTCTGCCTGAGCTGGACGGCAAGCTGGATGGTTACGCAATGCGCGTTCCGGTTATCACCGGCTCCGCTACCGACCTGACCTTCACCGCTTCCCGCGACGTCACTGCCGAGGAAATCAACGCTGCCTTGAAGGAAGCTGCTGAGGGCGAGCTCAAGGACACCCTCGCATACACCGAGGATCCGCTGGTTTCCACCGACATTGTTACTTCCCCGCACGGCTGCATCTTCGACTCCGGCATGACCAAGGTTTCCAACGGCAACCTGGTCAAGGTTCTGGGCTGGTACGACAACGAGTGGGGCTACACCTCCCAGCTCGTTCGCCTGACCAACCTGGTGGCAGACAAGCTCTAAACTAGAGCTCTAGCAATGAGGATCCGGCCGCGATGCAAGCCTAAACGGCGCTGCGTCGCGGCCGGTATTCTTTTATCTATAGCCTTTTAACCCGTCCGAATTGTTTAAGGAGTAAATAATGGCTTTCCAGACTCTTGACGATCTTCTCAAGGAGGGCGTCGAATCCCGCCACGTCCTCGTCCGCTCTGACTTCAATGTTCCACTTGATGAAGAGGGAAACATTACCGATCCCGGACGCATCAACGCTTCTCTTCCGACCATCAAAGCACTGGTAGAGGGTGGTGCAAAGGTCATTCTTTCCGCACACCTGGGTCGTCCAAAGGGTGAGGTAAACCCTAAGTTCTCTTTGGCTCCAGTAGCTGAAGCGCTGTCTGAAGCGCTTGACCAGTACGTTGCCCTAGCCGGCGACGTCACCGGAGAAGACGCTCATGAGCGTGCCAACGGCCTCAACGATGGCGATGTGATGTTGATCGAAAACGTCCGCTTCGACCCCCGTGAGACCTCCAAGGACGAGGCTGAGCGCGACCAGTTCGCTGAAGAGCTCGTTGCTCTGGCAGCCGATAACGGCGCTTTTGTTTCTGATGGATTTGGCGTTGTCCACCGTGCGCAGGCATCTGTGTATGACGTCGCTAAGCGCCTGCCGGCTTACGCGGGCAAGCTCGTAGAAAAGGAACTGTCGGTTCTGTCCACCGTAGCCAAGGAGCCGGAGCACCCGTACGTGGTTGTCCTCGGCGGCGCCAAGGTTTCGGATAAGCTCGGCGTGATTGAAGCACTGGCCGGCAAGGCAGACAAGGTCATCATTGGTGGCGGCATGTGCTACACCCTGCTGGCCGCCAAGGGCTATAACGTCCAAGAGTCCCTGCTGCAAGAAGATCAGATCGAAAACTGCAAGGACCTGCTCGAGCGCTTTGGCGACAAGCTGGTGCTTCCGGTTGACCTCGCTGCTGCAAGCAAGTTCGCAGCGGATGCAGAGACCCAGGTGGTCGAGCTCGATAGCATCCCTGAAGGCTGGATGTCCCTGGATATTGGACCAAAGTCTGTGGAAAAGTTTGCAGAGGTGCTTGCTTCCTCCAAGACCGTCTTCTGGAACGGCCCGATGGGCGTATTCGAAATGGAAGCTTTCTCCAAGGGCACTGCTGGTGTAGCGCAGGCTATTATCGACGCCACCGCAAAGAACGGTTCCTTCTCCGTCGTTGGTGGCGGCGACTCCGCTGCCTCCGTGCGCATGCTTGGCTTGGATGAGGATGGCTTCAGCCATATCTCGACCGGCGGCGGTGCCTCCCTCGAGTACCTCGAGGGCAAGGAGCTTCCGGGCGTATCTGTCCTGGAAGCCTAAAACTGCCTTCTTAATTTGCCAGAAAGAGAGGAAAAATTCATGGCACGCACCCCACTTATCGCAGGTAACTGGAAGATGAACCTCGACCACGTCGAGGCCATCGGCTCCGTTCAGAAGTTCGCCTTTTCCCTGCCAAAGGACTACTACGAGAAGGTTGACGTGGCCTACATGGTCCCGTTTACTGATATCCGCACTATCCAAACGCTGGTAGAGGGCGACAAGCTGCAGGTCACCTACGGTGCGCAGGACATTTCTAAGCACGAGTCCGGCGCATTCACTGGTGAAGTATCTGGCAAGATGTTGGCCAAGCTCGGCTGCAGCTGGGTGGTTGTGGGCCACTCGGAGCGCCGTCAGTACCACGGCGAGACCGATAAGCTCGTTGCAGAGAAGGCAGCTGCAGCATTGGACAATGGCATCAGCCCCATCGTGTGCGTAGGCGAGCCGTTGGCTGTACGCGAGGCCGGTACCCATGTGGACTACGTGGTTAACCAGACCCGCAATTCTTTGGCCGGCCTGAGCGCAGACCAGCTTGCCAAGACTGTCATCGCCTACGAGCCAGTTTGGGCGATTGGCACCGGCAAGGTTGCCTCCGCAGACGATGCCCAAGAAGTCTGCGCCGCCATCCGTGAGCTCGTAACGGAGCTCGCAGGCGAGGAGGTTGCTGCAGGTATCCGCATTCTCTACGGTGGTTCCGTCAAGGTTGATTCCGTTGCAGAGATCGTCAGCAAGCCTGACGTCGATGGCGGCCTTATCGGTGGCGCTTCCTTGGTCGGCGAGGAGTTTGCCAAGTTGGCTGCCAACGCAGCTAATGCCCTGAGCTAACAGCAGTTATCACCCGTCACAGGTTCGCGCTAAGGCGCGGGTTGGAATGGTTCCAGCCCGCGCCATCGTGTACAGTGGGCCGGTGTGATTGCTTCGCTCTACGCGAAGCCTAAAAGTACGATTCCGCGCTAGCGGGTGGCGAGAGTTACCCGCAGGGCGCACGTTAGATATAAGGATTATCCTCATGGTCTTGGCACTGGAAATCATCTTGGTCATCGCAGCTATTTTGATGTCCATCTTCGTGCTGCTACACAAGGGCAAAGGTGGTGGCCTGTCCAGCCTCTTTGGCGGTGGCGTGCAGTCGAACCTGTCCGGCTCGACCGTCGTGGAAAAGAACCTGGACCGTTACACCGTGGTCATGGTAATTATCTGGCTTGCGTGCATCGTAGGCCTCAACCTCATCCAAGCATTCGCTTAAGCCACCAGCTGGAATAGCGAAAGCGCCGGTACCGGCTTCCAACCTCCTGGTTTCCTGTAGGAACTGTAGGTGGGGAAGCGGTACCGGCGCTTTTTGCGTGGCGCCGAGCCACAAGTTCAGCTCGGCTGCGCACTAGGAAGCCGTGTCTACAATTCGGAGGCAGCGTCATCGGCAAGGAAGAGGATGGTTTCTTCCTTACCGTGCACGCCTGCAGCTGGCCATTCTTCAGGATCAGCGCCTTCAACGACGTGCTTGGCAGCTTCCGCCTTGGCCTCGCCTGCTACAAGAAGCCAGATCCGATCAGACTTGTTGACTGCGGGAAGAGTAAGGGTGATGCGCTCGCTCGGCGGCTTGGGAGAGTCATGAACGGGAACAGCTAGCTCTTCTTGCTCCCGAACCGCCTCAGAATGGGGGAACAAGGAATTGATATGGCCCTCTTCGCCCATGCCCAGCAGATGGAGATCGAAGCCGTTCGGGGCAAATTCCTTCAGCTCTGGCTCATACGCACTCGCCGCGGCTTCCATAGACACCGCGCCCAGATCAAAACCGTGGATATTCTGGTTTGGAATATCTACGTGGTTGAGCAGGGCACTGCGCGCTTGACCCTCATTAGAATCTGCATCAGAGACGGGTACATTACGCTCATCGCCGAAGAAGACGTGAACGCGCGACCAATCGATGCGTTGGGCGGGAAAATTCTCGCCTTGTTGCTGTGCCGCGAAATCCAAACGAGCTAGCTCGTGAAGAACGCCAATTCCAGCGCCACCGCCGGTTAGGACAACTCGCGCGACCCCATCGTGGTGGAGCCCGCCACCGGCGGCTTGGATGCGCGCTACGGTATCCACGAATTTCAGCGCGGCCTGGGAGATAAGGTCATCCACATCGCTTACGCGGTGAAGAGTTACCATGAGGTATCGCTATCCTTTGCAAAGAATCAGAGTTAAGCCGTTTTACTGCTTACTGTAGTCTACTTGGGCGAGCGCACGGAGCGCTTGCGCATAAGTCTTATCAGCATCCAGATGGCGCAATTCTTCAGAGAGAACCTCAGCTTGGGAGCGCTTGCTAAGGCTCACCAAGGAATCCGGGGAACCTGGAACGCACACCCGCACCGTGCGCTCGTCGACGACATCAACGTCGACGTGGCTCGTTTCCCGATTAAACCGCAAGTGGGTCACTGGGAAGTGCAGCTCCTGAGAATCGGTCACAGTGCGGTGGACGGGGACTGCCAAACGATCGAGGAGCCATCCGGCCGCGAAGTCTGGCGCTGGGTGGCCCGCAGGGCCCGCCACCTCGACGGACTGCACGGGCTCGTGAGGATGGCGGTCCAATGCGGAGGCCACGACGCCGCGCCACAAAGTGATGGCGGCCCAGGACATATCGGAATCGCCCGGCGTGTAACCGGCGGATAAGGTGCGCAGATCTTCGCCAGTGACGCGTCCGTCATGGGCAACGTTGGTGATGCGGCGTTGAGCCAGTTTGCCCACAGAGCTGGCAGCTGGATCGGGCGGGCACAAGGTAGGCCACCAGGCGACCAAGGGGGTATCGGGAAGCAGCAGTGGAGTAACGATTGCCTCGTCCTGGTTTGCCAAGGCGCCGTGCAACTTCATGATGACCATCTCAGAAGCACCCGCTTCACCACCCACGCGAAGCTGCGCGTCCAGGTGGGTATCTGCCTGCGGGTCGCCCGTCACGACGACCAGAACGCGCGACGGGTGCTCGTGGGAGGCATCGCGCACGGAGGCCAGGATGTTTTCCAGATCATCGTCCTCGCGGGCAGCCACGATTAGGGTAAGTACTCGGCCGGTAGTAAGGGTGTAATGCTCTTGGGCCTCTACTAGCTTCTTGGAGATTTCCCGCGTAGTGGTGTTGGGCAATGGAATAATCATTGTCTGCGTCCCTCCTATGGGCGGCGCCAGGAGTGGCCCCGGCGGCGCAACATTCTATCGGCGGATTCCGGGCCCCATGTGCCAGCGCGGTATTCCTCCGGCTGACCAGCTTCGGCCCAGTAATCGATGATGGGATCCAAAATCGACCAGGAAAGTTCCACCTCTTCGTTGGTGGGGAAGAGCGAGGACTCATCGAGGAGGGCATCCAAAATCAAGCGCTCGTATGCTTCCGGAGATTCCTCGGTAAAGGCCTCAGCATAAGCAAAGTCCATATTGACGTCTCGGACCTCCATGGTGGAACCGGGCACCTTGGAGCCAAAGCGCATGGTGACACCTTCATCCGGCTGTACGCGGATCACCACTGCGTTTCGTCCCAGCGCATCGGTCTGGCCGTCAACGAATGGTTGATTTGGCGCTGCCTTGAATACCAGCGCAATCTCGGTCACGCGCCGGCCCAAGCGCTTGCCCGTGCGCAGGTAGAAAGGTACTCCTCCCCAGCGGCGGGAGTTTACTTCCAAGGTACAGGCTGCATAGGTCTCCGTCGTGGACTCCGGATCGAAGCCTTCTTCTTCGCGCAAGCCCTTGACAAACTCGGAGCCTTGCCAGCCGGCGGAGTACTGGCCGCGAGCAGTTGTTTTATTGAGTGGGTGCACGGCGTGGGTAGCGCGCAGCACCTTGACTTTTTCTGCCTGCAGGGCCTCAGGCTCGAAGGAGGAGGGTTCTTCCATCGCAACCAGAGCCAAAAGCTGCAGCAGGTGGTTCTGGATGACGTCGCGAGCCGCACCGATGCCGTCATAGTAGCCAGCGCGGCCGCCCAGGCCAATATCTTCGGCCATGGTGATTTGGACGTGATCGATGTAGTGGGCGTTCCACATGGGCTCAAAAATTTGATTGGCAAAGCGCAAAGCCATGATGTTTTGCACCGTCTCCTTGCCCAAATAATGGTCAATGCGGAAGACCGCGGACTCGGGGAAGACGGCGTTGACAATCTCATTGAGCTTGCGGGCAGACTCTTGATCGTGGCCAAAAGGCTTCTCAATGATTACCCGGCGCCACGAGTCCTCGACGGAGTTGGCCATACCCACCCGCTCCAGCTGGTGGCAGATATTGGAGAAGAACTCCGGGGGAACCGAAAGGTAGTATGCCCAGTTGCTTCCGGTGCCGCGCTCGCGATCAAGCTCGCCCAAACGCGCCGAAAGGCGATCGAATCCAGCATCATCGAAGGAACCTTGCACAAATTCGATTCCCTGGGATAAATGCTGCCAGACATCTTCATTGAACTCGGTACGTGAGCCAGCGATGACGGCTGAGCGAACGTAGTCACAGAATGCGACCTTGTCCCAGTCACGGCGACCATAACCCACAAGGGTAAAGCCAGCGGGGAGGAGACCACGGCTCGCTAGGTCGTAGATGGCGGGCAGTAGCTTTTTATATGCTAGGTCACCGGTAACGCCGAAGATGACCATGCCCGCGGGTCCTGCGATTCGCGGCAATCGCTTGTCGCTGGCATTGCGCAAGGGGTTGACCCAAGCGGCTGAGTCGGTCACGAAGAATCCTTCCTGAGTTTATGGGCTTTAAGCTCGCTAATATTTTAGCGGCAGAATGCCCCGCCGAATTCTCGGCGGGGCACAAGTCACACGGCTAGTTTACGCGAGTCGCTCCTGAATGGAAGCAAGCAGTTCCTCCCACGCAGCGACAAACTTATCTACGCCCTCGCGCTCCAGCACTGCAAAGACATCATCGAAATCAATGCCGACCTCTTCTAGCTGGGCAAAGACGTCCTCTGCAGCCTCGCGGCTATCAGACAGGGCGTCGCCGTGAAGGTTGCCCTCGGAAAGAACCGCATCGATGGTCTTTTCTGGCATGGTGTTGACCGTATGCGGTCCAGCCAGCTCCGATACGTACAAGGTGGCTGGGTACTCCGGATTCTTTACGCCGGTAGAAGCCCACAGTGGACGCTGGAGGTGGGCGCCTTCGGGCAAGTCGGCGTCGTCAAGCAAGGCGTCCTGGAAGAGGGCATAGGCGCGCTGTGCATTGGCGACGCCCGCCTTACCCCGCAGTGCCAGAGCAATCTCGCTGCCAATGGCTTCCAAGCGCTTATCTACTTCGGTATCCAAACGGGAAACAAAGAAGGAAGCCACGGAGTGAATGGTAGAGACGTCCTTGCCGGCTTCGGCGGCACGCTTGAGTCCGGTCCGGAAAGCCTCAATGACATCGCGGTAGCGATCCACGGAGAAAATAAGGGTGACGTTGACGCTGATTCCCTCTGCCAAGGCATCTTCGATGGCCGGGAGGGAGCCGGTCGTGGCCGGAATCTTAATCATTACGTTGGGACGATCGACCTTTGACCACAGCTCACGCGCCTGTTCAAGGGTGGCAGTCGCGTCATCAGAAATGCGTGGGTCGACCTCGATGGACACGCGGCCATCTGCACCGTTAGTAGAGGAGTAGATATCCGCAAAGAGGTCGCAGGCATTCTTGACGTCCTCGATGGCCAATGCGTACACCGCTTCATCGGCGGTGGCCTTGGTCTCCTTCAACGTGGAAAGCTCGGCGTCGTAGGCGGTGCCGTTGGTCATCGCCGCGGCGAAGATCGCCGGGTTGGTGGTAACTCCCACGATGGACTTAGCGGAAATTATCTCCTTGAGATTGCCCGAAACTAGGCGCTCGCGAGAAAGATCATCGAGCCAGGTTGAGGTTCCCAGCTGGGCAAGTTCGGAAATGTGGTTCATGATTACTCCTTTTCCAGTCCTGGAGGTTTACTTCTTCGCGGCAGCGAGCGATTCCTTTGCCGCTTCAACAACCGCTGCAGTGGTGAAGCCAAATTTCTCAAAGAGTTCGCCCGCAGGAGCAGAGGCGCCGTAGTGCTCGATGGAAATGGTCCGGCCGAAAGAACCGGTGTACTTGTGCCACGGCATAGCGATGCCGGCTTCGATGGAAACGCGGGCCTGCACTTCGCTAGGAAGCACGGACTCGCGGTATGCGTCATCCTGCTCATCAAACCACTCAAGGCACGGTGCGGAGACAACGCGGGTGGCTGTTCCGGCGGCCTCCAGTTCCTTAGCGGCGGCGACAGCAAGCTGCACCTCAGAGCCGGTAGCGAGGAGGATCACGTCTGGTGTTTCCTTGGACTCTTCCACCAGAACATAAGCGCCGCGGCGCACGCCATCATGAGCCTTTTCCTTGGTACCTTCCAGTACCGGCAGTCCTTGGCGGCTCAGTGCCAGGCCCTTAGGCGCAGCCTTGTACTCGAGAGCTGCAGCCCAGGCCTGAGCGGTTTCGTTGGCATCGGCCGGGCGAATAACGGACAGGTTCGGGATAGCGCGAAGGGCAGAAAGGGTCTCTACCGGCTGGTGGGTTGGGCCATCCTCGCCCAAGCCAATGGAGTCGTGGGTCCAGACATAGTAGGTATCGGTAGACATCAACGAGCCCAGGCGCACAGCGGGGTACTGGTACTCGGAGAAGATAAGGAAGGTGCCTCCGTAAACGCGGGTATTGCCATGCAGAGCAATACCGTTCATGATCGCAGACATCGCGTGCTCGCGAATGCCGAAGTGGAGGTTGCGGCCATATGGCTGAGCCGACCACATATCGGTGGTAATGGCTGCGGGGCCGAAGGAGTCCGCGCCCTTAATCACGGTGTTATTGGAGCCGGCAAGGTCAGCAGAGCCACCCCACATCTCAGGAAGGGAAGCGGCCAATGCTTGGATGGTGGCTTCAGAAGCCTTGCGGGTGGCCAAAGATTCACCCGGTTCCCACACCGGCAATTCAGCGTCGAAACCTTGCGGCAATTCGCGCGCCTGCATGCGGTCAAAGAGTGCCTTGTTCTCCGGATTGGCTGCAGCCCATTCGTTGAACTTCTTCTGCCACGCGGCGTGCTTCTCGGCGCCGCGCTCGCGCAGCTTGCGGGTATGTTCGATGACCTCGTCGTCGATGTGGAAGCTGCGCTCGGGGTCGAAGCCCAAGACCTCCTTGGTGGCAGCTACCTCGTCATCGCCCAGTGCAGCGCCATGAACGCCGCCGGTATTCATCTTATTCGGGGCCGGGTAGCCGATGACGGTCTTCACGCGGATGAAGGAAGGGCGCTCGGTCTCTGCCTGAGCGGCCTTGACAGCCTCCTCAATGGCTACGACGTCTTCTCCGGATTCGACCGTTTGGACGTGCCAGCCGTAGGCCTCGTAGCGGGCTACCACGTCTTCGTTGAAAGCAATATTCGTATCGTCCTCAATAGAGATGCGGTTATCGTCCCAGAAGACAATCAAGTTGCCGAGCTTTTGCGTACCCGCCAGGGAAGAGGCCTCGGCGGTAACGCCCTCCTGTAGGTCACCATCGGAAGCAATGGTGTAGACGTAGTGGTCGAAGGGAGACTCGCCGGCCGGTGCCTTAGGATCGAAAAGGCCGCGCTCCTTCCGTGCCGCCATTGCCATGCCCACGGAGGAAGCAAGGCCTTGGCCAAGCGGTCCGGTGGTGATTTCCACGCCATCGGTGTGGTGCACCTCAGGGTGGCCAGGCGTGCGCGATCCCCACGTGCGCAGCTGCTTGAGATCGTCCATTTCCAAGCCAAAGCCGCCCAGGTAAAGCTGGATGTACTGGGTGAGGGAAGAGTGGCCAACTGACAGAACGAAGCGGTCGCGGCCGGCCCAGTGTACATCGGCGGGATCATGGTTAATGACACGCTGGTACAAGGTGTAGGCGAGGGGCGCGAGGGACATAGCGGTGCCGGGGTGGCCGGAACCGCATTTTTGTACAGCATCTGCGGCTAGTACTCGCACGGTGTCGACGGCGCGGGTGTCAAACTCCGACCAATCCTCCGGATGACGGCGCTCGACCATAGTTTGGAGTTCTGGGGACAACTTATCTTTCGACACAGGAAAGCCTCGCTTACGTCTAGGCAAAAAGTACTTAACTTTATTCAGTCTAGTAATTTTTTAACCGGCGGTGCGCAATTATAGAAAGCTCGGCATAAACGGTATGCTGGCATGGCTAAGTGGAGTGCGCGTGGGCGCTAGAGCGCGCACTGAATCTAGCGGCCGTAGGCCTGTAGTCTTTCGCCCTTGCGCCGAAAATTGTGAGTGAGAGAACTGGAACTTTTTCACGGGCCTGTGCGACCGCTAGGGGTGACCGCGCGCAGGGAGTGTGCGGGGCACAGTTCACCAACGTTCAGATAGTGGAGGAATCCCTTGGAGACCATCAAGGCCTATTTTGCGCTAACGAAACCGAGGATCATTGAACTCCTCCTCGTGGCCGCAATCCCGGCGATGCTCCAAGCACAACGCGGCGTGGAGGCCGTTTCAGACAATATCTGGCTTATCGTGTCGACCATTTTCGGCGGTTGGATGGGTGCTGCTGCCGCCCACACGTTTAATAACGTCGTGGACTACGAGCTGGATCAAAAAATGCAGCGCACAAGGGCCCGCCCGCTGGTAAGGGCCACGATTTCTAAGCGGAATGCAGCAATTTTCGCTTGGGTAATGCTGATCATCTCCGTGCTGTGGTTGGGAGTCCTTGCTCATTCATGGCTGGCGGCCTTTTTCGTGGTTTTGACGAACTTCTTCTACGTCTTCGTCTACACCAAGTTTTTGAAGATGCGCAATGCTCAAAATATCGTCTGGGGCGGCTTGGCCGGCTGCATGCCCGCGATGGTCGGCTGGGCGGTTATCCGTGATAATGCTCCTGCTGGAGAGCCTGACCGCTGGTGGCAGGCAATCGTGCTCTTCCTCATCATCTTCTTTTGGACTCCGCCACACACGTGGGCGCTGGCCATGAAGTACAAGGAAGACTACCGCAAGGCCGGCGTGCCGATGCTGCCCGTAGTTGCTGATGAGAAGGAAGTCACTCGACAGATCGTGTGGTATACCGTGGGCACGGTTATCGTGACCCTACTTATCGTCCCCGCTGCATCGTGGATTTACTTGGTCGCAGCACTTGCCTCCGGCGCGGTATTCCTGTGGATGGCTATCCGCCTGCACAAGGGAGTCAAAAACGGCGCCAAGGTTAAGCCGATGCGACTGTTCATTTACTCCAATAACTACCTTTCGGTGCTCTTTATTGGGCTGTCCATCGACGCAGTATTGGGCTGGGAGCCATTAGGCCGGATGCTCGGCTGGTCGGCCACGTTATTCTAACAGCGCCCAATTACCCAAGGATAAAGCGAAAGCGCGGGAGAAAGCACAGCTGCTTTTCCCGCGCTTTTGGCGTTTGTGGGTGGGTTTAGGCTTTATCGCCAGCTTGGACGCGCAGCACAATGGAACCGGTAGTCTTGCGCTCCTGAAGGTCGCGATGGGCCGCAGCGGCATCTTCCAGTGGGTAGGAGGCCGTGACGTTGAAGCTCAGATCGCCGTCGATCACAGCTTGGACGACCGCCTGGGCACGCATTTGGAACTCGCCTTCTTGGGCTGTCCATGCACCGATGGAAGGCCGGGTGAGGAAGATAGACCCATGCTTGTTCAGCAGCTGCGGGTCGATAGGCTCGACTGGGCCAGAGGCGGCGCCGAATAGCGCAACGGTGCCACGGGGGCGCACCGCTTCGAGCGATTCCTGGAAGGTCGCCTTGCCGACGCCGTCATAGACCACGTCAACACCCCGATCACCGTTGTAGCGACGGACCTGCTCGGCGAGTCCGTCGCCATAGCGAAATACCTTATCCGCACCGGCTGCGTAGGAGAGTTCTTCCTTTTCGTCCGTGGAGACCACCGTATAGACGGTAGCGCCGAGCGACGATGCCATTTGGGTGAGGATCTGGCCTACACCGCCGGCGCCGGCGGTAATCAGGCAGGAAGCGCCTTCACCCAGTTGATAAACGCCATGCGCCAAATAGTGTGCGGTAATGCCTTGCAGCAGCATAGAGGCAGCGACCTCTGGCTGGAAATCATCCGGGACCGCTACTAGTGCCTCGCGTGGGACGCAGACCTGCTCAGCGTAGGAGCCAAAAGCCTGGTTCCAGGCCACCATTGTGCCCTCGGCAATTTCCCCCTTGGGGTCGTGGACTACGCGTCCGGTGCCTTCGAACCCGGGAATGAACGGGGTGGCCGCGTTATAGATACCCTCACGATAATAGGTATCGATGTAGTTGACGCCAGCCATGATGACGTCCACCAATACCTCATCGTCATTAGGGGTGGGGGCGGGAACTTCGGTATAGCGAAGCACTTCTGGTCCGCCGGTTTCTGTGACCTGAATTGCGTGCATATGGTCAGGCTAGCGCAAAAAGCCGGCCGAGTGCAGTACTTCGGCCGGCTGGGAGTATTACGGGTTAAGCGGTCGCTCGCTCTTGTTCGAGTGATGCTTGGCGCGCCGCGTACTTCTCATCGCCGCTGGGAGAGCCGGTGATGAGATCCGCGGTGCCGTCGGTGCGGCGTACACCGTGCGCCCAAAGCAGGGCGGTATACGCGGTGACGAAGGAGGAGAGACCAATATGGAAGGGGACAGTCCAGCGCGGAATGCTCATGTAGAACTGGTAAACGCCTACTGCCCACTGAATGAGGATGCATACAACGAGGACCCAGCCAGCCTTCTTAGCGTCTTGAGGTGCGCGGTTCTTATAAAGCAGGAAGACGGTAATAACCGTTAGCGTCAGGTAGACGTACATGCACATGGCGTGGGTGACAGCCATGGCTTCGGTATCTACCTGCAGGCGGCCTTCCATTCCCACCCCGGAATCGCCAGAGTGAACGCCCGAACCGGTAACCATCGTGCCGGTGATCAGCACAATGCTCAGGGCAACGGTTGCGACCGCTGCAAGGAGGCGAATCGCCTGAGGGAAGCGAGCGCGTGGCGTTCCGTCATCGGGTTCCAAAATGCGGGAATAGAGCATTGCCGCTAGCCATACCAAGAGCATGGAAGGCAGGAAGTGCAGTGCCACCGACCACCAGCGTAGGTCTAGGTGGACAGAGATACCGCCGATGATCGCCTGCAGGACGATGCCGGCGACGTTGAGCCAGGCGTATACCTTGAGCTCTGCGCGGCGACGCGCCATGCGCATGGCAATGACGGCGGCGACAGCCGCTGCGGTTACGACGAAAGTAAGCAGGCGGTTACCAAACTCGATGGCCTGGTGGAGAGCAGGCGCAGCGCCTTCCATAGGGACAAGGGAGCCTGGTTGGCATTCCGGCCAGGTGGGACAGCCCAATCCCGAGCCGGTCACGCGGACAATGGAACCAGACACGGTGATGCCACCCTGGCACAAGAGAAGGATGAGCGCGATGAGGCGCTGCTGTTGCAGTGTAGGGGCGGCTTCCTTAAAGAAGCGCTTGATCTTCGTCCAGTAATTCACGCATAGCATCCTACTAGTCGGAAGATTTCGGGCCTAAAAATTCCTCTCGTTTCGAAAGGAACCGGACAAAAGTCACATTTAGCCATCGAAGCGGAACCAACGGACCGCCGCGAACGACGTCACCGCAAGCCACGCCAACAAGGATAGGAGCTCGAGGCTGGGGAAGGCGGAATTTGAGGCGTCGGTAAGCGCGCCTGCTAGGGCGACAGTCGGCACTGCGTTGAGGACGCCATTATTGCCAAGGCCCTGGGAGTAGAGGGTCCACCCGACTACGCCGAGGAGCAGGAACCAGATGAGGTTAGCCAGTGCGAGTACTACCTCAGAGCTGAGGGTTCCGCCGAGTAGCAGCCCCATGGCGGTAAAAGCCGCAACGCCAAAAAATAGCGAAAGGATCATGAGCAGCACCCCGCCCGGGCTGATACGGAGACCCAGGATATAGGCAGCTATGCCCAAGACGAGGATTTGGAATACCACCATGGTGAGCACGCCGAGGATCTTGCCGCCAATAATGGCCCATGCTGGCACACCGGACGCGCCGGTGCGTTTAAGGGCCCCGTAGCGCCGGTCAAAGGCAAGTGAAATGGCCTGACCGGTAAAGCCTGCGGAGGTGGCCGCTACTGCAAGCACCATGGGAAATACCTCGTGCAAGCCGTGTCCGGTGAGCGACTCCAGGTGTGCCGCGCCAATGAGCAAGGCCAGCGGTATGATGACGCTGAGTAATTGCTGCTCGCCGTGGCGCAGCATGAGTTTTGCTTCCATCTTTCCTTGCGCAAGCAACATGGCGCCGGCGCTGGCCCGTTTGGGGGCGGGGGTAAAAGTTCCGGGGTTAAAGGTAGTGCTCATGTGGTGGCTTCTTTCCGCAACGCGGTTGATTGAATTCTATCCTGTCGGAGGGGGCAGCTAGCTGCGCAAATGGCGGCCGGTAAGGTCAAGGAAGACCTCCTCCAAGTTGCGGTGAGCCGCGTCTAGGCGCCGCAGCAGGACTCCTTGGCGGGCAAGTTCGGCGGTAAGCGTAGCGATGGTCTCGGGCGTGCCGGCTTGGGTCAAGCGGTAATGCAGCGGCCGGGATTTGGTCGCCCGAATTCCAGCCTCAGCCAAAGCCTCCACATCAACATCGATATCGGTGCTGAAACTAAGTCCTGCCGAGTCCGACTGCGAGGTAAGTTCCGCGGGGGTGCCGTGGGCTACCAGCTCGCCATGATCCATGATGGCTACTCGGTCCGCTAGTGACTCCGCTTCATCCATGAGGTGGGTGGTAAGAACAATGGTGACGCCATCGCGCCTTAGGGCTCGAACAAGGTCCCACACCGCCAAACGGGATTGTGCATCCATGCCGGCGGTGGGCTCATCGAGAAAAACTAGCTCGGGCCGACCGATAATTGCTAAAGCAAGGGAAAGCCGTTGCTGTTGCCCGCCGGAAAGCCTGCGATAGGGAGTCCGGGATACTCCTTCAAGCCCGAGCGTTTCCAGTAACCAGTGCGGGGAGAGGGGATGAGCACTGTAGCTCGCGGTAAGTTCTAGCATCTCCAGAACACGGATGCCGGAGTAGGAACCACCACCCTGCAACATGATGCCGACCTTTTCGCGCACCTTGTCCGGTGCGGAACTCGGGTCTAGTCCTAGAACCTCAATAGTGCCGCTGGTGGGGTGGATAAAACCCTCTGACATCTCAATCGTCGTGGACTTTCCAGCGCCATTGGGGCCAAGGAGGCAAAAGATCTCACCTGCGGCAACGCTAAGGCTCAGACCATTAACGGCGGTGGTGGAGCCATATTTTTTCACCACGTTGTCCAAGGTGAGGGCTGGGCGATCGGCTGAAATGGAATTCACGTGGGATTAGTTTAGGACACGGATTCCGCTGCGCCGCACTGCAACCCACCACAGGGCGGCGATGACGGCGAAAGTGCAGGCTGCCGACACGTAGATGACGATGATGGTGCTGGGCGGCAACCCGAGGCCGCGTGGCAGCACAAAGAAGCTCATAGCTGCCGAATAAGCCACGACGCAGAAACGGAAGATAAGCCGGTTGGCCCATGCGGCCAAAGGCAGTACCGCCCACAGGATGTACCACGGATGGACGACGGGAAAGAAGATAACCAGCACTAAGGAGGCGGTGCCGAGTCCTCCCACAGGGTGGATGCGGCCGCGCAACGTTGCAAAGAGCATGCGGGCCATGAAAGCTACTGCCACCAGCACGCCAAAGGTACGGGTAACGGTGAGAATCGCTTCGGTGTGGTCACCTAGACCCAGCAGCATTCCAATGAAGCCGGTACCCACGCCTACGGCGGTGGAGGTCGAAAGCCATGAGCGGATGGAGGCCGCACCGCCTTGTCCTGTGATCCACCCCAGGCCAATGCCGGTCAAGGCGCTAATAAGGGCGATGCTTGCAATTAAGATAACTAGCTGCAGGGCAATGGCATAGGCTAAGGCTTTCCAGCGTGATGCGCCGTCCTTGTCTATCAGGTGGCGGGCATACGCCATCCCCACAAAGCCCAGTCCTATAAAGCCGGTAACCTTGACCATTCCGGCGCAGGACAGACAAAATCCAGAAGCAATTAGTGCTAGGTAGGCACTGCGCGTGGACTCTTCTAGCTTGTCGACGCCCCTGAGGCCCAGCTCCATGCCTACCAAGAGCAGGCCCAGCATTATGGACTCATTATGGATTCCGCCCACCAGATGCAAGATAGTGAGTGGGTTGAGAATGCCGAGCCACAGCGCAGATTCTGGAGATACTCGGCAGCGTCGCGCGAGACAGCTAATTGCCCACCCAGCAACCATGATGCCGGCGATGGATAGGAGGCGGTGGGCGATAACTCCTAAGAGGATGGAATTTGAGGTAACTGCGCTCACCACTCCAGCGAGCCCGAGCGCTACGGGGCCATAGGGGGAAGGGGAGTTGGCCCAGATAAACGGTACGGATCGGGCGAGCTCATCACCCGCGCCAAGCAATTGCACTGGTCCTGCAGAATACGGATCCATGCCCTGCATCACGATGGAACCGTTAGCCAAATAGGAGTAGATGTCTTGGGTAAAGAGCGGGGCAGTAAAAATCAGCGGGAGGACCCAACCGGCCCACGTGCGCCACAGCTGGTGTGTGGTTACGAGCCGGCGGGCGCGCGCTGGTGTGAGGGCACCTTCTTGGGGTTGGCGCAGCGGCGTGCCTACAAAAGGGGCAAGAAAAACCCAGGCGGCCACCAACAGGCCTACTCCCACCATGACTATGGCAGAAGAGGTCTGCAGCATGCGAGACATGAGGGAGCCGAAGGGCACGTTGTCATAGGGGTTTCCCACTACAGGGAGAGCGCCGGCACCTAACGCGCCGAAGGCGATAAGCAGAGAACCTACTGTGCCTACCCAGCGCAGGATAAAAAATGTCCGCCATTGTGCGGTGGTGGTGCGCTTTAGACCATCCGCATTGGCGGGGACAAAATCAAAACGAGAATCAGGTTCTGCGGCTCCGGTGTCCTCGGCGTGCAGTCGCGCAGACCGAGAACCAGCGGTGCCCAGCTGCGGCAGCTCGGCCTTGACGCCGGAAAGAAAGCCGCGGAATTTGCCTGTCATGGGATAAGACCTTACGCGAATCCTCCGTCTCAACCCCAGCAGGGGCGCTCTTTTAGCGTGGGCAGCGCCGCCAGTCGTGGCGATGAGGGGAGTAATCCACCCCCGTGCCACGCCGAAGAATGGCCAATGGTGGCATTCTGGAATGAATTAAGGAACACTAGTGTTGTCTAATAAAGGAGGCGCAGTTGGACTGCGGTGCGACTCTCGGAACTACGGGAGTCGGTTGCAGGGCGACTGTAAGTGACCGAAGCACGAAGGGAGGTCCCGGCATGAGTGCACCTCAGCGTGTAGAAACTACCTACAAGGCGGCTAAGGAATCCCGCACTACGGATGGTGATACCCGCCGGCAGGTGATGCTGTTGCTGCTGAAGGACGGGCCCGTTACCGCTTCCCACTTGGGTGAACGCCTTGGCCTTTCTGCTGCCGGAATTCGCCGGCACTTAGACAATTTGGTGGAAGAGGAACTGACGGAGGTTGTGCGCCGCCGCCCAGTTACTCGCGGCTCAACGGGCAGCGGGTCTGGTCGCGGGCGACCAGCCAAACACTTCCGCCTCACTGATCGTGGTCGAGCGCAATTCGGCCACGCCTACGATGATTTGGCCTCTGATGCCTTGACGGCGCTCCGCGACGTCGGCGGGTCTGAGGCTGTTAAGCGCTTTGCCAAAGTCCGCTTCGAGCGACTCGTTGCAGATGTGCGTCCCTTGATAGAAGAGGGCGAATCTGTAGAGGATGTGGCCCGTAAGCTGGCCGAGGTCTTGGACGAGCACGGGTACGCCGCCACGGTGGACCGCGCTGGTCAGGGAGTGCAAATCTGCCAGCATCATTGTCCGGTCTCCCACGTGGCGGCCGAACATCCAGAGCTGTGTGAGGCGGAACAAGAAGTCTTTTCTGCTCTATTAGGCAAACACGTACAGCCTTTGGCCTCCATTGCTGGCGGCCACGGGATCTGTACCACGAACATCCCCTTGACACCCGTTAATACAAATACTGAAAGGAGCGAGTCATGACCCAGGCACAATCGGCACCCGAGAACAAGATGACCGATGATGAAATCATTGATTCCATTGGTGCATATGAGTACGGCTGGCACGACTCGGACGCGGCTGGTGCTTCTGCTCGCCGCGGCTTGAACGAAGATGTAGTACGCGATATTTCCGCCAAGAAGGGCGAGCCAGAATGGATGCTTAACCAGCGCCTGAAGGCCCTCAACATCTTTGATAAGAAGCCCGTTCCCACCTGGGGTGCGGATCTGTCTGGCATCGACTTCGACCAGATTAAGTACTACGTGAAGTCCACTGAGGAGCAGGCCCAGACCTGGGAAGACCTCCCGGACGACATCAAGGCCACCTACGATAAGTTGGGCATTCCAGAGGCCGAGAAGCAGCGCCTCGTTGCCGGCGTGGCAGCCCAGTACGAGTCCGAGGTTGTCTACCACCAGATCCGTGAGGACCTGGAAAGCCAGGGCGTCATCTTCGTGGATACTGATACCGCTCTGCGTGACTATCCTGAGCTCTTCAAGGAATACTTCGGCACCGTTATTCCAGCCGGCGACAACAAGTTTTCTGCGCTGAACTCAGCAGTGTGGTCCGGTGGCTCCTTTATCTACGTGCCCAAGGGCGTGCACGTAGATATTCCACTGCAGGCTTACTTCCGCATCAACACGGAAAATATGGGCCAGTTCGAGCGCACCCTCATCATCGTCGACGAGGACGCTTATGTGCACTACGTCGAGGGCTGCACCGCTCCTATCTACAAGTCTGATTCCCTGCACTCCGCAGTAGTGGAGATCATCGTGAAGAAGGGCGGCCGCTGCCGCTACACCACCATTCAGAACTGGTCCAGCAACGTCTACAACTTGGTGACCAAGCGCACCAAGGTAGAAGAAGGCGGCACCATGGAATGGGTCGACGGCAACATTGGCTCCAAGGTCACCATGAAGTACCCGGCCGTATGGATGACCGGTCCTTACGCCAAGGGTGAGGTTCTCTCCGTTGCCTTTGCTGGTGAGAATCAGTTCCAGGATACGGGCGCCAAGATGACTCACATGGCTCCGCACACCTCTTCCAATATCGTGTCTAAGTCGGTTGCCCGTGCCGGCGGCCGCGCCGCGTACCGCGGCTTGGTGCAGGTTAATCAGAACGCGCACCATTCCACCTCTAACGTCGAGTGCGATGCGTTGCTGGTGGACAATATCTCGCGTTCGGATACATACCCGTATAACGACATCCGCAATGACCACGTCACGCTGGGCCATGAGGCAACCGTTTCCCAGGTTTCTGAGGAGCAGCTGTTCTACCTGATGTCCCGCGGTATTGCGGAAGAAGAAGCAATGGCGATGATCGTGCGTGGCTTCGTTGAGCCGATTGCTAAGGAGCTGCCGATGGAGTACGCCCTCGAGCTCAACCGCCTCATCGAACTGCAAATGGAAGGATCGGTCGGCTAAAGAAAATGGTCGCTTCGAACGAATTCAACCCGGATAAGATCACCAAGGGTGATGTCTTTACCTCCACCAACGTGGAGGACTTCCCGGTGCCGCACGGCCGCGATGAGGTGTGGCGCTTTGTCTCCCTGCGCAAGCTCCGTGGACTGCACAATGGCGAGTTCGCTGAGGCAGTGGCACAGGACGTCACCGTGAGCGAACATCCAGGCGTAAGCTCCGAGACCGTCGCTCGCGATGACGAGCGCTTGGGCCGCGTTGGTACCCCGTCTGACCGCGTTGCGGCACAGGCGTGGACTTCTATGCCTGAAGGCAAGGTTGTCACCATTGACGCCGAGGCTCAGGTGGAAGAGCCCGTGGTCATTACCTACACCGGCAAGGGCGAGGGCGTAACTTCCTTTGGCGCTACCTCCATCGAGGTAGGCCACCATGCGGAAGCTACCGTCATCTTGAAGTACGTCGGCTCTGGCACCCACGCGGATAACGTCGAGTTTATCGTGGGCGATGGTGCTCACCTCACCGTCGTTGTTGACGTTGATTGGGAAGACGATGCCGTACACCTGTCTAACCACGTGGCACAGCTCGGCCGCGATTCCGTGCTGCGCCACAACTCCGCCATCTTTGGCGGCGAGGTGGTACGTATCGTGCCTCGCGTGAACTTCACCGAGCAGGGCGGCGACGCAGAGCTGCTGGGCGTCTACTTCGCTGACGAAGGCCAGTACTTTGAAAACCGCATGTTGGTAGATCACTCTGTCCCTAATTGCCGCTCCCACGTCCTGTACAAGGGCGCACTGCAGGGCACCAAGGACAATGAGGCCCGTACCTGCTGGGTCGGCGATGTCCTTATCCGCTCCAATGCACAGGGCACCGATACCTACGAGACCAACAACAACCTGATTCTGACTGAGGGCGCTCGCGCGGACGCAATCCCTAACTTGGAGATTGAGACCGGTGAAATTACCGGTGCAGGCCACGCGGCCACCGTTGGTCGCTTCGATGACATCGAGTTGTTCTACCTGATGTCTCGCGGCATTCCAGAGGCTGAAGCCCGCCGCCTCATCATCCGTGGCTTCTTCAATGAGGTCATCCACCGTATTCCGGTGCAGTCCCTGTCCGAGGAATTGGAAAACCGCATTTCCGAAGAACTGGAAAAGATCTCCGCCTAAAGCTTTCATAGAAGGAAAACCACACACATTATGTCTACTCTGGAAATTAAGAACCTCCACGCCCAGGTGCTGCCGACGGAAGAAGGCGGCGAGCCGAAGGAAATCCTCAAGGGCGTTAACCTGACCATCAACTCCGGCGAGATCCACGCCATCATGGGTCCGAACGGGTCAGGCAAGTCCACCTTGTCCTACACCATCGCCGGCCACCCAAAGTATGAGGTCACCGAGGGCGAGGTGCTTCTCGACGGCGAAAATCTGCTGGAGATGCCCGTCGACGAGCGCGCTCGCGCCGGCCTTTTCTTGGCGATGCAGTACCCAACTGAGGTACCAGGTGTCAAGGTCTCCCAGTTCATGCGTTCCGCAGTCACCTCCATTCGCGGCGAGGCACCGAAGCTGCGCGAATGGAACAAGGAGCTTACCCAGGCCCGCGAGAACCTGAAGATTGATAAGTCCTTCATCTCCCGTTCCGTCAACGAAGGCTTCTCCGGCGGCGAAAAGAAGCGCCACGAGGTTATGCAGCTGGATATCCTGAAGCCGAAGTTCGCAGTCATGGATGAGACTGACTCCGGTCTGGACGTTGACGCCCTGCGCATCGTGTCTGACGGCATCAATAGCTACCAGAAGGAAACTAATGGTGGCATCTTGATGATTACCCACTACAAGCGCATCCTGAACTATGTGAAGCCGGACTTCGTCCATGTCTTCGCTGACGGCCACGTCATCAAGACCGGTGGCGCTGAATTGGCGGACCAGCTCGAGTCTGACGGCTACGACCAGTTCCTCAAGTAAGGACCGACCCTCGGCCGGTCAACCGCGACTATCCAAAGAAGATTCATGTCTGGATTTGATGTAAACGCAATTAGGGAACAGTTCCCGATTCTCCAGCGCACGGTGCGTGGCGATAAGCCACTGGTGTATCTGGATTCGGGCGCTACCTCCCAGCGCCCGCTGCCGGTATGGAAGGCGGAAGAGGAGTTTGTGCTGCACACGAACGCCCCTGTTCACCGCGGTTCCTATCAATTGGCAGAGGAGGCCGATGATGCCTACGAGTCCGCGCGTCAAGCTATCGCCGCATTTGTGGGCGCGGACCGCGACGAAATCGCCTTTACCAAAAACGCCACTGAGGCCCTGAACGAAGTTGCCTATGCGCTGAGCGACGAGCGCGCGGGGGACCTCTACGTGGGCGAGGGCGATACCGTCGTCATCACCGAATTGGAGCACCACGCCAACTTGGTGCCATGGCAGGAGCTGTGTGCTCGCACTGGCGCTACGTTGAAGTGGTATTCCATGACCGAAGACGGTCGTATCGATCTCGATTCGCTCGAGCTCGATGATTCCGTCAAGGTAGTTGCATTTACTCACCAATCCAATGTCACGGGTGCCGTGGCGGACGTGAATGAACTGGTGCGCCGCGCCCGCGCGGTGGACGCCATGGTTGTCCTCGACGCCTGCCAGTCGGTGCCACATATGGCGGTGGATTTCCATGACTTGGACGTGGATTTCGCAGCCTTCTCCGGCCATAAGATGTGTGGCCCCAGCGGCGTGGGCGTGCTGTACGGCAAGGATGAGCTGCTCAAGAAGCTGCCGCCCTTCCTGACCGGTGGCTCCATGATTGAGATCGTCAAGATGGAAGAGACCACCTTTGCCGAGCCGCCGACGCGCTTTGAGGCGGGCACGCAGATGACCAGCCAGGTGGTTGGCCTCGGCGCAGCGGTGAAGTTCTTGGAAGAAGTGGGCATGGACAATATCCACGCGCACGAAAAGAAGCTCACCGAGCGCGCATTGCGCCAGCTCAAGGAAATCCCTGGTCTGCGCATCATCGGTCCAGAGACCACCGAAAATCGCGGTGGCGCCATTTCCATCACTGTGGAGGGCGTTCACCCGCACGACTTGGGCCAGGTCCTCGATGACCACGGCGTGTCCATTCGCGTTGGCCACCACTGTGCGTGGCCACTGCACCGTGCCTGCGACGCACAGTCCACCGCCCGCGCTAGCTTCTACCTTTATAACACCGAGGAAGAAGTAGATAAGCTGGTGGATGCAATCAAGGCTGCCCGCGAATTCTTTGGAGTTGCCTCATGAACCTAGATTCCATGTACCAGGACGTCATCCTGGATCACTATAAGAACCCCCAACACGCCGGCCTGAGGGAGCCATATCAGGCCGAGGTCCACCACGTGAACCCGTCCTGCGGCGATGAGCTGACCCTGCGCGTGCGCCTTTCCGACGACGGCAAGACCGTCGAGGACGTCTCCTATGACGCGGAAGGTTGCTCCATTTCGCAAGCTTCTACCTCGGTTATGGCTGAAGAGATCGTTGGACTGCCGCTTGCGGAAGCCAATGAGAAGCTGGCCGAGTTCGAAAAGATGATTACCTCGCGTGGACAAGAAGAGGGCGATGAAGACCTCATCGGTGACGGTGTTGCCTTCGCCGGCGTGTCCCAGTACCCAGCGCGCGTCAAGTGTGCCCTCCTCGGATGGAAGGCCTTCCAGGCTGCATCCGCCGATGCACTAACTGAAGTGGAGAACTAGATGACCGAACCCGTAGATCCTTATCAGAACGAGAGCTCTTCATTCTCCGGCAGCGGCGAGCGCCCGGAGCAGACTGAAGAGCAGATTTCTAAGGCCTTTGATGTCACCGAATTCATGCGTGATGTCATTGACCCCGAGCTCGGCATTAACGTCGTTGACCTGGGCCTTGTCTATGATCTTTGGTTTGAAGAGGACAATGGCAAGGAGATCGTCATGATCAATATGACGCTGACCTCGCCGGCGTGCCCGCTGACCGATGTCATTGCAGAGCAGGTGGAAGACATCGTTAAGGCCAATAAGCTGGCAGATGCCGTCCGCATCAACTGGGTTTGGATGCCGCCATGGGGTCCGCAGATGATTACTGAGGAGGGCCGCGAGCAGCTTCAGGCCCTCGGTTTCGCGGTTTAAAATCGCGTATTAATCACACGCCCCCAACAGCGCATTTCTCGGATTCGGGAAGTGGCTGGTGGGGGCGTTAGTGCGTCTTAGCGTTGGCCGCGTCAATTGCTAGACTATTTCTTCGTGATTGTAACCAATGATTTCGAAGTCAGGGTAGGAGCGCGCACGCTTCTCGACGCCCCCGGGCAGCACCTCCGCGTGCAGCCTGGCGACCGAATCGGCCTCATCGGCCGCAACGGCGCGGGCAAGACGACGACCATGCGCATTTTGGCAGGGGAGACGGAGCCTTATGGTGGTTCTGTGACTCGCTCGGGCCCCATTGGTTATTTGCCCCAGGATTCCCGCGAGGGAAATATCGAGCAAACGGCGCGCGAGCGCGTTCTTTCCGCACGCGGTCTGGATGATCTTAAGCGCCGCATGGCCAAGCAACAAGAGCTCATGGAATCGGCCACAGACGATAAGTTCCGGGATAAGGCTATCCGTAAGTATTCCCGCTTAGAGGAGCAATTCGAGTCGCTCGGCGGCTATGAGGCTGATTCCGAGTGTGCGCAGATTTGCGACAATTTGGGCCTGCCACAGCGTGTCCTAGATCAGCAGCTCAAGACTCTCTCGGGTGGCCAGCGCCGCCGTGTGGAGCTGGCACAGATCCTCTTTGCAGCTACTGAAGGCTCCGGCAAATCCCAGACCACTCTGCTCCTAGATGAGCCGACTAACCACTTGGATGCGGACTCTATTACGTGGCTGCGCCAATTCCTGTCCAAGCATGAGGGCGGGCTCATTATGATTTCCCACGACGTCGAACTGCTAGAAGCCGTGTGCAACAAGGTGTGGTTCCTTGACGCAGTCCGCGGCGAGGCCGATGTGTACAACATGGGCTATAAGAAGTATCTCGATGCGCGTGCTACCGATGAAGCGCGGCGCCGCCGAGAGCGCGCCAATGCGGAAAAGAAGGCGTCTGCACTGCAAAAGCAGGCGGCCAAACTCGGTGCCAAGGCAACCAAGGCCGCTGCGGCAAAACAGATGCTCCACCGTGCTGAACGCATGATGAGCGAGCTCGATGAAGTCCGCGTGGCCGATAAGGTGGCCAATATTAAGTTCCCCGAGCCGGCGCCGTGCGGCAAGACCCCCATGAATGCCAAGGGCCTGACCAAGATGTATGGCTCGCTGGAGGTTTTCGTGGGAGTAGACCTCGCTATCGACAAAGGTTCTAGGGTGGTTGTTCTCGGCTACAACGGTGCAGGTAAGACCACCCTGTTGAAATTGCTCGCCGGTGTGGAACGCACCGATGGTGAAGGTGGCATCGTCAGCGGCCACGGCCTGCGCATCGGCTACTTCGCGCAGGAGCATGACACCATCGACCCGGATAAGTCCGTGTGGCAAAACACCATCGATGCCTGCCCGGATGCGGATCAGCAGGAGTTGCGCAGCCTGCTTGGTGCCTTTATGTTTTCCGGCGAGAAGCTTGAGCAACCGGCGGGTACCCTCTCCGGCGGCGAGAAGACACGCCTTGCACTGGCCGCCTTGGTCTCCAGCCGCGCGAATGTACTGCTGCTCGATGAGCCCACCAATAACTTGGACCCAATTTCACGCGAGCAGGTGCTTGATGCACTGAAAACGTATACGGGCGCTGTGGTGCTGGTGACGCACGACCCGGGTGCGGTTAAGGCACTGGATCCGGAACGCGTGATCATCATGCCCGATGGTGATGAGGACCTGTGGTCCGATGATTATATGGAGATCGTGGAGCTAGCTTAGGGATATATGAAGACACTGCTGGAGAGGATGCCCGCCTGGCGGGAAAAGTTTTGGCTCATTCCTGCCGTGGCGGTGGCCCTCGCCGCAGTCGGTGCGGAAATGCTCATTGCGGTGGGTAGCAATTTTAATGTGTCGGCCACGCCCTTTTATGACGGCAGCGCCGATAGCGCGCAAGGGATTTTAAGCGCGGTAGCAACCTCGTCATTATCCTTGGCCGGCACCGTCTTTTTCATCACCCTGACTGCGCTGTCGGGCGTGGTCACGGTGATGGGACCACGCCTCCTGCACGAGTTTTTAAAGGATCGCTCCATTCAATCCACGTTGGCGATCTACCTGGCAACCTTCATTTTTGCGCTCTTGTCCCTGCGCGCGGTCCGTACCGGCGGCGGTGGGGAAGAAGAATACGTTCCTTCCCTCAATGTAGCCGTCACGGTTCTGCTGGCCATCGCCTGCGTTGTCTTCCTCATCTACTTCATCGTGCATATTGCGCAATCGATCAGCATGTCCCACGTAGTGCACGTCGTTGCCCAAGACGTAGAAAGCCACATGCGCCGGCTCATCCGCCGCGGTGAGGAGGAAGAGAAGGTAAAAGCGCCGGGGCCAGAGTTCTACACGAACGCGCAAAAGCGCCGCAGTAGTGAGACTGGCTATCTCAAATTCGTGGACTATGACGCCATCGCGCAGGCTGCAGCGCAAGAGGATTGCGCGGTGCACCTCGGCGTGGCACCGGGAGACCTAGTGCTGGAAGGCGAGGTCATTGCCCACGGCGTGCCACGGTTGCCGGAAGATATTGAGCGTCATATCGTGCTCACGCAGCACCGCGAAAACGCCTCCGCCCACGATCCTCGGTTTACCGCCCGGCACCTTGCAGAAATTGCTGCCCGCGCTTTGAGCACCGGCGTTAATGACCCATTTACGGTAATTGACATCATTGACCGCTTCACCCAGATCCTCACCGTGATTGGGGATAAGCGGCTTCCGCAGGGCATTGTGCATGTGGGCGGCGAGTTTCGGCTGGATTATCAGACCTTTAGCTATGCTGAAATCGTTGAGGCGATGTTTGCACAGATTCGGCGTGATGCGGCCGATAACGCGGAGATTTACCTCAGCATGCTGGATAACCTGGCTAAGGTGGTTGCCCTTCTTCGCACAGCGGAACGCCGGCGCGTGCTTGACGACGCCGCCCAGGCCATCTACTCCGATGCCCGCCGCCAAGTAGGCGGCGAAGTGGAGCTGAAACAGTTGGAGTCCTCCTACCAGCACTTCCAGGCCAACCTAGCTGCGTGGGCGGAATCCGATAAGCCGGGCGAGGAGCACGCCGCGGACTAGACCGCGGCGCGGTTCTCGCTGGCGCTAGTTGCGGAATCCATGCACCGGGGCGGGGATGAAGCCGCCGCGGTTAATGAACTGCGCATTGCCCACCTGATTGACCGGGATGACGGGGGCATAGCCCAAAAGGCCGCCGAAGCTGACCTCGTCGCCTACCTGGGCGCCAGGTACCGGAATGACGCGCACCGCGGTGGTTTTATGGTTCATCACGCCAATGGCGGCCTCATCGGCGATCATGCCCGAGATCGTCGCGGCCGAGGTATCGCCCGGCAGCGCAATCATGTCGAATCCGACCGAGCAAATAGCGGTCATGGCCTCCAGCTTGTCCATGGAAATGGAGCCGGACTTGACCGCGTCGATCATGCCTTTGTCCTCGGAAACGGGGATGAAGGAACCTGACAACCCGCCCACGCGGGAACAAGCCATCATACCGCCCTTCTTAACGGCGTCGTTAAGCAGAGCCAAGGCTGCAGTAGTGCCGTGGGTGCCCACCTGGTCTAAGCCCATGTGCTCCAAGATGTGCGCAACCGAATCGCCCAATTCGGCGGTGGGGGCAAGCGAAAGGTCGATGATGCCGAAAGGAACGCCCAGGCGCTCCGAGGCCATGGTGCCCACCAGCTGCCCGGCGCGTGTGATCTTGAAAGCAGCCTTCTTCACCTCTTCTGCGACCTGGTCTAAGCTGGCTCCCTCCAGCGAGCCCAAGGCACGGTCGACCACACCCGGGCCAGAAACGCCCACGGAGACCACACAATCGGGTTCCTCAATGCCGTGGAAGGCGCCGGCCATGAAGGGGTTATCTCCCACGGAGTTAGCAAAGACCACCAGCTTGGCGCACGCTATGGCGGAATCATCCTTAGTGAGCGCGGCCGCTTCCTTGATGACCTCGCCCATTTTCTTCGCCGCATCCATGTTTATGCCTGCGCGGGAGCTGGCGATGTTTACGGAGGAACACACAACGTCCGTTGTAGCCAGCGCTTCCGGAATGGAGCTGATGAGTTTTTGCTCCGCGGTCGTGGCGCCCTTTTCTACTAGGGCGGAATAGCCGCCCACGAAGTTGACGCCAACCTCCTTGGCTGCCTTATCCAGCGCCTTCGCTGCATCAACGGGGTTTCCCTCTACGCCGGCCACCACCAACGAGATGGGGGTTACGGAGATGCGCTTATTGACGATGGGGATACCGAGCTCGCCCTCGATGCCTTCGCACACCTCGACGAGGCGCTCTGCCTGCTGGGTGACCCGGTCATAGATGGCCTGGCAGGTAGCCTCCATGGTGGAGCGAGTGCATCCGAGGAGGGAAATGCCCATGGTCACGGTGCGGATATCGAGACGATAGTTCTCAATCATCTCGATGGTGTCCAAGATATTGGTGGTATTAAAACGCGTACTCATTCTAAATCTCGTTCATGGCGGTGAAGAGGTCTTCGGACTGAATGCGGATGGACTGGTGCTTTTCCTCCGCCACGGGGCGCATGCGCTCCTTGATGGTCTGGATGGAGACCTTGTCCGCATCGAATTCGACGCGCAGGATCATGGTGAAGTATCCGCCCATGAGCGTCTGGGAGACGTCGATGACGTTGATATCGAGTTCTGCAAGGGTAGTGGTCACCGCGGCGATGATGCCGGTGCTATCGGCGCCGGTGACGGTCATAATGGCATACATGCAGACAAGTCTATCTGCTTGCCGGGCACGCCGCGGTGGTTTGTGCGTGCCAGATAGGTGAGGGCGTCTGCACGCCGGCCGCGCCGTTGTTACGGTGGGGAGGCATGACTGATAAGAAGAAGATTCTGTACATCGGTGGACACGGCAAGGTCGGACTGCTGACCGCCCCTAAGCTGGTTGACGCCGGCCACGAGGTCCACTCCCTCATCCGCAACCCAGAACAGAAGCCCGAGATTGAAAAGATCGGCGCGACCCCGGTTATGGCGGATATTACTGAACAAACCGGGGATCAGTGGGCAGAGCTTTTCGCCGCTTATGACGCTGTAGTCTGGGGCGCCGGCAATGGCGGCCGCGGTGGAGCAGACCTCACCTGGGCCGTCGACCGCGATGGCGCGCTCGCTACCCTCGACGCCATGGACAAGCTGCAGCAGGAGGGCAAGAATGTGCCTGCCTATGTGATGATCTCTTATGTCGGCTCCCAGGTAGCAACCACGGATCCTGCCGATGAGAAGTGGTATGCCTATGTGGAGTCGAAGAAGGAAGTAGACAACCGCCTTGTACAGGCCAGCTTCCCGCACCTCATCCTCAAGCCAGCGATGCTGACCGAGGAACCAGCCAAGGGCATTGAGCAGATTGAGGATAAGATGCTGAAGGAGTCTATGACTTCTTCCCGCGAGCTGGTTGCGGACGTCATCGTCGAGGCCCTCGGCCGCGAAAACCTGCCGCAATCCCCGCTTGCCTTCGTTGATGGCGACAATCCGGTGAGCTCTATCAAGTAAGGCGCTAGACTGGCTGGCATTATGACTACTAAGCCACCAGCTGTACTCATTGATTGCGATCCCGGCATCGATGATTGCCTCGCCCTCATGTACTTGGCGGGTTTGCATCATGCCGGTGAGATCGAGCTGGTGGGGGTTACCACCACGGCCGGCAACGTCGAGGCTCACCAGACCGCGGCTAATGCCCGCTGGATTCTGGACCTGTGCTCGCTTGCCGACGTCCCCGTAGCCCTCGGCCTACCCCTACCGCTCAAGGTGGATCTCACCACCACCCCTGAGACCCATGGCCCGACAGGGCTGGGCTACGCACATGCTCCCGCTGCCGCCGCCAAGCTGCAACAGCGCGATTGGCAGCAGGTATGGGAAGAAGCATTAGCCACCCACGACGGTCTGCAGCTGATCGTTACTGGACCGGTCACCAACCTTGCGGCTTTCGAAGCAACCCATAGCGAGGCTGCCGCGCGCTTCGGTGCCATCACCATCATGGGCGGCGCGGTCAATTACCGCGGAAACACCACGCCAACTGCCGAGTGGAACTTTTGGGTGGATCCACACGCCGCCGCCCAACATTTTCATTCAACCGCCCCACGCGTTCTCACCACGCTGTGTTCCCTCGAAGTAACGGAACAGTTTCTCATTACTCCGCAGCGCTTAGACGAGGTCCTAGAATTGTTGGGGGAGCACCCCACGGCACAAATCCTGCCAGACGTGCTGCGCTTTTATTTTGAATTCCACCAGGCGCAAGGGGAGGGATATCAAGCTCAAATCCACGATCTCTTGACCTGCATGATTGCTCTCGGGCGCATTAATTTCGGCGCGGTAGAAACCACCGTAGACGTCGAGGCGGAATCGTTACTGCTGCGGGGCACGAGCGTTGCGGATTTGCGCAACCATTGGGGCCGCGCCCACAACGCGCGGCTGGTAACAAGCGCAGACATGGAGGCCGCACACCACGAATGCGCGCGGGGATTGACGCTATTGGCTTCGCATTAGTGGCTTTTGACACGCAGAACCTCTACTATTATCCGCGGCGCACGTGCCGTGCGAGCTCGCTTTCCGAGGTGACATAGGAAAGCAGCACCATCCGCGGTCGGCGTTTACTTTGCCCATTTTTCGGTATATGGATTTGGACTTTTACTGTGTCACAGCTTTCTCTCACCCCCGCCCGCAAGGCTATGGTCATCGCGGGTGCGCTCATCGTCGCCGCGACCTGGATTTATCTGGTTCTTCTGCGTCCTACTGATTGGGATTCCGTTGCCGGATCGACAGAGGCGCTCATTACCCTCGCCGGTTATCTCGTTGGCGCCACGCTCCTTCTAGCCGGCACCGTTCCGGCGCTACCGGCGCGAACCATCGCCATCATCCCGGTAGCGCTAGTGCTCAATATTGTTGTTGGCGAAATCATCGGTTCTATCGGCGTTCCGCTGTATATCGACTCCGTGGGAACAATCCTGGTAGCCGCGCTCGCGGGACCCATTGCCGGATTGGCTACCGGTACATTGTCCTCCGTCGTATGGGGGCTGTTGAACCCTGCCGCCCTGCCCTTCGCCGCCGTGTCCGCCGCCACGGGGTTCCTCTCCGGACTGGTAATCAAGAAGGGCGCTTTCACCAAGGTGTGGTGGGTTATTCTCAGCGGCGCCGTCATCGGCATCATTTCCGGTATGCTCGCCGCACCAGTGGCTGCCTTTGTTTATGGCGGTACCGCTGGTCTTGGTACGGGCGCAGTTGTTTCGCTCTTCCGAGAGCTGGGCAATTCCCTCATCGCCTCGGTTACGCTGCAGTCCTTTATTTCGGATCCCCTGGATAAGGCACTGGTCTTCCTCATTGTCTGGGCAGCGGTCAAGGCACTGCCGCAGCGCACCCGAGAATCCCTCCAGCCACGTTAATGCAAGGCCTTCATCCCGCCACCGTTGTCACCATCGCGGCTTGCGGCTGGATCCTTACTTTGGCGCTGGATACCCCGGTGGCGTCGGCAAGCGTAGTGCTTCTCGCCCTAGCCTGCGGTACTGCCGCTACCCGCAACGCCTCCGTGATTTTGACAACTATGGCGCTAAGCGCCCCGGCGGCCCTTTCCATGCTGGTCATTCACGCCCCCTACGGTGATGACCCAGTGCTGCCACTGGTAACAAGCGACGGCCTGGTGCTCGCCGCCACCCTCAGCCTGCGGTTCTGCGCCCTCATGGCCTGCTTCATCGCGGCCATGGCAGCGCTGCGCATTGCTGATATCGCCAAATGGCTGCAAGTTTCGCGCGCTGGCCACAAGGTCGCATATATCGTTGGCGCCTCCCTGCAAACCCTGCCCCAAGGTGCGCACGCTTGGCGTTGCGTCCGTGAGGCCAACCAGCTCGCCGGCATCACCGTGACCTGGCGCAATACCATCTCGCGCGTCATTATTCCCGTCATCGCTCGCCTCCTCACCCAAGGAACCCAACGTGGCCAGGCCCTAGCCGCCGTCGGATTCGACCAAGAAGGGCAACGCACACTATTGCGTCCTGTTGCCGATTCCATAGTCTCTCGAGTCGTACGCCTAGTCATTCCGCTAGTTAGCTTTGCGGTGGTGATTGCAACATGGATCTAGCCCGCATTAAGCCCACCCCAGGGGCCATCTATCAAGTACTCGTCGAACCTGACAAAGCCGCCGAAGACGTGGCCGTGGAACTAGCGGAGTACCTATCTACCGAAGCCATCATCGGCACGGATGCCTCAGCACAGATTAGCTTCCTGCGGGAAACCTGCATCGAAGAAGTAGTTTTAGGCCTCGAGAATGCCGGCGTGCCTGCCCCTGAAATGCAGCGGCGCGGGGAGCGAATGCTTCGCGCTGTAGGACTGTCTGACTACTGCGAACATGACCCAACACAGCTATCCGGTGGCCAAACACGCAGGCTTGCGGCTGCCTGTGTTGCCATTCGCGAGCCAAAAGTCATGATTGTGTGCGAGCCTGCAGCCGGGCTGGACGCTAATTCGCGCACGCAAGTGGTTCGCCTCTTGCAGGCAATGCCGGGGACTTGCGTGATTTCCGTTTCTAGTTCCTCCTGGCCAGAGTTGGGTGGCGACATCATCGGAACAGACCCACTCGTAGCGGACCTCGACTTACCACGGGTTTCTCCAAGCCCCCGGACTGGGAGTATCGGTCCACTAACGGCACACAGGGGTGCAGTAAAGAAGAAATGGTGGCATTTTTCTCAGCCCACCGGCACGTCCTTCAGCGTCGGACCGGTAGAAATCCCTATCGCGAAATCCGCGGTTACGTGGCTGCGAGGCGATAATGGCAGTGGCAAGACCACGCTCCTGCGCGCTGCTGCTGGGCTCGATGGCGCCGGATTAGTCTCGAATCCACCTGCTCTTGCTCTGCAATCGCCGTTTGATCAGGCGGTGTTTCCAACGGTGGAGGAGTTCGTCCCCAATGACACCTTGCGCAACCTGTTGGGACTTAATCCTGCAGATCATCCTCTCGATTTATCATCGTCTCGTCTGAGGCTTGCGCAGATTGCCCACGTGATCGGGCAGCAGCGACCGGTGGTTCTGCTCGACGAACCAGACACCTTGCTTTCAGCTGCCGACCGCTGGCTCATGCACCAACTCATCCACTACGCACTGCAGTCCGGCAGTTCCCTCGTGGTTACCTGCCACGATCCTAAGTTTGTGGCAGAAATAGGAACCTATGCCCAAGTAACGGAAAAGACAGTGCCGGTGCCGCAACATTAGGCGCATACAACACTGCTCCCGGCTATTTCCAACATCAGTTTAGAAGCAGCCGGGAGCAGAAGTAGGTGTATGGGGTTACTGTGGGCTCGCCTGAGCACCGCGGATGGATTGCTCTACTAAGTCAAGAACCTTTTCCAGCTCCGCGGTATCGCCCAAGGCAAGCCGGTTAATGAATCCGTCCATGAATACCTCAAGATAGATGGCTAAGGTATCGATTCCTACATCATCTCGTAGGCGACCCTTATCCGCATTAGATGCCAATCGTGCGCGAACGGCTTCATCACGAACCGATTGATTTTCTTTCCACCGAGCGGCGAACGAGGGGTCAGTGCGTAGCAGGGAGGTGATTTCCAAGCGAGTGGCGAGCCAATCGTGGCGCTCAGGATGCTGGAGCATTTCCCGCATGACTTCTACCAAGCCATTTTGAGCCACGACTTCGGCCTGCCGAGCGGCATCTTCTTGCGCCAAGGCAAGGAATAGCGACTCTTTGTCACCGAAGTGGTGAAAAATTGCGCCACGTGACTTACCCGTCGCTTGCTCCAAAAGCCGAACAGTCGCTCCCTCGTACCCGTGCTCTGCAAAGCAGCGGCGGGCACCTACGAGAATGTCGTGCCGGCGGCGGCTAAGTTCAGATTCGCTCACGATGGGCATAGTAGGGAACTCTCCTTAATGGGGGATGTCTAAAGAATCTTTAACCAGTAATTTTAAATAAGAAATAAAATCGACGTGACGAAACGCGGGGCCGCATTGCCCTTCCTGGGGAGGGCGGTGCAACCCCGCGTTGTCGACAGAACTTAGTCCTTTAGCTCCCCTCGGGTGGGCTAAAGGACTGCGCGAAGACGCTTAGTTCTTGACCATCTGACGCAGGACGTACTGCAAGATGCCGCCGTGGCGGAAGTAGTCAGCCTCACCCGGGGTGTCGATGCGAACGTCAGCATCAAATTCGACGGCCTCGCCGGACTCCTTGGTAGCGGTGACGTGGACGGTCTTCGGGATGGAGCCATCGTTGAAGGCGGAGATACCCTCGATGTCGAAGGTTTCCGTACCATCCAAGCCCAAGGACTCGTGGGACTCGCCCTGCGGGAACTGCAGTGGGATAACGCCCATGCCAATCAGGTTGGAACGGTGGATACGCTCGAAGGACTCAGTGATAACAGCCTTCACACCAAGCAGATTGGTGCCCTTAGCGGCCCAGTCACGGGAAGAACCAGTGCCGTACTCCTTGCCAGCAATGACAACGAGCGGGATGCCGGCTTCCTTATAGTTCTGGCAAGCATCGAAGATGAAGGCCTGCGGGCCGCCTTCCTGGGTGAAGTCACGGGTGTAGCCACCGGTGACATCTACCAGCTGGTTAGCTAGGCGAATATTCGCGAAGGTGCCGCGCATCATGACCTCGTGGTTACCGCGACGGGAGCCCAGGGAATTGTAGTCCTGGCGGGCAACGCCGTTTTCATCGAGGTACTGCGCAGCCGGGGTGCCCGGCTTAATAGCGGAAGCAGGGGAGATATGGTCAGTGGTGACGGAATCGCCCAGCTTTGCCAGCACGCGTGCGCCCTTGATGTCTTCAACCGGGTTCGGCTCGGTTGGCATGCCATCGAAGTAAGGAGCCTTGCGGATGTAGGTGGAATCCTCATCCCACTTGAAGGTCTCGCCTTCCGGCACGTCCAGGGCGCGCCAAGCATCGTCGCCCTTGAAGACGTCGGCGTAGTCAGCCTCGTACATCTCGCGGGAGATAGCGGACTGGATGGTGTCCTCAATCTCCTGCGGGGATGGCCAAATGTCCTTCAAGAAGACATCGTTGCCTTCCTTGTCCTGTCCCAACGGCTGAGCGTCAAAGTCAAAGTCCATGGTGCCGGCAATGGCGTAGGCGATGACCATGATTGGAGAAGCCAAGTAGTTCATCTTGACATCCGGGGAGATACGGCCCTCGAAGTTGCGGTTACCGGAAAGTACCGCGGTGGCAGCGAGGTCATTCTCGTTGATGGCTGCAGAAACCTCGTCCGGCAGTGGGCCGGAGTTACCGATACAGGTGGTGCAGCCGAAGCCGGAGAGGTAGAAGCCCATGGCTTCGAGGTCCTTCCACAGGTCTGCACGCTGGAAGTAGCCATCAACAACCTGGGAGCCAGGAGCACAGATGGTCTTAACCCATGGCTTGGACTGCAGACCCTTTTCTGCTGCCTTACGGGCGATAAGGCCTGCGCCCACCATAACGGATGGGTTAGAGGTGTTGGTACAGGAAGTGATGGAGGCAATGGCAACCATGCCGTGGTCCAAGGTGAACTCGCCACCGTTTTGGGACTCCACGGTAATTGGGTTGGAGTGGCGGCCCTTCGCGCCAGTAGCCGAGGACTCGCCGTGACCCTCACGAGCCTTGTTCAAGCCGCCGGTGACGTCCTCCATAGCTGGGGCGCCGCCTTCTGCGGACATGCGCTTTGCCTCGACAGAGGATTCGTCAACGCAAACCTCGTCGGTGGTGTAGTTAGCCAGATCCTTGCGGAACTGCTCCTTGGCCTCGGTCAGCAGGATGCGGTCCTGCGGGCGCTTCGGGCCGGCAATGGAAGGAACAACGGTGGACAGGTCCAGCTCGAGGTACTCGGAGTACTTTGCCTCTGGAGCGTCCTCCTCCAGCCACATTCCCTGCGCCTTGGCGTAGGCCTCGACGCGGTCGATCTGCTCCTGCGGGCGGCCGGTGAGCTCGAGGTACTTGGTGGTCTCCTCGTCAATCGGGAAGATCGCAGCGGTGGAACCGAACTCAGGGGACATGTTGCCGATGGTGGCGCGGTTTGCCAGCGGGACAGACTTAACACCGTTGCCATAGAACTCAACGAACTTCTGAACAACGCCGTGCTCGCGCAGCATCTCGGTGATGGTAAGAACGACGTCGGTTGCAGTAACGCCGGTAGGAATCTCACCGGTCAGCTTGAAGCCGACAACCTTCGGGATAAGCATGGACACCGGCTGGCCGAGCATGGCAGCCTCTGCTTCGATGCCGCCGACGCCCCAGCCCAGAATGCCCAGGCCGTTTTCCATGGTGGTGTGGGAGTCGGTACCGATACAGGTATCCGGGTAAGCAAGGCCCTCGTTGTCGAATACAACGCGAGACAGGTACTCGATATTTACCTGGTGGACAATGCCGGTTCCCGGAGGAACTACGCGGAAGTTGGAGAAGTTCTCAGCACCCCAGCGAAGGAACTGGTAGCGCTCTTCGTTGCGCTGGTACTCGATTTCAACGTTCTTTTCCAGCGCATCGGTAGAGCCGAAAGCCTCAACGATGACGGAGTGGTCAATGACCATTTCGGCCGGGTTGAGAGGGTTAACCTGATCCGGGGTGCCACCCAGTGCGGAGACGGCCTCACGCATGGTGGCGAGGTCAACAACGCAAGGAACACCGGTAAAGTCCTGCATGAGGACGCGTGCCGGGGTGAACTGGATTTCGGTGTCCGGTTCTGCTTCCGGATCCCAGTTTGCCAAGGCGTTAATGTGATCCTTGGTTACGTTCTTGCCGTCCTCGTTACGCAGCAGGTTTTCTGCCAGCACCTTGAGGGAGTAAGGCAACTTCTCCAAGCCGGAGACGGTGTTGATGTCAAAGTAGTCATAAGACTTGCCGTTGACGTCAAGGGTCTTCTTGGCCTCGAAGGAGTTCAAGCTTTCAGTCACAGGGAGCTCCATTCCTTGTTAATAAACAGTGTGTTCTGTTTGGTACTCGCCGCCTGTCGTCACAGCGGGGCAGTGCTCAGCGTCAACGGTCACGAGTGTGACTCGACGCGACCATGGGGCCCGCTGTGTTGAAGGCGACAAAGAACGCGATGGTTCACCTAGATATTGTAGAGGCTAAAACCTTCGGTCGCTGCCATTGTAACAGTACAAGCGTTCTGTTTTCACCTTTTCAGGAAAATCGGCGAGTTGAGGAAATGGGTTGCTGCGATCTGTCCGTATCTTTGGGGAGAAGAAGTTTAGGAGCCCTATATATAAGGAAGAGATACGCATGGTTCCTGCGGGCGTAGATGTAGCTGATTTGGCAAGCCAGCTGAAAGAGGACGGCGTGGCCTATACGTCCCCAGCGCTCAGCCAAGATGCACAGCTCAACGCGGAGGTAGCTCAAGGTTTGCGAGACGGTGACGGGGTGGCCGTGGTTGATGTGATGGCTGATCGGGCACCTGATGTCCGCGACATTGCCCAAGAGCTCCAGGATGCGACAGGTTTAAATACTGTCATCGTTCAAACCCCCCGCCATGTTTCTTCCGTCAGCGACACTTATAGCCGCGCCGGCATTGAGTCGGTGCAGGCGCAGATCGCGCCTGGAGTTAACCAAGTAGACCTTCTGTCTGAGTATTACAAGGGGCTAGACCAAATCAGTCTCCCTGTGGGCGCAGTAGTGGGGGCGGTTGCCGTAATCGCCATAATTGTTTTGGTCAGCTCTTTTCTGGCGGCCAGCCGGCGCGGGGTCTAGGGGCTGAGAAGACTCTATGTAATTCCCGATTGGGTCGGTCGGGCAAATAGGGTAGCGCGAGCACTGCGGAACTTCACTTTCCAAAACTCGACAGATACTCCTTTAAAATTAAGTTTGTTCGAAAAAGTATCGCGTCTCAGGGTGAAATTTTTGCGGGCCTTCGATGTACGAAAAATTCGAGAAACTGGCCCGAGGGTGGGTGCCGAAGAACTCCGGGTGAATGTGAATGGCGCAGTTTCGTTCACTCACGGTGTGTCGAGAAGGCCGGTTGTTGATCGGGGAGGCAGAAGTTCGGTCTGGGCTTAGCTTGAACCTGGTACCTAATTGGGGGCCGTGAATGGGGCGGGGGAGTGGTCAAAGTAAATTCTTAGGGGTTGACATCCGGTGGGGGAGTGGCTCTGTTGTCCTAGTTGTGGTCGAGCTGGGGGCCGGTAGAGCGTATGGAACTCTGGTTGGCTAGTGATTAAAGTCACAATAACGGGATGGTAACAAAATCATTGCAGGTTAGGTGCATATGTTGAGTCATGTGAATTAACTTGACTCACGTGAATTGCGGGAAAATTGTGCGAAACGGGCGTGTCGTGACGTAAGGTTCGGTTGTCGACTCAGGAGACATTTCTTGCTTCCTGGGTTCATGGGCTTAGCCTTGACTGTCACGAGAGAACTCGCACGGGTATGTGGGGAAGCACGCCTCGAGCGAAGGTTAGAACGTCGAGTGGCCGTTCTTGGAAGTCAATGAACTGGGACCAATCGAAAGTGATTGGGGACGCAGGCAAAGAACTTGAGCGATTGCAATGTTCGAAAAAATTACACATCAACCCACCTTCCGTTTATGAGGTGAGACGCGTTCATTAGAACTCCACCGTGTGGAAATTTTGGTGCGAACCTTTATATGGCTAAGGCTGAAAGCCTGTTGGCACAGAAGGTGCGCACGAAGAGGTCCATAGGGACAGGGTTTGGGAACGCCGAATCACTCCACAAGGGTCAGCCTCGTGCGGCCTGTTCATGGTTTGTGGCTGCTTGCCCTCGACGGCTCGGTAGTACTAAAAGGCTAGACCTTTTGGATTCCGGTCCGGCGCCGCGGCGAGGTCTGCCAGAACCCGTAGAGCAGTTCTCACGGTGCTCAGTGCAACGAAGACGTGATCGGGGCATACGGAATCGCGGGTTGTTAGACGCATCCTGGAGCGTATGTCGCGCGCAGCGCAAGAATGGAAGTGGATTTCGCAGTCGTGGGAATTTGTTTGAACAGAGAATAGTTGTAGACCATTTGTGGCCGACTTGTCGGACTCACGCAAGTAGACCTTTAGGCTCTCTTGCCAGAGTGCAAGTTGTCTGTATATCGCTGTTGTTGGGGAAACAGTAGCGGTTTGAGTCGTCCAGTAACGGCGCAGCAATCGTCCTTAACTCTCTCTAGTTCCAACATGAAAGCCCTAAGTCTGCTGAGGGTCCATCGAAAGAGCACACCCGGAGTGAAGTCTCAGCCAATGTAGGCAGTCCATCAACAATTACCGCTCTAGTGTCTGCGGGCACCAGGGGTTCGCTTCGCGTATCTATTGATATCTACTCGAGGCGATTCTCTAGGCTGCTCAATAAGGCATGCGATAACGCCTGTGTTTGTGCGAAATATGCAGGCGGGGAGCCCGGGCATTCCTATGCCCGGATGTCTTCGTGGACTCTCACTAAAGGAGCAGAGTGGGCCCAGACTAGGAGTATTTCAGTGGCCACCATCCGCCTTCCGCGCATTCGACATGTTCGCGCTTTCATTGCTGCAGTAGCAGGTACTGCAGCCATTTCAACACTTTCCACCGTAGCCCCAGCGAGCGCCGATGAAGTATCGACGCCAAACCCAGGTACGGTCCAGGACCAAGAGTCAGACCACGTAGCAATTGACCGTGCAGTTACCAACGCGGATTCACTGCAGGGTGATGTAGAGGAGTCCCGGGCAGAGCTAGGTCGCGCGGAAGCAGATGTTTCCGGAGCGGAAGACCGTATTGCTCAGATTCGAACCCAATTGGAACAAGTGAACGTCGAGCCGGGTACTAACGAAGAGTATGTTGCCAGCTTGGAAGATGAGCTGCGCCAGGCGGGCGAGGAAAAGCGAGAAGCCGAGAATCGTGTTGCGCAGGAGCGCCGAGAGCTGGCCCAGAATGAAGCGCGGCTAAACGCTACCCAAAGGTTTGCGGAAGCCACTTTTGCCCGCCAGCAGCAGGCTACGTCCCAGGGGGAGGAAGCAAACGGGGTACAGCTCTCGCAGCAGGATTCTCTTCCGGCGGCCCTAAATCAAGTAACCAATCTTGATTCTGAGAATTCTACCGATACATTTTCTGTCAACCCTCAAGACTTGACTACAGGAGACAAGTCTCAGACCTTTACTGATGAGGTGGTAGAGGGTGGAACGCCTGAGGTTACGGGCGGCACGGACGTTGCAGAGAACCCGGAGGAACCATCCGTTGCTGAGCAGGAGAAGACTGCTCCAGAGGCGGACTTTGAAAACGCCCTCAACAAGGGTGCTACTCCGACGTTCCAGAACGTCGATTTCGGCACTGGGTCCTCTGTGAACGATGCGCTCGGACTTGCGAATGATATTGCCGCGGCGGTTGATGAGGACGATGTGCGTACCCTCATGCAAGGTTCATCTGACTTGCTTGGTTTGGGCAGTCCGAACACTGCACCTGCCGCCAGTGTTGATGCTCCCGAGTTGGATGAGGTAACTGAGTCCGAGGAAACCACCACGAGTGCAGACGCGGGCCGAGACGCTCAGATTGAGGCCGTAATTTCTCGCGCTGAGTCTCAGGTCGGCGTCCCTTATGTGTGGGGTGGCGGCGATAATAATGGTCCTACTGGTGGGCTTCGCGATGGTGGCGTGGCTGATTCCTTCGGTGACTTCGGTCAGTCTGGCTTCGATTGCTCGGGGCTAGTCAAGTACGCCTACGCGGCAGCCGGCCTGGACCTTCCTCACTACACTGGTGCGCAGTACCAGCAGGGCAAGAAGGTTCCTCGCGCGAATGCACAGCGCGGTGACCTTATCTTCTACGGAGCTGGTGGAAGCCAGCACGTAGCTATCTACCTAGGCGACGGCCAAATGATTGAAGCGCCACAGTCTGGTCAGACTGTTTCAGTAGTCCCAGTACGCTGGGGTGGCGCAACTCCGGATGTCGTGCGCCTTCTCTAATCTCCAACTTTTGGTTGGTATGGTTTAGGGTATGACTGACGCACAACAGAATGCCCAAAACTTCGACGCCCTCCTCGTTCTTTCTTTCGGTGGCCCGGAAGGAAACGAGGAGGTCGTTCCTTTTTTGGAGAACGTTACCCGAGGTCGAGGTATCCCTCGCGAGCGGCTAGAAGTGGTGGGCGAGCACTATTACCACTTCGGAGGGGTAAGTCCGCTCAATGCACTTAACCGCGAAATCATCGAACATGTCGAAGGGGAGCTGAAAAAACGCGGACATAATCTACCGGTCTACTTTGGCAATCGAAATTGGCATCCCTTTGCCAGCGAGACTGCGGAGAAGATGTCTCAGGACGGAGTGCGAAAGGTAGCTGTCTTCGCTACTTCTGCATGGGGTGGGTACTCCGCATGCCGGCAATATGATGAGGACATTCAGCAGATGCGCGAGCATCTGGCGGAGCAGGGTTTGCTGGACATTGAATTTACTAAGATTCGCCAATTCTTCGATCATCCGAAGTTCGTGGCCGAAATGGCAGCCGCTGTCACAGAGGTCTGGGGACAGGTTCCGGAAGAAAAGAAGGAATCCACTCGCTTGCTGTTTACCGCCCATTCGGTTCCCGTCGCGCACGATAATGTGGGCGGCGCGGAAGGCGATAAAAACCTTTACTCCCGCCAGGTGGCAGAGGCGTCGCGGTTGGTGGCCGCACAAGCCGGTATTTCTGACTATGACCTTGTATGGCAGTCACGTTCGGGCAATCCACGCACTCCGTGGCTCGAGCCAGACATTGTTGACCACACCACCAACATCCATAACAACGAAGGCGTGGACACGGTAGTGGTGTGTCCGATTGGCTTCATCTCAGACCATATGGAGGTCATCTGGGATCTCGATTCCGAGCTGCAGAAGGCGGCAGACGAGATGGGTGTCAAAGTTCTGCGCACCCGGACAGCGGGTCCGACTCCAAGGTTTGCGGAGATGGTGGTTGATCTCATCGATGAACTAGAGCAAGGCCGCGAGTGGGAGACCAGCGGGAGCGTGACGGTGCAAGGGTGCACAGTCAATGGTGCTCCGTGTGCAGCGGGGTGCTGCGATATCTGGTCCCGTTAACGGGCAAATTCTCCAAGCGCATAAGACACGCCCGTCATGCGGGCCTGGCGGATGTGGCGCCACAAGCGAAGCAATTGTGGATCAAGGCTGTGGTCATTGATGCGGTCAGTGACGGTTTCGATGATCGCGGCTACTCGGTCGGCCCGGGCAAAGAGTTTGGCTGCTCGAGCTGGCGTTGAGTGGGGAAGACCAGGTGTGTCATAGAAGTCGCTCAGGGTTCCCACGGTGAGGCGTGGGCTGGGCAAGGCCTCGGTGCTATACCCAGTTGCGGCGATGAGATCGGCGGACTCATTGGTTGCTTGAGAGAGGAGTGCGTCGGCTTCACCGGGGCTTAGCCAGGCGGGCGCGGGGAGTTGCTGCTTTTCGACGACCACTTGCCACGCAGTATGGCTGTGGCGAATGTGGGGTACGAGGACTAAGTTACGCAAGGGATCATTGGTACGAACTATGATTGCTCCGGCAGAACTTTGTGCGGCCGCGCGATAGGACTCCGATCCTGCAGGCAATGCGGGCGGCTCGCCTGGCCCGGACAGTGCGAGACGCACAATAGGCTCTGCACGTACACCGCGATGAGCGGTGAGCTCGGTGGTCTCCGCGCGCAGCATGGCTAATAGATCGACGAAGGGGGATTCGTCCCAGCATTCTGGACGTCCGCCTAGTTCAGTAAGCGCGTCCAGTAGGTCATCGGTGGTTTCATGTCCCCACAGCCACGAGCCAAGCCATACGGCAGTGTTTTGTAAAGGTGACCATACTTCGGCGCGCATATCCATGGCGAGCCAGTCTAGTAGATAGACTAACGGGCCATGAGTTTTGATCCTTATGGCGGAGATATTTTTGCTGGCCACTCGCGGTCGAAGCCGCGCCAGTATCCAGAAGTGCCAGCCGAGCCCGGAATGGTAGTGGAAGTGCGCGGCGACGACTTTGTGGGCGCTGTTATGGGCGTGGATAAAACCGTTTTCGGTGAGGTGGTACGCCTTGAGGATCGCCACGGCGTAGAACGGGTCTTTAACCTGGTTAAAGGCGGATTCCTGGTGGAAGGAAAACCTGTGACGCTTACCCGGTACGTCGAAAAGCAGGCTCCTCGTAAGTCCAACTCCGGCTCCCGCCGCGTAGAGAACGTGGAAGCTAAGGTCGCCGCTCCTTCCCGCATTTGGGTCGAAGGCGTGCACGATGCTGCCATCGTAGAAAAAGTGTGGGGCCACGACCTGCGTGTGGAAGGTGTGGTAGTCGAATACCTCGAGGGTTTGGACAACTTGGAGGCGCGCCTCGCAGAGTTTCAGCCAGGGCCAGGCCGCAGGGTCGGAGTATTGGCGGATCACTTGGTTCAAGGCTCCAAAGAAACCCGATTAACGGAAACCGTGGGAGAGCATGTCCTGGTAACTGGACACCCCTTCATCGATATCTGGGCGGCGGTAAAGCCACAGCGCGTAGGCCTGCGCGAATGGCCAGATGTTCCCTACGGCGAGGATTGGAAGACCGGTATTTGCCGCCGCGTAGGGTGGAGCGACCCGAAGGATGGGTGGCGTCATGTCTATAACGCCGTACATTCCTTCCGCGACCTAGACTCCAGCCTAATCGGCGCCGTGGAGCGCCTCGTGGACTTCGTTACTACACCTGAGTTGAGCAAATCTGATTTGCTCTAGGGGTGGGCAAGGTTGGCGCGTTCAATGAGGTTGACGGCCAACTGCCACCCCGCCATTTCCGCGCTCCAGCCGGCCGCTTGGAGGCGTTGCGACATGGCTTGCTTGGAAATTCCTAGCTCTTCGGCGGCCTCATTCTGGTTGAGCCCTGCGCGGACAAGCGAGGTTGCTTCGCGGCCTTCGATGGTGCGCTTGTGGAGAACGTACCCAAGTAGGGCAAAGGTGGCCGCGATATCGCTCGCCTCCGAAGCGCGGCCGCGTTTATTGAGTTTGGCGTAGACCTGCCCCATGCGGGCGGACTTCCGCAATGCGGCGGTTGCTACCTGGCGCGCGCCTTCCTCATCTTCTTGGTTTCCGGGACTAATGCCGATGCCGATGGCCCAGTCGCCGTCGGCAAGCAAAGCCATGACCACGTCGCACACGGCAGTTGCTGAATCAACTACGGCGCAAATATCTTCCACGCCGAGCACGTGGAACTCGCCCACACCATTGAGGGTGGATAGAGCCGTTGCGGAGCGTTGGACCAACTCTGCGCGACGCACGGAGCGGCCCCGGTAGCGAGCGTGGACAGCAAGCACAGAAAATCCTCCTTAAGGAACCAATTGCGAATTAGTCTACCGCTCGTACTTGACTTATGGGCGAGTGGGTAGACGTGAATCCATATACAGCCCGCCCATACCGATGGCGGCAAAAGCTACCATGGCAACAATGATGCTGGGCGAGGTGTGGCCGGTGAGGGCATCGCCGAAGAAGACGCCGAGGGCAGTAGTTGGGACGGAACCGAGGAGAGTGGCCACGGTGAAGTGGCTAAGCTTCACGGGTGTTAGTGCGGCAACATAATTCAGGAGGCTGAAGGGGACGCCGGCCACCATCCGCAGCGAAGCGATGGCCAGCCAGCCGCGCCGCTCTAAGTGGGCATTGATTTTAAACACTGCTGGGTGGGTTAGGTGCGGCCGGATCCAGTCTCCGAGGAGCGTGCGGACGATGAGGAGCGAGAGGGTCGCTGACACCGTCAAGGCGCACAAGGAGAGGGCGAGGCCCTTCCATGGGCCAAAAAGTATTCCTGCGGCTACTGTCCACAACGTCCGAGGAAATGGAAGCTGCGTAAATATGACATAACCTAGGATAAAAAGGAGAGGAAACCACGCACCATAGCGGGTGGAGGCGACGCGAAGCTGGGACACGTTCGGCAGATCAAAGAAGTAAAAGAGTATCGCGCCGGTGGCGATAGCGGCGAGGACGGCTACCCAACGACGCATCGACCACTGGAGAATTGACCGCCAGGCGGACTGGGCGAGCGACATGAGGAACTGGCCGAAGCTGCGCGCCCAACTCAAAAATGTGGTCATGGGGGAGATCGTAGTCCTTGTGGGAGTACTGAATAGAAAAATCCGGCGGCTACCTTAGTGGTAACCGCCGGTCCGTTGTGCCCGAGGGGGTGTCTGGTTCGGCGAGATCGTTCCGCATGTCTCATGAGATCGTTCCGGTTCCACCAGCTCAGATGTCTCACCACATCGATCCGGCAGAAAGCCGTGAGGCTAAAACTGCCCAGAGATGGCGAAAAGCGATGTGTCGAGACATCGATCCTCCATGCTTTAAAAATGGAGAAGAGCTCAAAACCAAGCCCAAAAATGAGAGTGTCCGTTTCTTTGTGTGCGGGGGCTTGGTTTACAAGTAATCCGCGAATCGGTTGGGGTAAGCCACGGCTAGTTGGTTGATGGCTTG